>NZ_JBWKKF010000004.1:166347-500281 GCF_056431745.1 Amycolatopsis sp. NPDC045836 | reverse complement strand
TGGGCGTCGTGGCCACCTACGACGACCTGCCCGGCTACGAGCACCTGATCCTGCCCGCCGACCTGCTCGCCGCGCACACCACCGCCCGGGCACCCGCCACCCTGCTGGTCGCGGCGTCCGAAGGCACCTCCACCGACGCGCTCCTGGCGGCGGTGCAGGGCGTCGCCGGCAACGCGCAGGCCGGCCTGACCGTCGGGGACCGGGAGGCCCTGGAAACCGCATTGCAGGCGGGGCTCGACGTCAACGCCCTGATCAACACGCTCATGCTGCTGGTCGTGCTGGCCTACGCGATGATCGCGGTGATCAACACCGTCGCCGTCTCCACCCTCGGCCGCCGCCGGGAACTGGCCATGCTCCGCCTGGCCGGTGCCACCAGGGGCCAGGTCCGCGGGCTCCTGCTCACCGAGACCGCGATCGCCGCCGCCACCGGCCTCGGCGCCGGGCTCCTCGTCGCCTGCGCGGCGATCCTGCCCACCGCGGTCGTCGTCGGCGCCAACCCGGTCGGCACCGCCCCGCTGGCGATCCTGGCCGCCATCGGCCTGGCCGTCGCGCTCATCACGCTGCCGATCACCGCCACCGCGGCCCGCCGGGCCATGACCGGGCGGCCCGCCGACACCATCACGCGCACCGCCTGAGCGCCTTGACGCAACCAGTTGGTTGCCTTACTTTGGCAACCAACTGGTTGCTACACGGATGAAGCACGAGTTGGAGGCGGCAGAGATGACGGAGACCCACCCGCGGCCCCCGGTGGCCGACCGCGGCACCTGGCAGGCCGAGATCGACGAGCTCCGGCGCCGGGAGAAGGCGCACACCCGGGAAGGCGACGCGATCGCCGCGGCCCGGCGGCGCCTGCCCGTGGTCGAGCTGGACGCCGGTATCGAGTTGATCGGCCCCGGCGGACCGGTCAGCCTGCTCGACGCGTTCGACGGGCGACGCCAGCTGATCGCCTACTACTTCATGTGGCACCCGGGCCGGCCCGCGCCGGAGCAGTGTGAAGGGTGCACCTGGTGCGCCACCCAGGTCGCCGAACTGTCCTATCTGCACTCGCGTGACATCACCTACGCGGTGTTCTGCCAGGGCCCCTACGGCGAAAGCAGGCGCTACCGCGACTTCATGGGCTGGCGGATGCCGTGGTACTCCGCGCAGGATTCGCTCGGGGAACTGCTCGTCGGGCGGCAGATCGGCATGATGCACCTGGTCTGCTACCTGCGTGACGGCGACCGCGTCTTCGAGACCTACTGGACGACGCGCCGTGGCGTGGAAACGATGGACAACAGCTACGCCCTCATGGACCTCACCGTCTACGGACGCCAGGAGCCGTGGGAGGACTCGCCCAGCGGCTGGCCACAGCACTGGGGGACCGGTTCCGGGCACGTCACGCGCATCGGCGGGCGTCCCATCGCCCAGTGGCCCCGCCTCGAAGCCGGCCACTCCGACGACCTCGGCCGCACCCCGGCTGATCCCGCGGCGGCACCGCTCCACTGCTGCGGGCCGGAGCGGTCGTGACGGCCACGATCGGCACGGCCTGCCGAGGGGGTCTGCTCGGAGCCGCGGGAGCGTACGTGCGCGGTTTCGACCACGAGTCGCCGATGAGTCCCTGCGCGGCCGACGACGAGTCCGGAACGCCGTACGTCACGGTGTGCCTGTGGCGCCAGCACGCCGACACCGGCTGGCTGTTCGCCCTGCTGACCGACGGCACCCCCGAGGCGTACCGGGAGTGGGCGCAGGACTACTACGAAATGCCGGTCGGTCTCGACGCGGTGCGGCACGTCTACGCCGGGCAGCCGCTGACCGCGGACGTGGTGACCGCGCTCAACCCCGCCACCACCCTGGCGGAGATCGCTGACAGCGTTACCGCGACCGGTTTTCCGATCCGCCGGCGGCTGTAGGGCCGGGCTCGAGAAAATCTTGAGTGAGCGGGGTACCGGACAGTTGACACGAGGAGCCATGGACGGAGCGCGCACCCTCGAGCAAATCGAAAACCACCGCTGGGGCAACCCACCGGCCGGCGCCACCAGGTTGGTGGAAACCGTCTACGAACTGCGTCACAAGCCGATCGGGGCCATGGACGCCGAAGACCTCCGCGTCCTGCTGCTCCAGCAGGAAAGCCTCGACACGCTGGTCCCCGTCGCGCTGACCCACCTCGAGTCGGCCCCACTCGCCGAAGGCGCTTTCTACCGCGGTGACCTGCTCACCGCGGTGCTGAAGGTCCCGCAGGATTACTGGCAACGGCACACCGGCCAGCACCGCCGCGCCTCGGCCGTGATCGAAGCCGTCGAGGCCCTCGGCAACCTCGACGACCACGACGCCCCACACGACACCGTCTGGCAGCAGATCAACGCGTTCCGGAACTGATTCCCACCGCGTCGCTACGGTGGTCGGGGTGAGTTCCGAGTTGCTGCGCCGGGCGCTCACCGATCCCGGGGCTGCGGTTGTTGCCGGACCGGGCCGCCGGCCTGCTCGGAACCCTGCACGCCCCACCACGGTTGGCCGCGCACCTGCGTGCCGTGCACGACGTGGCGTGGCAGCTGGCCGACTGGGTGCAGGAGCACCACCCGGCAGCCGGGTTCGACCGGTCGTCCGTGTTGTTCGGCGCCGCGACGCACGACATCGGGAAGGTCGTCCACGTCGAGGAACTTTCCGGGCCGGGGAGCCGGCACGAGCAGGCGGGCTACGAGCCGCTGCTCGCTCAAGGCGTCGGCGAACGGCTGGCCCGGTTCGCCCGCACCCACGCGTCGTGGACCGCTGCGGACGTCACCTTCGTGGGCCACCTCGCCGCCCGGAGCGGACTCCCGCCCTGGCGGGTTTTCCTGACGCTGGACGACGAACTCGACCAGATCGCGGCGGACGCGCCCCGCAGACCCGCCTTCCAGGCGAGCCGCCCGTCACTTGAGCCATCCGGCACCGACCGCGCCGGCCACGGGCCGGTCGCCGGGCGGTCGGTGTCCGGAGTGGACAGAGAACTAGCGGAGCACGGACAGTACGACGTAGGCGTTGCCTTCGGTCTGGACGAACGTGCACCGGTGGTCGTCGGCGATGCCGATCTCCACGTAGTCGTGCCCGTCCTCATGGCATTCCCGCCAGCCGGAAGCGGTGGCTTCGTAGTAGGCCCACGTCTCCCAGTCGTGCTGCACGGCGGTCGCGGCGCCGGCCACGGCGGGGCAGACCAGCAGCAGGGCACCCGTGGCGAGCGCGGTGAAGATCCGACGGACGATCATTTTGCGTTACCTCCACGCCGCCGGGGCGGGTGCGCGGGTCGCACCCGGTTCACTCCGGGCGGCTCGTTCGACGGCTACCCGGTGCCCCCACGGCTACCGCACTCGTTCCGGTGAAACAAAAAAGGAATCAGGAGCGCAGGGGTGCCCACTTCTGGTTCGCGCCGTCGTGGCAGGTCCAGAGGATGACGTCGGTGCCGTCCTGGTTGCCCGAGCCGCGCACGTCCAGGCACTTCGACGTGCCGTCGAGCCGGATCCGGTAGCGGTTGTCCTGCCGGGGCTCGAGAACGAACTGGTTGCGGTCACCCGGCGAAGCGAATTCGTCCTGGTTCTGGCTCTGGCAGGGGGACTGGACCACGATGCCGCCGTTGCCGGCTTCCTGCTCCGGCACGCTCAGGCACCTGCCGCTGTGGGTGGCGACGATGTGGTACGAGCCGTTCGGCTGCTCGTCGAGGACGAACCGCTGGTTGCCTTCGCCGTGGCAGTGCCACTGCTGGAGGCGGGCCCCGTCGATGGTGGCGGCGTCACCCACGTCGAGGCACTTTCCACTGTGCTCGGACTGGAACTTCCAGCCCGCACCGTTGTTGGTGGGATCGTCGAGAACGGAGCCGGTGGAGGCGGCGCCCTGGATGGCCAGGAGGTGGTACACGCCGGTGCCGACCTCGGTGATGCCCCGCGGCACCTCCCCGTTTTCCCGCTTCACGACGGCGGGTGAGTAGGCCGGCGCCGTGGCGTCGCCCGTGAGCCTGGCCCCGTCGTTGCCGGTTCCCCAGACATAGGCGATGCCGCGGCTGATCGCGACCGTGTAGTACCCGTTGGCGTCGATCTTCTCGACATCGGTGAGCGGTTCCCGGTCGCACGAACCGGTGCCGTTCACCTCGCAGACCGTCGCCGCTTTGCCACTGGTGTTGTCGTAGGTGTTCTTCCCGTCACCCACCTGCCCGTGTTCGTCCGATCCCCAGGTCTTGACGGCCCCGGTTTCGAGCAGTGCCGCGCTGTGGCTCGCGCCGGCCGCGACGGCGATGACGGCGGGCTGGTTGCCCAGGACGCTGAGGGGCACCGGCTTGGTCACGCTGGCCGAACCGGGACCGAGCTGCTTGTCGCGGTTTTCGCCCCAGCCCCAGACGGTGCCGTCCTGCATGATCGCCAGGCTGTGCGAGTAACCGGTGGCGATGGCCTTCGCCTGGCACGGCGATTCGGACAGGTCGTAGTCGCACCACACCTTGCGGGGTTTCGACCGGCTGTCTGTGGTGCCGTCCCCGAGTTGCCCGTAGGAGTTGTTCCCGACGGCGAGCACCTCGTTGTTGTTCAGCAGGATCAGGCCGAAGGAGTCGCCTGCCGAGACGGCTTTCGCGCCGGACGCGCAGATGTGGTCCACGGTCACGTCGCACACGTAGCGGGGGTCGGAGCCGCCGCCCTCCAGCAGGCCCCAGACGACGACCGAGCCGTTGTCGAGGATGGCCAGAGTCGCGTCGTCCGATGAGGAGATGGCTTTCACCCCCCTGAGCGGCTGGCAGGTCTCCGACACCGGGCCGACGGTGCAGACGGGGGCGGGAACGCGCGTGTCCTTCCGGTACCGGCCGAGCTGCCCGGTGTCCGACTCGCCCCACGTCAGCACGATGTTGCCCCGGTCGCCGTCCCGGACCAGCGCGACGCTGTGCCCGCTGCCCCCTTCGACGTCGATGGCGCCGGTCAGCGGTGCCGAGCAGTTGCTGTCCCGGCAGACGGGTGTCGGGTTCACCTCGTAGCTGGAGGTGGTGTAGTGCCCCAGCTGCTGGGCTTTGCTGTCTCCCCAGGCCAGTACCTGGCCGTTCGGGGCGGGGGTGGCGTGGGCCACGGGGGCGGCGGCGGCTGCCAGCGACAGCGCCAGCGCCGCGGCCGCGGTGAACGCGGCTCGGGAGCGGTGTTCTGCTTTCATCGATGTCCTTGTCCTGGTGAACTGGAGGTGAGCCTGGTCGCAGGCGAAGGGAGGAACGGGCGAGCGGAGACGGGCTCGGAAGCCGTTTCTCGCCGCCCAGGAAAGTATCCACCGCGGTGACGGTTCCTCATGGGTGAACCGTCGTGTTTTTCGAGTGAAGAAGGTCGTTGCTCTTTCAAGGAATTGAACGCAGTCGCCCGTCGGTGGCACGGCTTGTCATCCGTGCCACCGACGGGCGAAGGTGTCTTGACGGGTTACTTGACCTCTTTGCAGTTGTTGTTCGAAGGCAGGTCGTCGTCGAACGCGACCGAACCGTAGCCGCCGTCGCTGTACTTCAGCGTGTCCTTCACTTTCTCGCCCGGGGGCACCGAGATGCAGATGCTGTGACCCGGGCCGGAGACGAAGTTCCACTCCAGGAAGTGGATGGTCCGCTGGGTGTTGTTGACCACCGAGAAGACCCGGTTGGTGGCGCTCGGCAGGAAGGGCTTGCCCGTATGGGGATCGAGGTCGAAGTGCTTCCACTCGTCGTTGTGCATCCAGACCTGCTTTTCCGCGCTGCCGACGTTGTAGTTGGTGGCGGCGTAGAAGCAGTAATAGAGTCGCGCGCACGCGGCGACGCCTTCTCCCTGGAACGCCATCGGCCCGCGTTCCGCGGCAGCCGCGGAACCGGGAGCGGCCAGGGCGAGAGCGGCCAGGCCGCCGAGTGCGAGAGCCAGCTTTCGATACATCGGAAACCCCATTCGATCGATCGGCCTGGTGCCGCACCTGGGCACCAGGTGTGCCGCGCGGTCGCGCCGCACCACGTCCGGATGGCCGCGGTCGATCAACGAAAACCCGGCTCCAGGCGAATTCACACCTCCGGGCGTCCCGGCGCTTCGGGTCTTTTTCGGGCGTGGCAGGGAAATCGGCGGTTCACGCATAGTGCCCGCCCGGGGAGCAGGGGGGTGACGGCGGTTCCTGAACGCGTTTCGCTTACTGGGGACCGAGGACGTAGTGCAGGGACGCCCGCGCCGCCGAGGAGGAGGTGCCGGTGGCGACGGTCAGGAGGGCGGCTCGCCAGGCCGCGGCCAGCATGTCCGCGGCGGGGGCCTTGTGCTGGGTCAGCAGCGGCCGCAACGCGCCGGCGACCGGATCGTCGCGATCCACCGGGGCGGGCTCGCCGAGGATGCGGCAGACGGTGAACCGCACGGCGGCGTCGAAGGCCACCAGGAGCGCGGCCCGCACCGCGGGGTGGCCTCGGCTGCCCGCCGCCGCGGCCGCGCCCTCCATCCGTTCGACGATCCGCTTCTCCATCTCCTCGCGGACGGTCAGGTACAGGCCGAGCTTCGAGTCGAAGTGGTGGTACAGCGAGCCGGTGGTGACGCTCGCCTTGGCGGCCACGTCGACGACGTTGGCGGCCTCGTAGCCGGAGAGTTCGAACTGGTGGATGGCCGCTTCGAGCAGGCGGGCCTTCGCCGAACCGGGGACCGGTACCCAATCACGCATGGGCCGAGCATAACCCGTTGACGGTCGAACATAAACCGTTTACGTTCGGCCCATGAAACTCACGTTCCTGTACCAGCCCGTGGCGGACCTCAAGGAGTCGGTCGCCCTCTACCGCGACACGCTCGGCTTCGAGGAAGCCTGGCGGGAGGGCGAATCGACCGCGGCGTTCCGGATCCCGGGTTCGGAGGTCGAGCTGATGCTCGACGTGCCGCCGGACGACGGGCCGCGCTGGGGCGCCGGCGGCTTCTACGCCGTCGACAGCGTGGACGACTTCCGCCGGGAGCACCCGGAACTCGACTGGCAGGGCGAGATCGCGATGCCGGACGGCAAGGGCGCCACCTTCCTGGACCCGGCCGGCAACGCCGTCCACCTGTTCGACCAGAGCGCGGCCGGACCCGAATAGCGCCTCTGGACTGGAGGAGGTTACGCCGTACGAGTGATATTGAAGTTTCAACTTCTAGCTCTGCGTAACGGGCGAGTTGAGGGTCTGACGGTCGGTCACCAGGCGAAAGATCGCGAGCTTGATCCCCTCGACCCCGGTCCGTTATCCCCGGACGCCCCGCCCCGCTGTGACGCGCACGGCCCACCGGACGACGGAGGGCGCAGAGCGCGACCGCGTTCGGTCGCGCTTTCGCTCCGTTGAAAGAGGAAACCCGTGTCCTACGCTCCCACGCCGCCGTCACCGGCGATGCAGATGCCGTCGCAGCACAAGAACGGGCTCGGTACCGCCGGGTTCGTGCTGGGGCTGGTCGGCCTGATCTTCGCGTTCATCCCGCTCATCGGGGTCATCGCCTGGCCGCTGACCATCCTGGGCCTGGTCTTCGGCATCGTCGGATTGCTGCGGGCCAACCGCGGGCAGGCGGGCAACAAGGGCATGGCCGTCGCCGGCCTCGTGCTCTCGGGCATCGGCCTGGTGATCTGCGTGATCTGGACGGCCGCGTTCGGCAAGGCCGTCAGCGACACCGCCGGCGGCCTGCCGACGCCGGTCGCCCCGCCCGCGGTCGTGGACGCGGGGGCCGCCCCCGCCGACGCGGCGGCGCCCGCGGCGTCAGGGCAGCACACGATCGTGCTCGAGGTCAGCACGGGCGCCAAGGCGAACGTGCGGTGGAGCAGCGGGTTCAGCGCGAACTCGCAGGAGGTCCTGGAAGAGGGCAAGACCTGGAGCCAGACCCTGACGACGGCGGACCCGGCCTTCACCTCGGTCACCGTCACCCCGGTCGAATTCGAACCGGGCAGCAAGGACAACACCTGCAAGATCACCGTCGACGGCAGAACGGTCGTGGAGCAGTCCAACAGCATCGGCGCGCTGTGCACCTACCAACCCTGACCGGCCATCCGCAGAACGGGTGATCTCACCCCGGTGCGCATTACGGATGCGTGAAGACAGCGGCAGGCCACCCCGCCACCGCCGTAGGGTGGCCTGCGGTGAGGGGGAACGAAGGCGCGACCCGAGGCACTGGAGCCGGGCCCGCGGGGGAGCCGTGGCGGATCAGCATCGTCGATCCGGCGGGCTGGACCCTGGGGGCCGGCATGTTCCTGGGCGAACACACCGCGCTGACCTGTGCCCACGTGCTCTCCCGCGACCCCGGCGCCGATCCCGCCGCGTTGTCCGCCGCGGTCCGGTTCGTCGGGCTGCCGGGGCAGCCGTCGGTGGCCGCGACCGTGGTGGCCTGGGTGCCGCCCGCCGCGGACGGCGGCGGTGACGTCGCTCTGCTGCGGCTGGCCGAATCGCCGCCGGTGCCGGGTGCGCCGCTCTGCTACACCTCGATCGTGCGTGACCGGCTGGTGCACACCTACGGTTTTCCCGAGCCGCACGAGCACGGGGTCTGGGTGAACGGCGCCGAACTGGCCGGTCCGGCCGGTGAGTGGGTGCAGCTGAACTCGCCGCTGCCCGGCGAGCGCGTGCGTGGCGGGTTCAGCGGGGCCGGGGTGATCGACAAGGCCAGCGGTGCGGTGCTCGGCATGGTGGTCACCGAGTACACCGATCAGAGCACCGGCCTGGCCTACATGGTCCCGGTCCGGGTGCTCACCGGGTACGTGCCCGAACTCGCCGAATTCGTCACCAGGGAACTGCCGGAATCGCCCGGCGCGCTGGCGGTGCTGATCAGCGACCGGGACACCGCGATGGACAGCGGGTTCAGCGAGGTGGCCGAAGAGGGCAACGGCGGCCGGATGGTCACCATCGACACCACCGGGATGAGCCCCGCCGAGGTGTCCGCCCGGATCGAGGAGGAACGCGGGCGGGCCGGGTGGCCGGGCACCGTGGCGCTGGCCGGGGTGGACGGGTCGAGCCAGCCGGAGCGGCTGCTGCGCGAAGTGGTGCTGCCGCTGCTCGGAGCGGGGGTGCAGGTGATCGTCCAGTTCAGCGCGGACAACGCGCCCGGCGCGCGGCTCGCCCGTGACTGGCAGCGCGAGGAGAACGCGGCCCGGCTGGACCGGCTGCGGTCGCTCGCCGCCACCTTCGAGTCCGAAGAGGACGGTGTGCGGACGCGGGTGCGGAGGCTGGGCAGGCGGATCCAGCCGCTGCCGGAGTACCGGCCGCGCAGCGCCGAACTGGCGTTGCTGCTCGGCGCGACCGGCTCGGCCGAGCCCACCCGGGTGAACCGCCGCCTGGTCTCGCTCGAGCGGTGGCTGCGGCGGCAGCGCGACCAGCTGACCGCCTACCGCCGCGAACTGGACGCCAGGGCCGAGCAGTTCGACGAACTGCGCGGGCAGCTGAGCGCCTACAACGCGATGGCCGTGCGGTACGGGCTGATGGAGGACGAGGAGCTGGCCGAGGTGTACCTGCCCGCCAAGGTGGCGCTGACCGCCCGGCCGTGCTCGCTGCCCGACGCGGTCCCGCTGGTGCACTCCTACGCCAGCGCGGTCCGGCGGAAGCTGGGGCGGGCATGAGCGCCGGGGTGCTGACCTGCCACGGCCGTCCCGTCGGGCCGGACGGTTTCTGCGACGTGTGCGGGCACCGGCGGGTCGCCCGCCCCGCCGAAGCGCCGGTGAGCTCCCGGCGGGACACCGACAGCGACCTGACCGGCGACCACGAGTTCTGGTCGCTGCCCGCCGTCGAGGCCCCCGACCCGGCCACGCTGGTGCTGGCCGACCCGCAGTACCCGGTGGACCACCAGTTCTGCGGCAGGTGCGGTAGCCCGGTCGGCCGTCCGTTCCGGGGTGAACCACCGCTGCGGCACGGGTTCTGCGAAGAGGACGGGGAGCCGTTCGACTTCCGGCCGAAGCTGGCCGCCGGCGAGCGCGTCGGCGGCCAGTACGACGTGCTCGGCTGCCTGGCGCACGGCGGGCTGGGCTGGGTCTACCTGGCCACCGACAGCCACCTGCCGGACAAGTACGTGGTGCTCAAGGGCGTGGTCGACCAGCACAACGCCAGGGCCCGCCGCCTCGCGCAGGTGGAGCGCGACGTGCTGACCCGGCTGGACCACCCGAACATCGTGCGGATCGTGGACTTCGTCGAGCACTCCGGCGACGAGTACATCGTGATGGACCACGTCGGCGGCCTGTCGCTGCAGGCCGTGCTGAAGCGGCCCGAACTGCTGCGGGTCGAGCACGTGATCACCTACGGCAGGGCCGTCCTCGCCGCGCTGGACTACCTCCACGGCGAGGGCCTGCTCTACGTGGACATGACGCCGAACAACGTCATCCACGGCGACAAGCGGGTCAAGGTGATCGACCTCGGGGCCACCAGGGCGATCGGCGACCACGAGAGCGTGGCCGTGACCACCGCCGGTTACCGGATCGACGACGACGAACGCCGCCAGCACGGGCTGACCGTGCGTTCCGACCTCTTCTCGGTCGGCCACACGCTGAAAACCCTGCTCAAGGCCACGCCGGGGGGATCAGCCGACGACGTGGGCACCGAATCGCTGCGCAAGGTGATCGAGCGCGCGACCGACACCTACGACCGCCGGTTCGCCAGCGCCGCCGAGATGTCCGAGCAGCTGGACGGGGTCCGGCGCGAGGTCCTGGGCAGGCGGCCGCGGCGGTCGGTGCGGTTCGAGAACACCCCGGAGCTGCTCGACGCCGGGCTCGGCGTGGTGCCGGGACTGGCCCACTGGACCGAGCCGGATCACGTGCTGGACAGCGGCAGGCCGTCACCGGAGGTGGCCGCGTCGAAGTTCCCCGTGCCGCAGCCGGACTCGCTGGACGACGCGGTGGAGGCCGAGCTGACCCGGGCCCGCGCCCGGATCGCCCTGCGTGACCCCGGCGCCGCCCGCGAAGCCATCGGCCGGGCCGAGGTGCTGCTGGGCGGCACCGCCGGGTACGACTGGCGGATCGCCTGGCACCGCGGGCTGCTCTGCCTGGCCAGGGGCGCGGCGGGGGAGGCGCGACGGCACTTCGGCGCGGTGCGGAAGGCGTGGCCCGCCGAGGACGCGCCCAAGCTCGCGCTCGCCTACTGCGCCGAGGACGCCGGCGAGCCGGAACAGGCTCAGCGCCTCTACCAGGCCGTGTGGGCGCGGGACGACGCCCAGGTGGGGGCCGGGTTCGGCCTGGCGAGGTGCCTGCTCGGGCTGGGGGACAAGGCGGGTGCGGTGGCCGCGCTCGACCGGGTGCCCGGCACCTCCCGCCACTACGACGCCGCCCGGATCGCCGCGGTGCGCATCCGGGTGGCGGGCCCGGTCGATCGGGCGGACCTGGCCGACGCCGTGCGGCGGCTGCCGGAGCTGTTCCTCGACGGCGAAGCGGCGGAACGGCTCAAGACCCTGGTCCGCCAGGCCGCGCTGGACCACGCCGGGGCCGTCTGCACCGGGGAGTGGGACGGCGGTGAACTGCTCGGGCACCCGGTGACCGAGCACGGCCTGCGGCGGAAGCTGGAAGCCTCCTTCCGCGTCATCGCCCGGCAGGCCCGCGACGAGATCCAGTACGGCGACCTGGTCGACCGTGCCAACGAAGTCCGCCCGATGACGCTGAGGTGAGCACGGCGATGACCACGGACCAGGCACCGGAGTTCGAAGTCGAACTGAGCCAGAACAAGTACCTGGCGGCCGGGGACGAGACCATGCACGTGGTGGTCACCGTGCGGGCGGTGGGCGGGCAGCCACCGGCCGAGGCCGCCGAGGTGCTGCTGGTGGACTGCTCGGCGTCGATGGACTGGCCGCCGACGAAGATCGCCGCCGCGCGCCAGGCCACCGCGGTCGCCATCGACGCCCTGCGCGACGGCGTGCACTTCGGCGTGGTGAGCGGCACCAGCCGCGCGTCGATGGTCTACCCGGCACACGGCCTGGTGCGGGCCAGCGGCGAAACCAGGGCCGCGGCGAAGGCGGCGCTGCCCGGACTGGTCGCGGGCGGCGGAACGGCGATGAGCACCTGGCTCACCCTGGCGGCGGAGTTGTTCGAAGCGCACCCGGACGCGGTGCGGCACGCGATCCTGCTCACCGACGGCAAGAACGAGTCCGAGCCGCCGGAACGGCTGGCGCAGGCCCTCGCCGCGTGCGAAGGCCGGTTCGACTGCGACGCACGCGGCATCGGCGACGACTGGCAGGCGGCGGAACTGGAGCGGATCTGCGGCGCGCTGCACGGCCAGGCCGACGCGGTGCTCGCCGAAGCCGAACTGGCCGCGGACTTCCGGCAGCTGATCGAGTCCGCGATGGGCCGGGTGCTCCCCGAACTGCGGCTGCGGATCACCACCATGCCCTACACCTCGCTGCGCTTCGCCAAGCAGGTCTACCCGTCCAAAGTGGACATGACAGCGCAGGTGCGGGCGCTCGGCGAGCACGCGCACGAACTGCCGACCGGCGGCTGGGGCGCCGAGCAGCGCGAGTACCACCTGTGCTTCGAAGTCGACACCGGCCGGCTGACGCTGGGCGAGGACCGGTTGCTCGGGCGGATCGCCCCGGACGGGACCGGGGTGAGCGGTTCCGTGCTCGGCCACCTCACCGAGGACCCCGCCCTGTCCAGCCGGGTGGACGAGCGGCTCAGCGGGCACGTCCGGCAGGCCGAACTGCGCACGCTGGTCGAACTGGGCTGGCGGGCGCACGACTCCGGGGCGCTGCCGGAGGCGGTCCGCCAGTGGGGTGGCGCGCTGCGGCTGGCGGCCGAGATCGGGGACGAGAACCTGCTCACCCGGCTGCGGCGGCTGGTCGAGGAGGACGGCCGCGGCGGCTTCCGGCTCCGGCCGGGCCTCCGCCCCGGCGAGGTGAACTCCGCGGTGCTCGGCTCGGGCATGTCGGTGGCCACCACGTCCCAGCCGGAGCCCGAACCCGACGGGGAAACGGGGGAGGCGGTGCGGTGCACCGGGTGCCAGCGGCAGCTGCGGGCCCGTGCGAAGGTGTGCGGCCGGTGCGGGACGCGGGTGGGCGCGGCCGGATGAGCACCCTGCGCTGGCTGACCCGGCTGCGCCTCGGGCTGGTCGCCGCCACCGTGGTGGCCGCGCTCGCGGCGCTGCTCACCTTCACCGGGGTGCAGGCCACCGTGGCCGACGTGCGGGCGAGGACCGCACCCGCGGTGCTGGCCGTGGTGGCCGCCCAGGACGCGCTGGTCAAGGCGGACAACGCGGTGGTGAGCAGTTTCGACACCGGCCAGGTCGAGCTGATCGGGCCGGGGGAGCGGCACCAGAGCGAGCTGGTGATCGCCCGCCAGAGCCTGGCGCGGGTCGCCGAGCACAACGCGGCCGGGGACGAGGGCAGTCTCGGGCTCCAGGTGGTCGAAGGACTGCTGGCCGGGTACACGAACTTCGTCGAGCAGGCCGACGCGCACTACCGGCAGGACGGTGGCCGGATGCTCGGCACCGCCGACCTCTGGTACGCCTCGCGGCTGATGCACGCGGCGGACAACGGCATCCTCGCCCGGCTCGGCGCGCTCGCCGACCTCCAGCACGGCGCCCTGCGCGCCCAGCTCTCGGACGGCTGGCTGGCCACCGCGGTGGCCTGGCTGTGGCTGCTGCCCGCGCTGCTGCTGGCCGGGCTGCTGGGCTGGGCGCAGCGGGGCCTGCGGCGGCGGTTCCGGCGGCGCTGGAACTTCTGGCTGCTCGGCGCGTCCGGGCTGCTGCTCGGCATGGTCGTGACCACCTGGTTCGCCTTCGGTTCGGCGGCGGGGGCGCGGGAGGCCGGTGGCACGGTGGACACGGCGGTGGCGCAGTGGCGTGCCGGGATGACCGCCGAGGCCGCCGCCGGGCGGCCGAAACTGGTCGGTCTGGTCCGGGAGCACTGCGCGGGTGCCTGCGGCCCGGTGGCCGACCAGCTGGCCGCCGGACTGCCCGCCGGTCCCGCGGCCCCGCCCGCGGTCGCCGGTGAACCCGCCGAGGAGGGCCGCCGGATCGACGACCAGCTCGCCGCCGCCGACGTGCCCGTCCTGTTCGAGTACCTGATCGCCGGGCTCGGCCTGGCGATCACCGGCCTGGTGCTGGCCGGTTTCCACGAGCGCATCGCCGAGTACCGCTTCGACCGGAGGTCCGCATGAGGTGGTTGAGGGGCCGGGCGCTGCTCGGGGTGCTGCTGCTCGGCCTGAGCGCCTGCTCGGCCGGGCCGCCGGGGACCGAGACGCTGACCGTGCTCGCCTCGTGGGAGGGCGCCGAGGGGGCCGCGTTCGAAACGGTGCTCCAGCGGTTCGAGGAGGAGAGCGGGATCGAGGTCGACTACCGCGGGACCCGCTCGGTCACCCAGGTGCTGCGCTCGGAGGTGCAGCAGGGCAAGCCGCCGGACATCGCGGTGCTGCCGAACCCCGGGGAACTGGCGGGGTACGCGGCCGGTGGCGACCTGCACCCGATCGAGGGGGACCGGGCCGGGGAGCAGGGCGGGGCGCAGTGGCTGCCGCTGCGGCGCCTCGGCACGCAGGCGGACTACGCGGTGGTGGTGAAGGCGGACCTGAAGAGCCTGGTCTGGTACCGCACCGGCACGCTGCCCGGCCCGCCCCCGCGCACCTGGGCCGGCCTGGTCGCGCTCGGCGACGAGCTGGGTGCGCGCGGGCGGACCCCGTGGTGCCTCGGCATGGAGTCGCAGAGCACCTCGGGCTGGCCGGGCACCGACTGGATCGAGGACATCCTGCTGCGGCGCTCCGGTCCGGAGGTCTACCGGCGGTGGGCGGCCGGTGAGCTGCCGTGGACCTCGCCGGAGGTCCGGCAGGCGTGGGCGGACTGGGGCAGGCTGGTCACCCCGGCCGGTGCGGTGCGCGGTGGCACGAACGGCGCGCTGCTGCTGGGGTTCGGGAACAGCGCCGAGCCGATGTTCGCCGAACCGCCGGGGTGCGTGCTGGACCACTTCGCCTCGTCCAGGATCAGCGGTTACCAGCAGTACCGGGCGAAACCGGCGGTGGGGCAGTTCGACTTCTTCCCGTTCCCGGTGGTGGACCCGCTCGCCGACCCGGCCGCGGAACCGGCCGTGGTGTCGGCGGACCTGGCCGGGATGTTCACCGACTCACCCGCCGCCCGGTCGCTGATGCGGTACCTGGCTTCGGACCGCGGGCAGGCGGTGTGGCCGTCCGAGGCGGCCAGTTCCAGCTTCTCGATCAACCCGAACCTGGTGGCCCAGGGGGTGTACCGGGATCCGCTGAGCGTGAAGGTGGCCGGACGGCTGACCTCGGGGGCGTGGTGCTTCGACGCTTCGGACATGATGCCCGCGACGATGAGCGACGCCTTCCACCGGGCGGTGCTGGACTACCTCGCCGATCCGGCGCAGCTGGAACGCTTGCTGGAGGTGCTCGAACGGGTCCGCCTCGCACCCGAGGACGGGCTCGACCTGCCGTGCGGCCGATAGGAGGGTGTCAGTGACGGAGTTCGTGCGGTTCCCGCTCGACGACGGGGGTTCGGTGCTGGTCGAAGTGGAGGTCCCGCATTCGGTCGAACGCGCCGGTCGCCCGAAGAACCTGCTCCGCGAGGCGGGGGTGTCGTTCGAACGCGCGCTGGACGAGGTGCGCGATGCGGCGGCGGCCGCGCTGGCGAAGTTCCGGGCGATGGGCCCGGACGAGGTGGAGCTGAAGTTCGGCGTGAAGCTGGACGCGCAGGCGGGCGCGGTGATCGCGAAGACCGGGCTGCAGGGGCAGTTCGAGGTGAAGCTGAAGTGGCTGCGTGATCCTTCGCAGGTGCGTCCGCCGGAGGAGACGGTGGAGGATGGCGGGTCTGCCGGGGAGCATGGTTGAGGGTCCGGACGTGGGGCCACCTCGCTCTTTCAGCGTGACTACGGCGGGTATCGGGGCGGGGCGGGGAGCGCTGCTCAGTGGGCGGTGAAGGGGAATGAGGCCAGCGGGCGCCAGGGGCCGCCCAGGTACTGCCAGAGGTCGAGGCCGGTGGCGGTGGCCTCGGCCGGGGTGAAATCGGCCAGCAGCAGGGTGAGGGTGTCGGCGGCGGCCTGCGGGCTCACCTTGTTCTGCACGGTGACGTGGGGCTTGAACGGCTGGGCGTCCTGGGCGGTCAGCCACGGGCGCCAGCGGCTCTGCAAGCTCTGGTGGAGTCGCGAAAGGACCGTCGACGAAACGGTCAGCGCGGTGCCCCGGCCGAGGGAGCGGATTCCGTCCACGGCGAGGGGGAAGGGCGAGGTGCCGGCGGCGGTTTCGGCGCAGGTGGTGGTGATCGCGCCGGTCCGGGTGCCCGGCAGGGCGTGGAAGAGGGTGAGGTGGGCCCCGACGAGCAGGCGGTCGGGCGGGAACCAGGTCCGGCGCAGCTCGTCCCAGGTGTGCTGGGTTCCCTCGTCCACGGCGAGGGTGAGCACCAGGGGTGGAGCGGTCACGAAACCTCCGCGTGGAGCTACTCGTCGGTGCAGGTGGCTTCCCGGATCGGTTTCGGCTGGCTCTGCACGAAGCCGGTGGAGGTGGCGCCCTGGACCAGGAAGCAGTACCGCAGCACCGGGTCGATCCGGTCTCGGTAGGTGGTGGCCCGCTCGACGAACTTCGACTGCGCTTCCTGCCCCTCCGGCGCGATGATAACCACGAAGTCCAGCGGTTCGCTGCTCCGCCACGACAGTTCGACGTAGTTGCCCTTGTCCACCGGATCGGCCAGTTCGAGGAGCACCGCCTGCGCGCCGGGCGGAGCGGGCGCCGGGGCGGCGACCCCGGCCGGGCCGATCGGCACGTCGAGCTTCGCGGGCCGGTTCAGCAGCAACAGCACCACCGCGACGGCCAGCACCGACAGCGCACCGGCGGCGGCGAGCGCGGCACCGGCCTTCGGCTTGCGCCGCGCCTCGTCGCCGGGCCCGTACTGCACCACCAGCTCTCCCCGGGGCTGGGGGGCGGGGACGGGCGGCTGCGGCGGCGGCTCGGCGGGACTCGCGAAGGCGTCACCGAAGTCGTCGAACACCGGCTGGGTCTGCGGTGGGCCCAGCCTGGCGGCCACCGTCGCCGCGTCCAGCGGTCGCGCGTCCGGGTTCTTGGCCAGCAGCGCGGACACCAGCTGGCTCAGCCCCGGCGGCAGGTCCGTGCGCTCCAGCACGGGCACCTCGCCGCTGAGCGTGCGCAGGAGCCGTTCGTCCACCGGTTCACCCAGCCGCCCCTGGTGCGGTGACGAACCAGCCAGCGCGAAGTACAGCACGGCACCGAGCCCGTACAGGTCCGTCCGCTCGTCCCTGGTGCCGTCCCGCACGGTCTCCGGTGCCAGGAAGTCCACCGCCGCGGCCACGTCCGGCGGGAAGGCGTGGCGCAGGGTGAGGCCGAAGTCGGCGAGCACCGGCTCCCCGGACGGCCGGAACAGCACGTTGCCGGGGGTGACCCCGCCGTGCACCACCCCCAGGGCGTGGGCGGCCGCGAGCGCCGCGGCCAGTGCGCTGCCCACGGCGAGCGCGTCCGGAACGGTCAGCGGGCCGACCGAGCCGATGAGCTCCGGCAGCGACTGGGTGCACAGCTCCATCCGCAGCGCGCACCGGCCGCCGGGCAGTTCCGCCACCTGGTCGGCCACCAGCACGTGCGCCCGCGTGCGCAACTCGCCCAGCCTGCGCAGTTCGGCCTCCAGCAGGCCGCGGGTCCGCCGGTCGATCGGCCCGGGGTAGACCTTGAGGGCGAATGCGGTGTCCCCGTCAACCCCGGCGAACACCGTGGCCACCGGGCCGTCGCCGAGGGGGACCAGTTCGTCGTCGCCGGGATTCGTCATCGTGTCCCCTGTGGAAATGGGTGTCCGGTAGCTGCCGTGGCCGTTCCCCCGGACCGTTCGCTCTCCCATCGTAGGAACGGGAAGTTCCACGGTGGCGCTCGCGGCAGGATGCTGCCGCGGCCCCGCGAGGCCAGGAGGACGACGCGGATGACGACGAACCTCGTCAGGGTGACCATCGACGCACCGGCTCGGCGGATCGACCTGGCGCTGCCGGAACGCGCGTCGGTGGCCGAGGTCCTGCCCGGCCTCCTGCGCCGCGCCGGGGAGAGCCTCGCCGACGACGGGGTGACCGACGGCGGCTGGCTGCTGCGCCGCACCGACGGCACCGCGCTCGACCTCGGCACCTCGCTCGGCACCTGCGGCATCCGCGACGGCGAGGTGCTGCACCTGGTGTCCCGCCGCCTGCACTGGCCCGAGCTGGAGTACGACGACCTCGCCGACACCATCGCGCAGGGCGCCGGGCGGACCGGCAGGCCGTGGGGGCCCGCGCACACCCGTGCCGCGGGACTGCTCACCGGCGCGTTCTCGGCGATCCTCGCCCTGGTGGCGCTGCTGCGAGCCGGGCCACCGTGGACGGCGGCGGCGTGGGCCGCCTTCTGCTGCTGCGTGGTCCTGCTCGCCGCCGGAACGGCGCTGGCCCGCGCGCTGGGGGACGCGGGGGCCGGCGCGGTCGTCGCCGCGCTGGGCTTGCCGTTCGCCTTCGCCGGTGGCGGGCTGCTGCTCGGCGGTGGCCCGCCGGGCGCCGGGTTCGGCGCACCGCACCTGCTCGCCGCGTGCTCGGCGCTCGTGGTGGCCTCCGCGCTGGGATACGCCGGGGTGGTCGAGCGCGCCGAACTGTTCATCGCGGGGGTCACCGCGGGCCTGCTGGGCGGGCTCGCGGCCTGGCTGGCCGGGCTGGACGCGCTGGACGGGGTGGACGGCGCCGCGGTCGCGGCCGCGGTGGTGCTGCTGTGCTCACCGCTGTTCGGCCCGCTGGCCACCCGGCTGGGCCGGGTTCCGATGCCGGTGCTGCCACGCAGCACCGCCGACCTGGTGCGGGACGACCCGCAGCCACCGCGGCACGCGGTGTACGCCGCGGTGCTGCGAGCCGACCAGCTGCTCACCGGCGCCATCGGCGGGGCCGCCACGGTCGCCGTGCTCGCCCAGTTCGCGGTGGCCGGGCAGGCGAGCGCCTCGGTCGTCGTGCTGCTCTGCGTGCTCTCGGTCGGCTTCTGCCTGCGGGCCCGGCTCTACCCGGCCGTGCGGCACCGGGCCCCGTTGCTGCTGACCGGTGTGGCGGGCGCGGGGGCGCTGGTCACCGGCCCGCTGATGGCCGAAGGGGACAGCCTGCTCGCGGTGACCACACCCGTGCTGATCGCCGTGGCCGGCCTGGCGATCCTGCTGGGCCTCGGCTACAGCAAGCGGTTGCCGAGCCCGTTCTTCGGCCGGTTCGCCGAACTGCTGGAAATCGGCATCGTGCTGGCGTGCGTGCCCGTGCTGTGCGCGGTGCTGGGCCTGTACGGGCTCGTGCGCGGACTGAGCGGCTGAGGCGATGGCGTCCAAACGCGACCTGCTGCAGGCGCACCAGTTCCTGGCTCAGCGGGCGATCTCGGCGCTGGTGACGCGCGAACCGGACCCGGAGCAGCCGCCGTTCCGCCGTCCCGGCGGCGCCGCGATCGGCAGTGTGGTCATCGGGGTGCTGGCACTGGTGGGGTTCTGGGTGTACGGGCTGGTCAACCCGGGCGGGAACACCTCGTGGCGGGAGCGGCCGTCGGTGATCGTGGCGCAGGAGTCCGGGGCGCGTTACCTCTACCTCGGCGGCGTGCTGCACCCGGTGACGAACTACGCCTCGGCGCTGCTCGCCCTCGGTGAGCACGCCGAAACGGTCTCGGTGGCCAGTGATTCGCTGGCGGGGGTGCCGCGCGGGCCGTGGATCGGCCTCGCGGACGCGCCGGACGCGCTGCCCGCCCCGGACCGGCTGCTCACCGGTGGCTGGAGCCTCTGCTCGCGGCCGGTACCCGACCCCAGCGGGTCCACCGTGGACGAATCGCTGCTGCTGGTGGGCACCGGCGCCCCCGGTGGCAGGCCGCTGGCCGACGCGGCGGTGCTCGCCGAGGTGCCCGCCAGCGGGGAGACCTACCTGATCGCCGGTGGCCACCGGCACCGCATCGAGCAGCCGGGCATCGTGTCGGCGGGGCTCGGGCTGGGCACCGAGCCGAGGACGCGGGCCGGGATGCCGCTGGTGGACATCCTGCCCGCGGGTGCGCCGATCGGGCCCCTCCGCCCGGCGGGCACCGGCTCGCCGTCCACGGCCGTGCCGGGCCTGACCGGCCTGCGGGTGGGTCAGCTGCTGGTCGTGCAGACCTCCGGCGGGCGGGAGCACTACCTGGCCGAGGCGGACCGCCTCCGGCCGATTTCCCCGCTCCAGTACGACATCCAGCGCGCCGATCCGGAAACCGCGCGTGCCTACGACGGCGGCCAGCCGGTGGACGTCCCGCTCGGCCCGGCCGCGGCCGCCGCGGCGCCCAAGGCGCCCCCGGTCCCGGCCGAGCCGGGCGCGGCACCCGTGGTGCGTCCCCGGTTCGCCGGCGGGGGCACGCTCTGCGCCACCTACCAGCCCGCCGCGGCGGTGCCCGAACTGCACGTCGACGTCCAGGTGCCCGGCGGCGCGACCATGGCCACCCCCGGCCGGGGTGCGCACGGGATGCCGATGGCCGACCGCATCCACGTGGAGCCGGGGCGGGCGGCGGTGGTCGAGGTGATGCCGAGCGCGGGGGCGTACGCGGGCACCCTCGTGCTGGTCACCGACCAGGGCCGGGCGTTCCCGCTGGCGAGCCGCGAGGTGCTGGCCATCCTGGGCTACGGCGAAGCGACGCCCGTCCGGCTGCCCGCCGGCCTGGTCGACCGGGTGCCGCTGGGCAGCGGCCTCGACCCGGCCGCGGTGCTCCGGTGAACCGTGCTGGTCAGCGTTCCGCCGGTGGGGGCGGCACCACGAACATCTCCTCCGGCAGGTCGTCGCGCCCGCCGTGCCGGGGCTCGGCGGGCGGGAGGACCGCGCGGCGGGGGCGCCAGCCGGTGCGGCGCCCCCGGCCGAGCACGAGCGCGGTGAGCGCGCCCAGCGCGGCCAGCGCGCCGGTGAGCACCGCGATGAGCCGTGCCGCCGAGGTGCTGCCGTCCCACCATTCGGCGAGGCGCACCTGCGCCGGGTCGGGCACGGGACGCCGCACGGCGGGCACCGCGGCCGGGCCCGCGGTCACCAGGCCGTCGGTCAGCGCCCGGTACGGGTTGACCAGCCCGGCCCCGTAGGCGGTGCTGTCCCGGCCACCCGGCGCCGGGCTCGCGGTGGCGAGGATCCGCCGCACCACCTCCGGGGCGGACAGCTCCGGCCGGGCCGATCGCACCAGCGCCGCGGTCGCCGACACGAACGGCGCCGCGAAACTGGTGCCGTCGCGGTACTGGTGCCCGCCCGCCCGCGCGGTGCTGAGCACCCCGGCCCCCGGGGCCACGAGGTCCACCTGCGGCCCGATCTGCGAACTCGGCAGCCGGGTGCCGGTCATGTCCACCGCACCGACCCCGAGCACCCCGTCGTAACCGGCGGGGTAGCTCGCGGGGCCGGGCGCGGCCCCCTGCTGGGCGTTGCCCGCGGCGGCCACCACGACCACGTCCTTCGACACCGCGTACCGGATCGCGTCGCGCACGTAGGTGTTGTCGAGTCCACCCGCGACGGACAGGTTGAGCACGTCGGCACCCTGGTCGGCCGCGTACCAGATGCCCCTGGCCAGCACCTCGGGATCGATGGCCTGGCTGGCGCCGTCGGTGGTGTCGCTCTCGCTGACCCGCACCGGCAGGATCGTGGCGTCCGGCGCCAGGCCGGTGAACCCGATGCCGGGGGCGGGGGCCGCCGCGATGAGGCCGGCCACCCCGGTGCCGTGCGAAACGCAGTCGAAGTCGCCCGGGAGGTCGCCGACGAGGAAGAAGTCCTGGCCGGGCGCGACCTTCCCGGGCTGGCGCAGCTGCGGGTGGTCGGCGTCCACCCCGGAGTCGACCACGGCGACCACCACCCCGGCGCCGGTGCCGTGCTCGTGCACGGCCTTCGTGTCGAGCGTCCGCTGGGCCCACGGCACCTCGGTGACGGTGGGGCTCGCCGGGTCGGCGTCACCGCAGGCACCCGGCGGCGGTGCCGCCGTGGCCACGCCGGGGTGGACCACCAGGGCCGCGGTGACCACGGCCGCCGCCGTCAGCCTGCTGCCGGTCATGGCGTCAGGCCGGTGTTTCCCGGCCGTCGGTGCCGGTGAGCCGGTCGACCGCGCCGGTGCCCTGTGCGTCCGCCGCGAGGTAGTCCGCCACGCAGCCCATCGCGTCGTCGCACAACCCGCGGTACGCGCCGGGGATGCCGTCGGCCTTCGCCGTCAGCTGCTCGGCGAGCGGCAGGTACTTCTCCAGGAACGCCTGGGCGAGGGTGTCCCCGCCGATGCCCGCCTGCCCGGCCTGGATGGCCCGCTTGTGCGTTTCCCACGCGCCCCCGAAGTCCTCGCCGACCGCACGCAGCCGGTTGATGCCGCGGGTCACCGCGTCCGGGTCCATGTCGTAGTCCGCCATCAGAACTCTCCCTTGATCTTCCGGTCCAGCTGGTGCAGGAAGGGGCCGGTGTGCACGTCGGTGTCCTCGAGCTTCGCGGTGGGCGGCAGGTACTGGCGGGTGATCTCGAACAGCTGCTCCTGCGACTGCGCCACCGCGTCCCTGATCGTGTCCACGATGGAGGCGGCGAGCGCCTTCGAATCGTGCGTCCGGTAGATCCTGGGGTCGAGGTAGAGCTCGCTCAGCTCACCGCGGCCGACCACCGTGGCGCTGACGAGGCCGTCCGGCGAGTCGGCCACGGCCTCGATGTCGGCGATCTTCTCCCGGATTTCGAGCAGGTCGTCGCGCAGCCGTTCGTAGTCCGCCTTCCGCGCGGCCGGGTCGATCATCGGCTTCACCGTGGGTTCTCCTCGGTCTCACTGGTTGTTCTCTTCGGGTGACGAACGGGTGTGCCGGGGGACCGGCTGCTCGAGCTCGGCCGCGCTCCCCGGCCTCAGGCGAACGGTGTCGAGGAACTGCTGGAAGTCGCCCACCAGGCCCCCGGCCTCCTGCCTGGTCGTGGCCAGCACGAACCGCAGCACCACGCGCACGCCGCTGCCGCCGCCGTCGAGCACCGCGAGGAACGCCTGGCACTGCACCACCTGCCCGCCGGGGCCCAGCAGCAGGATCTGCGCGAGCCCCGGTGAAGCGGAACCACCGACCTCCGTCCGGCTCAGCACGTCGACGTGCGTGCCGGACTCGCGCAGCGTGGCGACGGCCTCGTCGGCGATCTCGGGCAACCCCGTGTCGTCCGCCCGGAACTCGCCGGTCGAGGCGATGGTCGCGGTCAGCCCGGGTCGCACGGCGACGACCGCGCCCGCGGCCTCCTGCGGCAGCGGGGGCCGCCAGCCGGGTGGCATGGTGAACTCGATCGGGAAGGACAGGCTCGCCGGCACCGTGGCTCTCCACTAGAAGTAGGTGGTGTGGGGGATCGCGGGACCCGGGTTCCGGAAGCCGTCGACGATGGCCGATCCGAGGTCCCGCAGGGTCTGGCCCGCCTTGTCCGGGTCGATGACGAGCTGGCCCTCCAGCTTCCCGCCGAGGCCGAGTGCGGCGCCGATCTTGCCGCCGATCACCCAGTCCCCGTCCTTCTTGCCGAAGGTCACCCCCGCGTCGAGCCCGATGCCGAACCGGGCTTCGGCCCTGCCACCCGCACCGAAGCCACCGACTTCGGTGAAGCCGCCCGCGCTCACCTTGGCCCCGGCGAAGCCACCGGCCCCGGCACCGAAGAACTGCGAGCCGACGTCGAGCTTGGCCTCGGCTTCGGCACCGGCCAGCGCTTCGAGTCTCGCCCGCCCGGAGACGTCGCCGACGTCGGCACGCACGTCCGCCGACCCGCCCAAGCCCCAGGCCGCCTTCCCGTCGAACCGGCCGCCCTTCGGGGTGGGCGTGTCCAGGAACTCGGTGTAGAGCGAACCCTGGTGCGGCAACGAGTCGCTGCGCCACCCGGTGACGTCGGCGGTGAGCCGGGCAGGCACGTCGTTGCCCGCCAGTTCCAGGTTGCGCAGCCCGGAGTCGACCTGGAACGACGCGTCCCGCACCGCGTCGTAGTTGCGCACCAGCGACGGGTCGCTCAGCTTGCTGCGCTCGACCTGGTCGTCGGTTTTGTTGGCACCGAAGAGCTTCTCGTGGTTCCGGCCGCCCTTTTTCTTCCCGGTTTCCACTTCGAGCCGGTGTCCGGTCACCACGGGAGCGCGTTCGTGCTGGATCGGGGTGACCTGCCAGCCGTCGAAGGTGTCGCGCACCTGCTGGGCGGCCTGGTCGGTCGCGTTCCGGCCGCGCTGGACGAGGTCGTTCACCAGGCGGTCGGCGACGAAGTTGCCTTCCGCCGGGGGCATCGTCTGGCTCACCGCGTGGATCGGACGGCCGTCATCGATGTCGGCCAGCCGCTCCCGGGTGAGCGTGTCCACGGTGTCGGCGCCGCGGGAGAGCCCTTCGCCGAGCCTGACCATGTCCTCACCGGCCGCCCTGGTCCGTTCGGCCTCGGCGGTCGTCTGCTCGCCGAACTGCTCGCCGGGACGGCCACGCCAGTCCTGCTCGGTTGCGTACGCGACGCTGAGCGCCTGATCGGCGGCGTCCCGCCCGCGGGCGCCGGTCTCACGCAGCCCGTCGGCGGCGGTGCGGATCACCCCGGTGTCGGTTTCGGGCAGGGGTGCCTCGGCGAGCACCCGCTGGGTGAGTTCGTCGGTTCTGTCTTCCGGTGCCGTGGACCGTTGCTCCTGACCGGCACCTTCGCCGCCGGTGCGCCCGTCGCCCGGCGGCCCTTGGCCCGGGGCCGGCGTTCCGGCGGCGTCTTCGTTCCCGGTGGTTTCGCCCCGCGCTTCGGTGCGGTCCCCGTTCGGCTCCTGAGCGGAGGCGGTGTTCTCGTTCCCGGAGGTTTCGGTGCGGGTCTCGTCCGTGCGCGCCGCTGGGTCCTGGCCGGTGTCTGCGGCCGCGGGCGCCTTCTCCTCGGCACCCGTTTCCGTGGTCCCCGCGCCCGATCGCTTCTCCGCGGGAGCCGGGTCGCCCGCACCGGAATCCGCCGGTGCGGGGGAGGCGGACGCGGTGGGACCGTCTCCTGCTGTTTCGGCCATCTGGGCACTCCCTGAACTCTTGCCGGAGCCTTGGTGATCAGTGTCGCGCCGGTGCGGGTGGTGCGGCGGCTGCTGGCCTGTTCCGGCCACCCGCCTGCTGGCCGGAACAGGTCAGGCGCCGTCACGGCCGTTCTCGGCGCGCGAAGCTGGGCTCCCACCGTGTCGATCGAGGAGTTCCGCTGATGGCAGAGGACTCGGGTGGCGGCACCGCCACGGCTGCAGCACCTTCGGCACCCGCCGCGTCCAAGGCGGAATCCGCTGCCCCGGCGGAAAAGAGCACGCCCGAGCCGGCTCGCGGTCCGGAGTCTGCGGAGAAGGCGGACGCATCCGGGCCGGAGCCGCGGAACGGCGAGCCGGCAGGTTCCGGCGAGCGTGCGAGCGACGGCACCCCGGAGCGAACCGAGGCCGGTGACGAGAGCGAACTGAAAACAGCCGTGCGGGGACAGACCCAGGAAGTGACCCCGCCGGAGCGGCTCGAGGCGGTCGGCGACGAGGTGGGCAAGGTCGGCGAAACGGCCGCGACGGCTCGCGGCGAGAGCGAGCAGGCCACGGCCGCCGTCGACCGGGCCTGGCACGACCCCGCGGGCGAGGCGACGCGGAACCGCGCCGATTCGGTGGCCGCCGAGGTCGACACCGTCGAGCAGGAAGCCGCGGCCCTGACCGACTACACGAACGCGGCCGCCGGCCACGTCCGGGACGGCATCGAACGCCGGGAAGCGGTCGTCAGCTCGAACGACGCCCCCTACGAGCTTTCCCACCTCCTCCCGGACGCGGACCGGAACGTCGCCAGGAGCCAGATCGAGGCCGCCACGGTGCGCGACGTCAACCGGGAAGACGAACGCACGGCGGCCAACATCCGCCACCTCGAGGCCGGGGCGCCGGCTGAGCCGGCGCCCGGAGCGCCTTCCGCCCCGGTCCCGGTGCCGGCTCCGGACGGCGAAGCGCCGCAGGGCGCGGTCGCGCAGCCGGCCACCGCACCAGCCACGCCGACGACCGCGGGGAACGGCCCGGCGGTCCACCCCGGTACGCCGGCCGTGCAGCCCGCGGCCGCCGACCTGGACAACGCGCAGGCCGTGCTCCACGACGCCGGACAAGGCGGGACTCAGCTACCCCGGCCCCCCGAAGGAGCGAACCGGGAGGAAATCGACGAGCACTGGCTGGCGCTCGCCGGGCAGCACCCGGAAATCGTCGGCAACCAGGACGGTGCACCGGCGGTCGCCCGCGACAAGGCCAACCGCATCCTGCTGGAGCGGGAGCTGCCCCGGGTCGAGGCCGATCTCGCCGCCGGCAAGGCGGAGCGCGACCGGCTCTTGGCCGAACGGGAGAACCTGCAGGGCCCAGGGCACGACGTGGAGCGGCTCCACGTGGAACAGCGAATCCGCGAGCTCGACGACAGGATCGCCGAGCTCAGCGGAATCACCACCATTCACGACCGCCTGGAGGAGACCGAGGGGAACGGGGAACACGACCGGTTCTACCTGCTCGGCTTCGACCCGCGGGAAGACGGTAGCTTCATCGTGGCGCGGGGAAATCCGGACATCGCCGAACACGTCGCGACCTTCGTTCCCGGCGCCATGGCGGACCTCGGCGACGCCGGGAACCTGATCGGCGACGGCGACGCCATTCACCGGGCCGCGCTGGCCGCGCTGGCCCCCGAGACGCCGCCGGGCCAGGCGCCGCCACCGGTCTCGGTCATCACCTGGCTCGGCTACGACGCACCGGACAGCATCTTCCCGCACGCGGCATCGCCTTCCTACGCGATGAACGCCGCGGGCGACCTCGCCGGTTTCCAGCAGGGCCTTCGCGACAGCCACTACGAAGGACGATCGCACAACACGCTCATCGGGTACAGCTACGGCGGCACCACCGCCGGATTGGCGGCCCGGGAGAACCCGGGCCTGCCGGTTGACGACTTCGTTTCGGTCGGCAGTCCCGGTCTCGGCGTACACGACGCCTCGCAGCTCAATCTGTCTCCCGGCACCCGCGTGTGGGCCACGGAGTTCGAAGACGACTGGATCGGCGACATCGGGTCGGTGTCCGCTCCGCTCGACGGGGTTCCGGTCACCCTCTCACCGCTCGGGGCCGATCCGACCGGTGCGGGATTCGGCAATCAGACGTTCCGCGCCGATCCGCTGCCCGGGCAAGGCGTCCCCGGGTTCGGCCGGCACGTCGACTACTTCAGGGAAGAAGACCACAACTCCGCGCTCACCAATCTCGGCGACATCGTGGCGGGCAACCAGCCCAGCGTGCGGTGACCACCGCCGCCGCGACCCGCCCCGGCCATCGGCGCGTTCCAGGAGGAAGGTCCGCGCGAGGTTCGCCTCAGGTGATGACGAACGAGATCTGGGTGCCGTCGGGCAGGTCGCGCAGCTGCTGGGCGAGCGGGCCGCGGATTCGCATGGCGGTCACCGCATCGCGGACGACGAGGTTGTCCAGCGCGTATTCGCCGCCGAGCACGAACGGCTCGATCGGCAGCAACCGCTCGCCGTGCCCGAGCGCGCCGTGCGTGTCCTGCCAGAGCGCGGCGAACGACCGCGCACCGTGCACGTCCGGCTGCTCCAGCAACCAGCCGGCCCAGCTGTCGAGATCCGGGCCGACGCTCTCCCGTTCGCCCGTCTCCGGATCGAAGGTGACGATCCGCCGGCCCTCCTCGATGGCGAACTGGACGCCGAACAGGTCCTGCGCGAAGCACAGCAGCCCGCCGGCCAGGTCGCCGTAGGTGTCCTTCCAGGTGTCCGCGGCGTTCCAGGCACCGAGTTCCGGGCCGAGCCCGGATGGGCCGGCGTGGAACACCTGGACACCGTAGTCGAACAACGCGAACCCGTTCAGCTCCGCCAGCAACGCGCCGAGCTCACCCGGCAATCCGGCGCCGAAGTCGCCCTCGACCGGTGGCCCCAGCGGGCCCCTGGCCCGCTCGAGCAGTTCCGCCAGTCCCGCCTGTGCCGTGCTCATCGGAAAGTCCTCAATTCGATCCAGTCCCCGTCATCGACGCGGCCGTCACCGAAGAACGGTAGCCCGGTGCCTTCGAGCTGGCGCTGGATGGAGGCGTCGCGCCCGTTGATCTGGTTGCCCATCGACGAACCCGCGCCACGGTTGTCGGAGAACGGCAGGTTCTTCACGCTCTTCTCCCCGGTGGTGTCCGCGACCGCGGGCGGGTACTCGTCCCGGTCGTATTCCGAGCTGGACGGGAGCGAGCCGAGAGCAGCCGCGCGACGGTCGGCGGCACCAGGACGATCGACCTGGAAAACACTTCCCAGCCCGGATCGGGTGTCCCGGTATTCGTCACCGCGCCAGATCCTCCCGCCCTGGGCTTCGTCCACGTGCTGCGCGGACGCCGGGTAGCGTTCGTGGGAGATGTAGACCGTCCGCGGCCGGTCCTTGCCGTCCAGGCCCTGCGCGGCGTCGTAGATGCTGTTCCGCACCCCCGCGCCGTGCGCCGTCGTCTGCTCGGCGACGGCGTCACCGGCCGCATCGGCCATGCTGGTGACGGTTTGCCCGGCCGTCGCGAGTTCCAGTGCTTGGAGTGCGCCGCCGACAGCGGATCCGGCGCCGTCGATGAGATCGTCGGCGCTTTCGCCCAGGTACGACGCGGAGTCCACGGCCGCGTCGCCCGCGTCGCGCATCGCTTCGGTCGCCTCGTCCAGCAAGCCGGCCGCTTCCGCGACTTCGAGTGTGGTTTCGCCGATGTTCGCGACATCGTCGGCCACCCCGTCGGTGACGGCGTCGACCATGTCGTCGCGTGTCTCCAGCCAGTGTTCGACGGTTTCGCCGACGCCTTCCCCGTACGCGGCACCCACTTCCCCTGGGATGCTCAACGGGTCGCCATCGCGAATGCCGTCGCCGATCGCGTCGGAAACCCCGCCGAGCGTCTCCAGCCCGGTGCCGACCGTGCCGGCGAGCCCGTCCACGGCCTCGCCCGCCAGTTCTCCGGCTGTCTCCAACTCGCCGCCGAAGGCGTCGCCGACCCCTTCCCCGAGCGCCCTGCCGACCGGACCGCCCAGGAATTCGCCCGCGGACTCGAACGCGCCGCTGACGCCGCCGGCCAGCGCATCGCCGGCGTCACCGAGCGCTTCGTCCGCCTGGTTGCCCGCATCCCTGACGGCAGCACCGGCGTCGTCGACCAGGTCGCCACCCTCGTCGAACAGTTCTGCCCAGACCTGCCGGATTCCGGCTTCGGCGGCGGCGTGGTTCTGCCGGGTGGCGTTCGCGGTGGCCGTGGCGAGTTGTGTCTCGGCGACCTGCCTGTACCCGTCCGGCAGCAGGGCGCGAGCGGAGTTCCAGTCGCCCTCGCCGTCGGTGAGCAGTTGCTCGTCGGTGAGCCTGGCCTGCTCGGTGTGGCCCGCGCTCTTCGCGGTGGCTTCACTCACCGAATTCGCCAGGCGGGCGGCATCGTTGCCCTGCTCGGCCAATTCGGCCGCCCGCCGGTCCGCCTCCTCGGCGGGCGCGCCGGTCCACTCCGCCTTGGTGGCGGCCCACGCCGCGGCTCCCTCTTCGGTGGTGGTCTTGAGCGTCTCGGCGGCTCGGTCCGTGTCGGCGGCCACCTGGTGCATCGAGTCGGCTGGGCTGATGGGTGGTTCTTGTTCGTGAACCGACTGGCGGAATTCGCTTTGTTCGCCGTTGCCGGCGGGTGTGGCCGAGGTGCCTTGTACTTGTTCGCCGTTGTCGGTCGGTGTGGTTGTGGTGCTTCGCTCTTGTTCGCCTTTGTCGGCGGGCGTGGTCGAGGCGTTTTGCTCTTGTTCGCCTTTGTCGGCGGGCGTGGTCGAGGCGTTTTGCTCTTGCTCGCCTTTGTCCGTGGGCGTGGTCGAGGCGTTTTGCTCTTGCTCGCCCTTGCCGGTGGGTGTGGTCGAGGTGGCTTGTTCCTGCTCACCGTTGTGCTGCGCGGACTGGGTGGCGTCTTGCTTCTCCGCCGAACCACCGGAGTCCGAGTTCACCTGTCCCGCGGAATCGGCGGGCTTGGCCGCGGGCGCTGAACCCTCGCCGGATTTCTCCGCGGACGCGGGCGATCCGGTGGACGGTGCCGCACCAGGTTCGGACATCGCAGACCTTTCATCCGGCCAGCGCCGGTTCGCCGAGCTGTTCCCCACTGTGCTGGACGCGGAGCCGGCGTGGCCGCCGCTGACCTGTTGCTGCCACGGTGCCCCGGTGCGCGGGGGCGCACCGGGACACCTTCAGCGGGCACCGCTCACGCGGAGCCCAGCCGCCCGCAGGAACGCTGCACCGCGGCCATGTTCTCCGAGTTGCAGGACTGCACGCCCTGGTTCATGGCCTGCATCAGTTCCTGCCCCGCGACCATCACCTGCTGGCAGGCGCGGCTGATCTCGGCGAACTGCCCGCCTGCCTGGTCGGTCCAGTCGGCCTGGGTCATTCCCGAGGCGTTGCCCCAGGAGTCGATCGACTGCTGCACGCCGTTGACGCAGCCGTTCATGCTGGCCGAAAGTCCGTCCAGCGCACCGAACATCGCGAGTTTGCGCACGGGTCCTCTCCTTTCCGTGATTCGTGTTGCTCAGCCGGGTGGAAGGTCACAGGGCGCGGAGCACCCCGGCGAAGGCGTAGGTGCTGCCGGAAGATCCGGAGCCACCGCCACCACCGCTGCCGGAGTCACCGCCGGAATCGCCACCGCCGCCGTCACCGGAATCGCCGCCGCCACCGCTGCCGGAGTCACCGCCGCCGATGTCGCCGAGACCGCCACCGAGGTCACCCCCGAGCGCGTCCCCGAAGCCACCGCCGAAACCGCCACCGAAGCCGCCGCCGAAACCACCACCGAAGCCACCGCCGAAGCCCGCTCCACCACCGCCGCCGAAACCGCCGCCACCTTCGGCGCCGTTGAAGCACTGGACGCCCTGGTCGTCGGCGTTGATGTAGTCGTTCATCGCGAACTGGGTGTCGCCACCCAGCTTTTCCAGCTTCTGGCACAGGTTGCGAATGGCCATGTCCCACTTCTTGTGCGCCACGAGCAGCGCCTGGGACTGGTTCATGTTCCACTGCGCGGGGATGACGCTGTTCACTTCACCCTCGAGCTTGCCGCGGTGCCCTTCGATCTCCTGCACGACCACCGCGGCCATCTGGACCACTCTCGCGAGCGTGTCCGTGTTGGCGTCCATCAAACCGCTACCGGTCATCGGAGCCTCCTTTCCTGTCTGCGGCTCACGCCGTCTTCCCCGCCCGCCATCGGTGCCAGCATTGACAGGGCGATTTCGACGCTAGTTCGGGCGGTGCCGCCCGCTGAGCCGCGCGGCACGTTCCTGCCAACGGCCCCACCACCCCGCGAACCGGGGTGAGAATCGTCGGCGTCCGGTGGATGGAGGGAGCGGGATGGCGACGGTCGTGGTGCGCAGGCCGGTTCGCCGGCCCGCTCCGGAACAACCCTCCGGCGAACTGATCCTCGATCCGCCGCCGGAAATCCCGCAGCCGGGTGGGCGGCAGTGGACCCAGGTCCTCATGGTGATCCCGATGATCGCCATGATGGCCGCGATGATGCTGATGTTCTCCGGCAGCTTCGGCGCCGGTGCCGGGGTGCTGCGGCTGGTCGTGATGGCCCTGTTCGGCGTCGGCATGCTGGGCATGGTGGGCGTCGCGCTGCTCAACTCCTCCGGGCCCGGCAAGCGCGAGATGGGCCAGGAACGGCGTGGTTACCTCCGCCACCTCGGGCAGCAGCGGCTGCGGCTGACCCGGTCGATCCACAAGCAACGCGACGCGATGGTCTACCTGCACCCGGAACCGGCCGCGCTGCTCTCCCTGGTCGCCAGCTACCGGCTGTGGGAACGCCGCCCGGTGGACGCCGACTTCGGGGTCGCCCGCATCGGCACCGGCGAGCAGCGGCCCGCGATGACCCCCGTCCCGCCGGAGGCCAAACCGCTGGAACAGCTGGAACCGTTGTCCGCGCTGGCGTTGCGCCGGTTCCTCACCACCTACACCGCCATTCCCGGGCTGCCGCTGGCCATGGCCGTCAACGGGTTCAGCCGGATCTACGTCCGCGGCGACCGGACCCGTTCGACCGCGCTGGTGCGCGCGGTGCTCACCCAGCTGGCCTCGCTGCAGTCCCCCGACGACCTGCGGATCGCGGCCTGCCCCTCGGCGGTCGCGCACGCGGAGTGGGAGTGGCTCAAGTGGCTGCCGCACGCACTGCACCCAGAGCGGGCCGACGCGGTGGGGCCGCTGCGGCTGGTGGCGGGCTCCATCGTGTCGATCGAGGCGATGATCGACGACCTGCTCGGCGAGCGCCCCCGGTTCGACCTCGCGGTGGACAGCCGGGCCGCCCTGCCGCACGTGGTCGTGGTGCTCGACGGCGGATCGACGGCGGGCTCGGACACGCTGATGGCCGAGGGCGGCCTCGAAGGCGTCACGGTGATCGACCTGCGCGGGGTGCCACCCCGTGCGCTCGACCCGGCGACCATCGTGCTGCACGTCGGCGAGGACGGCGCGCTGGCCAGCCAGACCCTGGACGGCACGGTCGAACTCGGCTGGGCGGACGAGCTGGACGTGCCCGCCGCCGAGGGCATCGCCCGGCAGCTCGCCCCGCTGCGGGCCAGCGCGGGCGGGCGCGGCGAGCAACCGCTGAGCACCGACCTCGACCTGGCCGAGCTGCTGGAGATCGGCGACCCGCGCACCTTCGACCCCGCCGAGACCTGGGTGCAGCGGCCGACGCGGGACCGGCTGCGGGTCCGGTTCGGCATCCGCACCGACGGCACACCGGTGGAGCTGGACCTCAAGGAGTCCGCGCAGGACGGGATGGGGCCGCACGGCCTGCTCATCGGCGCCACCGGTTCCGGCAAGAGCGAACTGCTGCGCACGCTCGTGCTGGCGCTGGCGGTGGCCCACCCGCCGAACTCGCTGAACTTCGCGCTCGTCGACTTCAAGGGCGGCGCCACCTTCGCCACCCTGGACAAGCTCCCGCACACCAGCGCGGTGATCACCAACCTCGCCGACGAACTGCCACTGGTGGACCGGATGACCGACGCGATCACCGGTGAGCTGCTGCGGCGGCAGGAACTGCTGCGGGCGGCGGGCAACTTCACGTCGCTGCGCGAATACGAGCGCGCCCGCGCCACCGGGGCCCCGCTGCCGGAGGTGCCGACGCTGCTGGTGATCTGCGACGAGTTCAGCGAACTGCTCTCGGCCAAGCCCGACTTCATCGACATGTTCGTGCAGATCGGGCGGGTCGGCCGGGCGCTCGGCGTGCACCTGCTGCTGGCCAGCCAGCGGCTCGAGGAAGGGCGGCTGCGGGGCCTGGAAACCCACCTGTCGTACCGCATCGGGCTGCGCACGTTCTCCGACCTGGAGAGCCGGACGGTGCTCGGTGTCGGTGACGCCTTCAAGCTCCCCCGCGCGCCGGGCCACGGTTTCCTCAAGACGGACGACCGGTCGATGGTGCGGTTCCGCTCGGCGTACGTCTCCGGCACGCACCACACGCGGGAGCCGGGCCCGCTGGACACCGGGGACGACGGCGCGGTGGAGCTGCCGGACTACTCGACGCGCTACCTGGCGCCCGCGCTCGACCCCGCGGAAACCGAGCAGGCGCCGGACGAGGAGGCGGTGGGCGAGAGCCTGCTGGACATCATCGTCGAGCGGATGCGGGGCCGGGGCACGCCCGCCCACCAGGTGTGGCTGCCGCCGCTGGACGCCTCACCCACGCTGGACGCGTTGCTGCCGAACCTCGTCGCCCACGAGGAGCGGGGCTTCGGCTCCGCGCACGAGCGGCTGGCCGGTGCGCTGCGGGCCGTCGTCGGCATCCTGGACCGGCCGCTGGACCAGCGGCGCGACCCGCTGGTGCTGAACCTGTCCGGCTCGGCGGGGCACGTGCTGGTGATCGGCGGGCCGCAGTCCGGCAAGAGCACCGCGCTGCGCACGATCGTCACCAGCCTCGCGCTCACCCACACACCGCGTGAGGCGCAGTTCTACTGCCTCGACTTCGGCGGTGGCGCACTGGCGTCGATCCGCGGCCTCCCGCACGTCGGGGTGGTCGCGGGCAGGCAGAACGTGGGTGCGGTGCGGCGCACGATCGCCGAGGTGCGCACGCTGATCGCGCAGCGGGAACGGGTTTTCGCCGAACGCGAGATCGACGGGATGGCCGCCTACCGGCGGCTGGTGCGCGAAGGCGGCGGCCCGGACGGGGACCCGTGGGGCGACGTGTTCCTGGTCATCGACGGCTGGGCCACGCTGCGGAGCGAGTTCGACGACCTGGAGGCGGTGGTGGCCGACATCGCCGCCCGCGGCCTCTCCTACGGCGTGCACGTGGTGGTGTCCGCGGCGCGGATGTTCGACCTGCGGATGAACATCAGGGACCTGTTCGGCAGCAAGCTGGAACTGCGCATCGGCGACCCGGTGGACAGCATGGTGGACCGGGCGTCGGCGATCAAGGTGCCCGAAGGCGCGCCGGGCCGCGGCGTGACGATGAGCAAGCACCAGCTGCTGGTGGCGCTGCCCAGGATCGACGGCGTCGAGGACCCGGCCGGCCTCGCCGACGGGGTGCGCGAGCTGGTGGACACCGTGGCCGCGGCCTGGCCGGGCCGGCCCGCGCCCGCCGTGCGGCTGCTGCCCGCCCAGCTGCCCTACGCGAAGCTGGCCCGCGCCCACGACGCCGCCGCGCACCGGCTGGCCGTCGGCCTCGCCGAAGACGACTTCGGCCCGGTGCGGCTGGACTTCGGCGCCGACCCGCACCTGGTGTTGTTCGGGGACACCGAATCCGGCAAGACCACGTTCCTGCGCACGCTGGCCAGGGCCATCACGGACAGCTACCAGCCGAGGCAGGCCAGGATGATCATCGTCGACCACCGGCGCGGCCTGCTCGGCGACGTCACCTCCGAGCACCTCATCGGCTACGGCACCGACCGGGACTCGACCACCCGGCTGATGCGGCAGGTGGCCGAGGAGATGACGGCGCGGCTGCCGGGGCCGGGCGTCACCCCGGACCAGCTGCGCGACCGCAGCTGGTGGCAGGGGCCGGAGCTGTACCTGCTGATCGACGACTACGACCTCGTGGTCAGCCAGCTGGAGAACCCGTTCCTGCCGCTGCTGGACTTCCTGCCGCAGGGGCGGGACATCGGGATGCACGTGGTGCTGGCCCGCCGCACCGGCGGCGCGAGCCGGGCGCTGTTCGAACCGGTCATCTCGCGGCTGCGTGACGTCGGCTCGCCCGGCCTGCTGATGTCCGGCGACAAGGAGGAGGGCCCGCTGCTGGGCGGGTTGAAACCGGAACCGCTGCCGCCGGGCCGCGCGTGGCTGGTCGGCAGGCGGCACGCCGCGAGACTGGTCCAGCTCGGCTGGCTGGCGAAGGACGAGGGGAGCAGCCATGGGTGAGGCGCGTCACGAGATGCACGGCGACCCGGAGGCGATGCGCGGCTTCGCCGAACGGGTCGCCTGGCCCGATGCGGTGACCGCACCGGACGCGGTCCCGCCCGCCGCCGCGCCCTGTCCGGCCGGGATGTCCGCGTGCGCGGGGTTCACCGCCGCCGACCTGGCCGCGACGCTGTCGCTCAGCCAGTTCCTCGCCGAGACCCGGGACGCGATCGCGACGCTGAAGGCCGCGGCGGCGGTGGCCGCCGACGACTACGAAGCCACCGACCAGGCGGGCGCGCGAGCGGTGCTCGGCGTCGTCGAGCGGGACTGAGCGATGGACTACGCCCGCCTGCCTCCGATGGTCCAGTTCGCCCTCGTCGACGTGGAGGCCCACGCGCACCTGGCCCGGGTCGAGCAGGCCGGCCGGATGTGGCGCGCGGTCGCGGCCGAACTGGGGGAGCTCGCCGACTCGCTGCGGCGTGAACTGGACACCCTGAAGCCGAACTGGAACGACCCGACCGGGACCGAGTTCGCCCGCCAGGTGACGCTCCGCCGGATGGCGGTCGAGGAGGCGCTGTCCCGGGTGAACCGGCACCGGCCGTGGCTGGCGCTGGACGAACTGGCCAGGCAGTTGCTGCTGACCAGGACCAGGCTGACCAGCGCGGGGGAGGACGGCGGCGACGAGTCAGCCGCTCGTCTGGGCGAACTCGACCGCTACTTCCTCGCGGCCGCCGAGGCGGTGCTCGGCGCGGCCGGCGCCGAAGCGGTGACCGGCAGGCTGGCGGCGGATTGCTGTTCCGGTGAGCCGGCCGTGCAGCTCGCGGGTGCGCCCGCTCCGGTACCCGGGGTGGTGCCGGACCCGCCGGGGGCGGCGCTGCCGCCGGGCAGCCTGTCGATCCCCGGGCTCGTCGCCGTGCCGCCGGGCGGTTCGCGGGCGGGTGCGCGCCGGCCGTCCAAGGGCTCGTCCGGTGGTTCGCGGCCGGGTGGCGGGTTCAAGGCGAGCGGAGCCGATGGGTCGGTGCCGGCTGCTGCCGAGGGGCCGCGGCGGATCGAGCGGGCGGCCGATCCGGTGCCGCTGAACAGTTCTCGCGCCACCCCCGAGGCACCGCAGCCGCCCGCGGCGCCGGGCACGGGCGAACCGGGGCCGGCGCGGGGGCAGGGACGGATGATCCCGCCCATGATGATGATGCCGCCGATGATGGCGGGTGGGGCCCACAGCCGCCACCGCCCGGCGCGCTCACTGGAGGACGGCGAGCGCCGCACCCGGGTCCCGCCGGTGACGCCCGGGGTGCCGCCGCGGCTGCGCGGGCGGTCGGCACTGGCCGACCCGGCGGGCAGCGGTTACCGGCCGGTGGCCATGTCGGGCAAAGCCGGTCCGCCGGCCGGGGAGCCGCTCGACCACGAGGTCTGGCAGGTCACCAATCCCGGCGCGACCACCCCGCTGAAGCCGGAGCCGGTGGAGCAGGAACAGCCGAGAAGGGTCCGCCGCCCGAGAGCGTGACCCGGCGCGGCTTCCCCTGCGGTGGCCGACTCCGGGGTTGCCGCGAGGCGGTGGGGCGCCGCGTCCGTGCCCGCAGGCGAGTCCGGCGCCGGATGTTGTGCTCCCGGCCCCGGCCCCGGCCCCGGCCCCGGCCCCGGCCCTGGCCCCGGCCCCGGCCCTGGCCCCGGCCCCCGGCCCTGGCCCCGGCCCCCGGCCCTGGCCCCGGCCCCCGGCCCTGGCCCCGGCCCTCGGCCCTCGGCCCTCGGCCCCCGGCCCTGGCCTCGGCCTCCGGCCCTGGCCCAGCCCCGGCCTCGGCCCGGCTCGGTCTTGGTTCCGGTTCTCGCTTTCGCCCTGGCCTTGGTCCTGGTCTTGCTTCGCTCTGGCTCCGGCCTTGGTCCTGGTCTTGCTTTCGTCCTGAACTCCGGCCCTGGCTTTGGTTTTGGGCTCGGTTTTGGCCCTGGTACCGGCTCTGATCCAGCTCTGTCCTAGCCCGGCCCGGTCTTGGTCCCGGCCCTGGCCTGGCCTCAACTCTGGTTTTGGGCTCGGTCTGGTCTTACTTGGCTCTGGCTCCGGCCTTGGTCTGGCTCTGGCTTTGGTCTTGGCTCTGGCTTTGGTCTTGGCTCTGGCTTTGGTCCTGGCTCCGGCCTTGGTCTTGCTTGGGCTCTGGCTCCGGCCTTGGTCCTGCTTCGCCCTGGCTCCGGCTCTGGGTCCGTTCCGTTTCTGGGCCGAGTTCTGGCTCCGGCATGGTCTTGGTCCGGGCCTTCGCCCTGGTCTCGGTCCTCGCCCTCGCCTTGGTCCTGGGCGACGCGTCAGCGCCGAGGGGGCGAGCGATGTCTGGTCACGATCGGCATGTCCCCGGGTGGCCGGGCGGGCTGGGCCACCCGGGGACTCAGCCGCCGGGCCAGGTGTAGCGCGGGGAGGTGGTGCCGGTCTCTTCGATCACGACCCACACCTGGTAACCCGGCTCACCGAAGTCGATGTTCTCGAAGTCCACCTTGCCGTTCGCGTCGGTGGTCCAGCTCGAGCCCGGGTTCTTCCAGGTCGGGTGGTTCGAGAACGGGTTGAACTCGTACTCGGTCTTCGGTTCCAGGCCGCTCGCGCGGATGCGGATCTTGTGGCACGGCGGCCCGCAACCGTCGTACTCGCTCGGCTTGCCGCGGCTCACCGTGATCGTCGGGCCCGGGGTGGTCACCTGGGTGCTGGCCGCGGAGCCTTTGCCGGCGCTGTTTTCGGCGACGATCGTCACGGTGTAGCTGGTGCCGGGCTCCAGCCCGGGCAGGCTGGCCGAGCGGGCGCTGCCGGGCCTGGTCAGGCTGCCCGCGCCGTCGGCCGGTTTCCAGGACACGTGGTACGCGGTCACCGCACCGCCGTTGGGCGCGGCGGCGCTCCAGGTGAGCTGGACGGTGGTGCCGCTCACCTTGGCGGTGAGATTGGTGGCGACCCCCGGCGGGCTCGCCGGGAGCGGCTTCGGCGGTGGCGGCGGCTCGGGCTGCGGTTGGGGCTTCGGCTTCGGCTGTGGCTGTGGCTGCGGTTGGGGCTTCGGCTGTGGCTGCGGCTGCGGTTGGGGTTGTGGCTGCGGTTGTGGCTGCGGAGCCGGAGCCTGCTGCTGCGGCGGCCCGGCCTGCGTGGGCGGATCGTGCGGCGGCGGTGCCCCCTTGTCCGGCGGCTGCTCTGGCGGCGGTGCCTGCGGCTCACCGGGTTTCGCGGCGTCTTCCAGCGGCACCTGGCTCACCGCCCCGCGCTCGTCGACGACCATGACGTGCCCGCCCTTGTCCCCGTCGACGTACACGCGCCCGTCCGCCCCCCGGCTCAGCCTCGGCGCACCGGTCTCCGGCGGCACCGGGGTGACCGCCTGCGGCTTGCCGTCATGGGTGTAGGTGTGCACCGCGTTGCCCCGCCGGTCGAGCAGCACCACCGACGAACCGCTCGCTTCCGCGCTGGTGTACTCGCCGTCGGGCAGCGGCACGGTCACCGTGTCCGCGGCCGGGCCGCCGGAACCGAGACCGGCCGCGTCGATCAGGTGCAGCCGCCGCGCGCCGGGGTCGACGACCGCCACGCGCCCCGCCGCGTCCGCATCGGCGACGGTGGCCGTTTGCGGCAGGTCCACGCCGACGTTCACCGGCGTGCCGAGCCCCTGCTCGGTCACCGTCTGCACGGTGTCGGCGCTGGTGTCCACGAACGCCACCGCGCTGCCCACCACGGTCAGCTCACCGACGTGCCCCGTCGGCGTCACCGTCGGGCAGGACACCTGGTCGGCGGCCACGGGCAGGGTGCACACCACCCCGGTGGCCATCCGGTGCAGCCAGAGCGAGCCCTCCGGGGTGGCCACCGGGTCGCCGAGGCCGGTGCCCGCGCGGATCGTGGCGGGCCGCTCGCCGAGCCGCACCACCGTGCCCGCCTCGCGGTAGACGAGGTAGGGCCCGCCAGGGGCCTCGATCCCGGCCGCCTGCTCACCGGTCGGCGCGGTCACCTCGTTCTCCACCTGGAGGCTGGACTTGCCGAACTCCCTGATCCGCGAGTCGCCGACGACGAACACGCTCGACTCGCCCTGGTAGACCCGGTCGCCGGGGTCCAGCGCCAGTCCCGCCCGCGTGTCCACCGCCGCGGTCGCCCCGTCGACGTGGAACAGGACGTCCAGTTCCGGATTGCCGATCCAGTGCCCGGACGGCACAAAAGCCAGTCCGCCCAGTGCCCCGCTCGCGCCGGAGACCGCGACCGCCACCGTGCCCGCGCAGGCGGCCACGAGCAGTACCGCCGGTAACCGGTGCCGCAGCTTGCTCGTCACGCGGCGAGGATAGGGCGACCCGGTACAAAACCGGTCCAGCGCGGAAGCCGGGGCTCACTCGGCGAGCGGGAAGGTCAGCTCGAAGATGGCCCCGCCCTCCTCGGCGTTGTAGACGCGCAGGAAACCGTCGTGCGCCTGCGCGGTCCAGCGCACGATGGACAGGCCGAGCCCGCTGGACCCGCCGCTGCCGGTGAACCGGTTGAACGTCTCCTCCGCGACGGCGGCGTCGATGCCGGGACCGTGGTCGGCCACCGTCACCCGGCCGCCCGCCACGGTGATGTGCACGATCGCGGGTGCCCCCGGCTGGTGGCCGTACCGCAGCGCGTTGTCCAGCAGGTTGCCCACCGCCCGCTGCACCAGGCCGGGATCGGCGAGCACCTTGCTCGGCGCCGCGGTCACGGTCACCTGCGCCCCGCCGGTCGGCGTCTCCTGCACGAGACCGGTGACGAGCTGGTCCAGCCAGACCGGCTGGATCGCCAGCTTCTCCACCCCGGCCGCGAGCCGGGCACGCACCAGCAGGTCGTCGATGATCGAGCCCATCCGCACCGACAGCCGGACCGTGCGGGGCAGCAGGTCCGGCCGCTCGGCCGGGTGCTGCCACGCCGTTTCCGCGAGCGCCCGCAGCGCCGCCACCGGGGTGCGCAGGTCGTGCGCGGTCTCGGCGAGCAGCACCTCCTGCTGCTCCAGCGCCCTGGCCGCGGGCCGGACGGCGAAGCCGGAGAGCACGTGCCCGCCCACCCCGACGGCGGCCACCAGCAGCACGCAGCCGCCGATCACCCACAGCACCACGCCGCGGTGCCTGGACAGCTCCGCCGTCGCGTCGGTGACGGTGACGATGGCGCCGACGTACTGCCCGTGCGTGTTCAGGAAGGGCTGGGCGAGCACCCGTGCCAGCCCACCGCCGGTGGTGCCGGTGTCTATGAAGCCCTCGATGAACCGCCCGCTGGAAACCGCCTGCTGGGCCAGGCCACGCAGGCGGGCCGGGTCCACCGGGGCGCAGTCGCGCTGGGAGAAGTACTCGCCGAACCGGCCGGTGCCCGCGGGCAGCACGGCGAACTCGGGGCAGCTGGTGGCGACCTGGTCCTGCTGGATGAACTCCGTGGTGATGCTGTCGTCGGCGTGGCGCTGCACCAGCCGGGACACCGCCGCGGTCACCTGCCGGAGTTCACCGTCCATCCGCAGCTCGCCCTGCTCGCCGTCCTGCTCGACGAACAGCCACGCGAGCACGAGCAAACCGGCGGCGTTGAGCGCGGTGAACAACCCGGTGAGCAGCCAGCGCAGCCTGCGCAGCCGAGCGGCGGCCGGTTGCGCTGTGGCTGTCATCAAAACCTCATGTTCGGGCCGGGATGGTGGGCGGCATGCTGTTCTGCACCCTGGGGCCGCTGGAGGTGCACGGCCGCGGTGGCGAAGTGCACCGGCTCGGCCACGGCAAGGCCGCGACCCTGCTGGCAACGCTGTTGCTGCACCCTAACGCCTGGCTCACCAGTGCCCAGCTGATCGAAGCGACTTGGCAGGATGCGGCCGCGCCCGCCTCCGCGGAGTCGAACCTGAAGACCTACGTGTGGCAGCTGCGCCGGGCGCTGCCGGACGGCGGCGCCCGGATCGAGAGCGCTCCCGGCCGCTACCGGCTCCGGCTCCGCCAAGGAGAACTGGACACCCAGTACGTCGGCGAACGGGTGGCGGCGGCCCGCGCGGCCGTCGCGGCGGGGGAGTTCGGCACCGCGGTCGCCGCGTACGAAACGGCGCTCGGCTGGTGGCGTGGCGACGCCTTCGACGGCCTGTCGGTGGGCTGCGCCGCCGAGGAGTTCGCGGAACTGCGCAGGCAGTTGCGGGAGGAACTCGCCGAGGCGCAGCTCGGGCTCGACCGCCCCGGCGACGCCGTGCACACCCTGCGTGCCCTCACCGAGGACGCCCCGCTGCGCGAGACCGCGTGGGCGAGCCTCGTGCGCGCGCTGCACACGCTGGGCAGGCGAGCCGAGGCGGTGCGCGCCTACCGCCAGGCGAGCCAGGCGCTCTCCGCCGAACTCGGCCTCCGTCCCGGCCGCGCCCTCACCGCGGCCTACCTGGCCGCGCTCGAGCCACCGCGCAACCGCAGGGAACTGCCCCGCGACACCCCGTGGTTCACCGGCCGCGCCGCCGACCTGAGCACCATCGGGCGCGCGTCCGGGGTGGTGCTCATCGACGGCCAGCCCGGCATCGGCAAGAGCGCGCTCGCCGTGCACGCCGCGCACACGCTCGCCGCTGCCTTCCCCGACGGCCAGCTCTTCCTGGGCCTGCACGGCAGCACCCGGCCACTGGCCGCGTTCGACGCGCTCGGCACGCAGCTGCGGCGCATCGGCGTGCCGGACGCGCTGCTGCCCGGCACGGTGGACGAGCGGGCCGCGCTGTGGCGTTGCGAACTGGCGCACCGCCGGGTGCTGCTGGTGCTCGACGACGCCGACGGCCCCGGCCAGGTCGAACCGCTGCTGCCCGCGGGACCGGGCAGCCGCACGCTGATCACCACCCGCAACCGCGACTGGCACGTCGACGGCGCGGTGCGGATCGCGCTCGGCCCGCTGTCCCGGGCGGAGGTGGCCGCACTGGTGCGGGCCGCCGTCGGCGAAGCGCGTGGCAGCACGAACGAGGCCCTGCTCGCGCTCTGCGACGGCATACCGGCCGCGCTGCGGGACGTGCTCGCCAAGCTGTGCACCCGGCCGAGGAGAGCCCCGGACGGGGAGCAGGCGGCGAGCCCGTGCCGCGTCCTCGGCTGCGCCAAGGGCGGTTACCGGCGGGCACTGGCCACGGCGCTGGCGCCGCTGCCCCCGGCGGGACGTTCGGCGCTGCGGGCACTCGGCGAGCTGCCCGGCGAGTTCGCCGCCGCCGATGCCGCCCGCACGCTCGGCGGCAGCCCGGATGCCGTGCGCCGGACCCTGGAGGCACTGGTGGACGCGGGCGTGCTCGACGCGCTGCCCGACGGCCGTTACCGCGGCCACCGGCTGGTGTTCCACTACGCACGCTGCCGGGAGTGCGCCTCGGCCTCCGCCACGGCCACGGCCGCGTGGGTGGCATGAGGTGCCGGCGGTGACGGCCGAGCAGCGGCAGCGGGCGGACGAGGCGGAGCGCGCCGCCGCCACCCAGCGCGCCGCCGCCACCCAGCGCGCGGCCACCACGCAGGGCGCGGCGCCATCGGCGTCCGCCGTCCCCGTCGCGACCGTCGCCGCCGCACGGGTCGCCCCGGCCCGGCCACGCCCGGCCGCTCCGACGGTGAGCACGGCCCAGCCCGGCCCCGCCCCGGCGCCCGCGCGAGCCCCGGTGGCCGCACCGGTGAACCGGATCGAGCCGCCACCCCCACCGGCCGGCCGCCGCCCGCTGGAGCTGCCGGTGCTGCGCATCGTGTGCTGGCAACTGGCACTGGTGCTGGCGTTCCTGGCGATCGGCAGGCCGTGGCCCGTGTGCACCGGCCTGCTGCTGGCCGCCGCGGGCTTGCTGACCTGGACCGCCGTGCGGGTCCGTGGCCGCTGGCTCTCCGACGAACTGGTGTCCGGGGCGCGGCTGCTGGTGCGGCGCCGCACCAGGGACCTGCCCGACACCCACGGTGCGCGCGCCCTGCTGAGCGCCTTGGCGCCGGGGGCCGGGGTGCGCACCGCCGAACTCGCCGGAATTCCCGCCGGGGTGATCAGCCGGGTCGAGGAACTGCTCGCCGTGCTCCGCCCCGTCGACCCCGCCCCGGCCGCGTTCGCCGCCTTTGCGCTGTCCGGCGTGCCGCTGGCCGACACCGGTGACACCGGCGCCACCCCGCCCGCCGTCCGAGCGCAGCTGGTGCTGCACCGCGGTCCCCGTCCCGGCGAGGAAACCAGGGTGTGGCTGGCCGTGCGGATGCTGCGCGAGCCGAACTTCGCCGAAGACGGCGAGCTGCTCGTCGCGCTCGGCAACACGGTGCGCAAACTGCACCGCAAGCTGCGCGGGGCCGGCCTGACCGCGGCGGCGCTGGCCGAACCGGAGGTGCTGACCACGCTGGCCGGGCTCAGCCACACCGGGCCCGGCCGGGGCGCGATCCGGGAGGAACGGCGGTACTGGCGCGCCGGACCGGTGGCCCAGGCGGGCCTGCGCCTCTCCGGCCTCGGCACCCGCTCGCTGCCCGCGCGGCTGGACGCGCTGCACCGGCTGCTCGCCGCCGTGCCGGGGGTGGCCTGCACCGTCGCGATCACCCTGCCCGAGCACGCTGCGGTGCTGCGGGTGGCGGCCACCACCGACGCCGCCGTGGACGCCGCCGCCGACCGGCTGCTGCGGCTGGCGGTGCCCGGGGTGCGGCTCGACCGGATGGACAACCAGCACGCGCTCGCCGTCGCCGCGTCGCTGCCGATCGGAGGGAACCCGTGATGTCCCCGCCCCGAGAGCTGTCCCAGGAACCACTCCGGCACGCCAGGGTGGCGGGCACCCTGGTCACCGCGCGGCGGGACGTGCTGGTGGTCAGCACGCTCACCGGCCCGGTGCACCGGATCGAGCAGCCGGGCCGCGGGATCCGCTACCGCATGCTGGTGCCCGACCACGTGCGGACCACGGCCGAACCGGCGCGGTGGCTCGCCGAGCTCGCCCGGCAGGGGGTGCTGATCCGCACCGTGCCCGCGGTCCCGGTCGACGCGCTGGTGGTCGACGGGACGTTCGCGATCCTGCCCGGCGAGGGCACGCACGACGTCGCCGTGCTCCGGCTGCCCAGCGTCGTGTCGACCATCACCGAGCTGGCCGAGCGGCTGTGGCCGGTCGCGGTGCCGTTCGCCAGCAGCGACCTGCCGGAGGCCGCCGAACCGTCCGGCCGCGACCGGGAACTGCTCACGCTGCTCTGCGCCGGCCGGACCGACGAATCGGCCGCGGCGGCGCTCGGCGTCTCGGTGCGCACCGTGCGCCGGATGGTGGCGAGCCTGATGAACCGGCTCGGTGCCCGCAGCCGGTTCCAGGCCGGGGTGAAGGCCGCCGACCGCGGCTGGCTGATCGAGGAGGCACAACGATGACCACGTCCGCAGGCCGCACGCTGCTGGTCGACCCCGCCGGGCACGGCGCCTACCCCACCCTCGGCGAGGCGGTGCTCGAGGCACCCGACGGCGCGTGCGTCTCGATCGCGGCCGGGACCTACGCCGAGACCCTGGAGCTCACGGAACGCTCCCTCACCCTGCGCGCGGCGGGCGGCGCCGAGGTGCTGCTCGACGGCACCGGCGCCGACGTGCCGGTGCTGCTCGCCCGCGGTGGCGCGCTCGCCGTGCACGGGGTGAACGTGCGTGGCGGGGACGCGGCGGCGGTGCAGGCCGAGAACGCCGAACTGACCCTGGCCGGCTGCACCGTGCAGGCCGGCCGGGGGACCGGGGTGGCCGTCCGCGGGCCGGGGCCGCTGACCATCAGGGACGTCACCATCACCGGCGCGGAACAGGGGCTGGTGCTCGAAGGCGCGTCCGGCTCGGTGGAGAACGTCACCATCGAGGACGTCGCCGCGGACGGCGTGATCGTCGGGCTCGGCGCCGACCCGGTGCTGCGTTCCTGCACGATCAGCGGCTGCGGCCGTCGCGGCCTCTACATCTACCAGCACGCGCGGCCCACGGTGCAGAACTGCCGGATCAGCCGCACCGGGCAGGCCGCGATCGTGGTGGCCCACCGCAGCGAACCCGTGCTGAAGCACACCTCGGTGCGGGACGCCCGCGGCGTCGGCATCGACGTGGGCCCCGGCTGCGGCGGCTCGATCGAGGCGTGCGACATCGGCAACACCGCCGAACCGGCGATCCGGCTCGACGCCACGGCGACGGCGCGGGTGGTGACCGAACCCACCGAGCTGCTCGGCGGGGCCGGTGCGCTGGACACCCTGCTCACCGAACTGGACGGCATGGTCGGGCTGCCGGGCGTCAAGGCCGAGGTCCGTTCGCTCGTCGACGAGATCCAGGTGAACGGGTGGCGGGCGCGAGCCGGGCTGGCCACCGGCGCGCTGAGCCACCACCTGATCTTCGCGGGCGCCCCCGGCACCGGGAAGACCACCGTCGCCCGCTCCTACGGCAAGCTGCTCCGCGAACTCGGCGTGCTGCCGCGGGGCGAGTTCCGCGAGGTGTCCCGCCGCGATCTGGTCGGCCAGTACATCGGGCACACGGCGGAGAAGACCGCGGTGGTGTTCGAGCAGGCGCTCGGCGGGGTGCTGTTCATCGACGAGGCCTACACGCTGTCCCGGCAGTCCGGCAGCGGCGGCGACTTCGGGCAGGAAGCCATCGACACGCTGGTGAAGCTGATGGAGGACCACCGGGAGGAGATCGCGGTGATCGTCGCGGGCTACACCGACGAGATGCGCCAGTTCCTCGCCGCGAACCCCGGCCTCTCCTCGCGGTTCGCCAAAACCGTCGAATTCGAGGACTACACCCCGGACGAGCTGGTCGGCATCATCACCAGGATGGTCGAGGCGGGCGACTACGAACTCGACCCGGCCGCCGCACCCGCGCTCACCGAGCACTTCCGGCGGCTGTCGGCCCAGCCGGGCTTCGGCAACGCCCGCGACGCGCGCAAGCTGTTCGACACCGTGCGCAAGGCGCAGTCGGGACGGCTGCGCGGGCTCGGCCGGATCCCCGGCCCCGCCGAACTGCGCGAGCTGCGCCGCGATGACGTGCTGGCCGCCATCGGCGCCTCATCCGGGTCACGCCCATGACCGCATCGATGCAGGCAGCCGCGGTGTCCCAGCCACTTTCCCCCCACGCGGGCGTGCAGGCGCGCCTGGTCTCGGCGAAGCGGGACGTGCGGCTCGCCGCCGGGCTCGGCAATCCGGAGCGCTACCTCGCGCAGCTCGGCCGCAGCCGTCTCCGGCCGGAGGTGCGCTACCGCGTCCTCGTTCCCGACCGCGCACGCACGATCCCGGCGCTGGCGCTGCGACTGGGTTCGCTCGCCCTGGCCGGTGCCGACGTGCGCACGGTGCCCGATGAGCTCGCCGACGCGCTGGTCATCGACGGTGAACTGGCCGTGCTGCCGGGGCCGCAGGCCGACGTCGCGGTCTTCCGCCTGCCCGCGGTGGTGGGTTCGGTGGTCGCGTTGTTCGAGCACCGGTGGGCGGGCGCGGTGCCGCTCGTTCCCGGCGGTCCCGGCGTTGAGGCGGAGCTGACCGAACGGGAATCCGAGACGCTGGCGCTGCTTTCGGCCGGGTACACCGACGAGGCCGCCGCGGCGAGCCTCCGCGTCTCGGTGCGGACGGTGCGCAGGATGGTGGGCGCCCTGATGGACCGGCTCGGGGCGCGCAGCCGGTTCCAGGCCGGGGCGAAGGCCGCCGAGCGGGGCTGGCTGACGGCGCCGGACCGGTAGCCGTCAGCCGATCGATACCCCTTGCCCCGGTGGTGGCCGGGTAGTCGTGGGCCATGAGCGAACGCGACCACGAACTGCTGAGCCCCGACCAGCCCCGTTCGCCGGGCACCCCGCGGACGGCGGCGATCGAGGCGGGACTGGCGGCGGACCCACCCGAGTCGAGGTCGCGGATCGGTGGCGCCGGTGGCGCCGGTGGTGTCGGTGAGGCCCCGGAAGTCGCCGAACCGCCGGACTGAGCACTCCGGTCCGGGTCAGGGGCGCGGATTGGTCCTGGTCCACCGCCGCCGGTCGGCGCGGCCACCGGCGGCGGCCGTGCAGCGGTGGCACGGTGACATCCGCTCGCCGGAGGTGTCCGCCAGCCACAGCGCGTCGATCCACAGCACGTGCGGGAACCGCGCCAGGCGGGCCTTGTGCAGCGGCAGGCCGCACAGCGTCTGGTTGGTGCCGCGCAACCAGGCGTGCACGTCACCACCGGGTTCACGGACTCCGTCGGCGTCGATCCACTGCGAAGAGGCGGCCACGGCCGTGCGGTTCACAACTCCTCCCTTCGAGCCGGTGCGGCGGCGTCTCGCGGGTGGCCGAGCGCCGGCGGGCCTGGGTCCGGCTGTGGTGGGTGCAGTGCAGGCAGGCGCCGACCATCAGGGCGGTGATCCCGGCACCGGCCCAGCCGACGTTGGTCAGCAGGGCCAGCACGGTGCCGGCGGTGCCGGTGACGTCCAGCCCGGCGGCGAGCACGGGGTGGTCGCGCCCGGCCCAGGAAACGCGGCCGAACCGGCCGGCCAGCGCGGGGTCGGTGCGCTCCAGCCCGCGCTCGATCGCCCGCAGCTGACGGGTTTCCCGGCGGTTGGTCATCGGCCGCGCGGGTCGTCGCCGGGGCCCTGCTCCTCCGGCTGGGTGGCGGCGGCGGCGAGTTCGCCGGGATCGGCAGAACGCTTCTTGCCCTTCGGTGTGCGGTGCCCTTCGTCGCGCATTCGCTGGATCATGTGCGGGTAGTGCAGTTCGAACGCGGGGCGTTCGGAGCGGATGCGCGGCAGTTCGGTGAAGTTGTGCCGGGGCGGTGGTGAGGTGGTGGCCCACTCCAGCGAGTTGCCGAAGCCCCAGGGGTCGTCGGCGTTGACGGGATCGCCGTAGCGGTAGCTGCGCATGACGTTGTAGATGAACGGCAGCACCGAGAGCCCGAGCACGAACGAGGCGACGGTGGAGATCAGGTGCAGGGTGGTGAACTGGTCGGTGGCCAGGTAGTCGGCGTAGCGCCGCGGCATGCCGGCGCTGCCCAGCCAGTGGTGGACCAGGAAGGTGCCGTGGAAGCCGAGGAAGGTCAGCCAGAAGTGCAGTTTGGCCAGTCCTTCGTCCATCATCCGGCCGGTCATCTTCGGGAACCAGAAGTAGATGCCGGCGAAGGTGGCGAACACGATGGTCCCGAAGAGCACGTAGTGGAAGTGCGCGACGACGAAGTAGCTGTCGTGGACGTGGAAGTCGATGGCGGGCGCGCCCAGCAGGACCCCGGTGAGCCCGCCGAACAGGAACGTGACCATGAACCCGACCGCCCACAGCATGGGGGATTCGAAGCTCAGCCGCCCGCGCCACATGGTGCCGATCCAGTTGAAGAACTTGATGCCGGTCGGCACGGCGATCAGGAAGGTGAGGAAGGAGAAGAACGGCAGCAGCACCGCGCCGGTGGCGAACATGTGGTGGGCCCAGACGGAGAACGACAACGCGGTGATGCCCACGGTGGCCCAGACCATGAGCTTGTAGCCGAACAGCGGTTTCCGGCTGAACACCGGGATGATCTCGGTGACGATGCCGAAGTAGGGCAGCGCGACGATGTAGACCTCGGGGTGGCCGAAGAACCAGAACAGGTGCTGCCACAGGATGGAGCCACCGGTGGCCGGGTCGAACACGTGCGCGCCGAGGTGGCGGTCGGCCAGCAGCCCGAACAGCGCCGCGGTGAACACCGGGAAGGCGGCCAGGATCAGGATGCTGGTGAACAGGATGTTCCAGGTGAAGATCGGCATCCGCCACATGGTCATGCCGGGCGCGCGCAGGCAGACCACGGTGGTGACCATGTTGACCGCGCCGAGGATGGTGCCGAGCCCGGTGACGATCAGCCCGGCGACCCACAGGTCACCGCCGACCCCGGGGGAGTAGGTGGCGGTGGACAGCGGGGTGTAGGCGAACCAGCCGAAGTCCGCGGCGCCACCCGGGGTGAGGAACCCCGAAACGGTGATGATCGCGCCGAAGAGGTAGAGCCAGTAGGAGAAGGCGTTGAGCCGGGGGAACGCCACGTCCGGCGAGCCGATCTGCAGCGGCAGGATGTAGTTGGCGAAGCCGAACACGTTGGGGGTGGCGTAGAGCAGCATCATCACCGTGCCGTGCATGGTGAACAGCTGGTTGTACTGCTCGGCGGAGAGGAACTGCAGCCCCGGCACCGCCAGCTCGCCCCGCATCAGCAGGGCCATCAGCCCGCCGATGAGGAAGAACGCGAACGAGGTCGACAGGTAGAGGATGCCGATCTGCTTGTGGTCGGTGGTCTTGAGCAGCCGCAGCAGCGCGTTGCCCTTGGCCCCGCGCTGCCGGGGGGCGCGGGGCAGGATCGGCGTGGGCACCGGGCGGGCGCCTGTCTGGGTCATCGTGCGGCCCCGTTCGTCGGAGGCTGGGACGGTGCGCGGGCTACCCACCCGGGCCCGGGTTATGCGTCGCGATCGGGTTGTGCTCGGCGGGTCATCGCCCGTCGCTCGGTGTGCCCTGCCCACCGTGGGGTTTGAGCTGGTCCTCGGCGGGGCTGGGCACCCGGTGGAGGATGCCGTCGTGCCCCTCGCCGTACTGCCCGGTCTCGGTCAGCGGCGGTGAGTAGGCGTGGATGGTGACCGTGGGGCCGGCGCCGGGTTCGGGGCGCATCCGGTGGATGAGGGTGTTGTCGAAGCAGAACCCGTCACCGGCGGGCACCGCGGTGCCGACCGGTTTGTGGCCCAGCCGCAGGTGCTCGTGCCGGATCGCGCCCTCGACCACCTGCACCGCACCTCCGGAGACGTCGTGGTCGTGGAAGCCGGTGTCGTGGGCGTCCTCCACCCACGAAATCGCCCAGACCCCGAGGTGGTCGTTGGTGAAGACGTCGACGTAGGTGCGTTCCCGGCTGGTCCGGACCAGTTCGTCCTGCCACAGTTCCGGCTGGGCGGCCACCTGACCGGCGATCTCCCGCAGTTCGTCCAGGCCCAGCTGCCGCTCCGGCGGGTGGAAGGGCAGCCGGCTGCTCACGTCCGGCTCCTCGCGGTCTTGTCCAGCAGCAGCACGCCGAGCGCGATCATGCCGATGGCCAGTGCGAGGTGCAGCCAGTTGTCGGCGCCGTTGAGCGGGACGAAGTTCGCGGCGGAGTCGTGGTCGACGACCAGGCCGTAGACCCACAGCAGCAGGTAGACCAGGCCGCCGCCGATGAGGTAGTTGCGGGCGCCGTCGACCGACCTGGCCAGCAGGAGCCCGGCCAGCCCGAAGGCCAGGTGCACCAGGTTGTGCAGCACCGAGACGGCGAAGATGCCCAGCAGCATCGCGCCGGAGTGGTGGCCGGCGAAGGTGATGGTGTCGAAGTTCGTGGTGATCCCCGGGATGAAGCCCATCACCCCCACGAGCAGGAAGACGATCGAGACGGCCAGTGCGGCGTACTGGACGGGCCGGCGGCCGGTGCGGGTGGCTTGCTGGTTCCTGCGGGACATCGAGGTGTCCTCTCGCCGTTTCTTTCGCGTGCCCGACCGGGGCGACGCGCTGGTTCGACGCGATTACCCCGCCGATCCACGCGTAACCGGCCGATGATTGACCACCCGGCGGTGGGGTAGCCGACCGGCATGATGAAGCGGGTGTGGTGGCAGGGGCTGGTCGCCGGTGCGGCCGGGGTGGCGGTGATGACGGTGGGCGAGAAGCTCGAACAGCGCTTCACCGGCAGGCCCGATTCGCACGTGCCCGCCCGGGTGCTGCAGCGGCTGACCGGGATGGCGGAGCGGCCGGGGCGGCAGCCGGTGGCGGTGAACTGGGCGATGCACTTCGGCCAGGGCATCGTGCTGGGCTGCCTGCGGTCGGTGATGGCCAACGCCGGCCTGCGGGGGCCGTGGTCGTCGGCGAAGTTCGCGGTGGTGCGGCTGACCAACGACCAGATCCTGGAGAACGCCACCGGCGTCGGTGCCCCGCCCAGCACCTGGCCGCGTGGTGAGCTGGTGGTGGACCTGGCGCACAAGGCGGTCTACGCCTTCGTCACCGGGCTGGTGGCCGACGCGCTGGCGGCCCGGTCCGGCCCCGGGCCGGGGCAGCGGCACGCCATGGTGCTGCCCGGCCGTCACGCCGATGTCGGCCCGGTGCCGCGGAGTCGCTGATGGTGCTCACCAGGAAGGTCTTCGAAGCCCTGGCGTCGGCCCGGCACGCGCGTGCGTTCCACCCGCGGGGGCGGCTGTTCGGCGGTGAGCTGCGGGTGCGGCCCGGTGGCGGCCTGCCCATCCAGCCCGGCGAAACCGAGGTCACGGCCCGGCTGTCCAAGGGCGTCGGCACCCCCGGCGGCTTGCCGGACGCACTGGGCCTGGCGCTGCGGTTGCCCGGCTGGGACCTCACCCTGACCAGTTCCCGGGCGCGGATCCTGCCGTGGCCCGCGGCGTCCTGGAGCAGCGCGGTGTTCAGCAGCCTCACGCCGTACTCGGTGGACGGCCGCCTGCTGTGGATCGGTGCCAAGGCGGATGACCGCCCGACCACGGGCGGGGCGGCGCTGACCGGGGTGCCGCTGGAGTTCACCCTGTACACCGCGGGCCGCCGCGCCGGCTGGCAACCGGCGGCGGACCTGCGGTTGCACCCGGCCGGCGGGGACGGTGCCGAGCCGTCCTTCGACCCGATGCTGCACCACCCGGAGCACCTGCGGATGTACCCACGCTGGCTGGCCCGCCTGCGGGAGTCCGCCTACACCGGCAGCCGTTCCGGCCGTCGCTGAACCGGGCCGATTCCGGCAGCCGTGCCACGCATGGATCCGATCGTTCCGGGAAGCCGGGGGCCACACACCGAATTCCAGGAGGTTGTTCACTTTGTTCCGGCATACGAAATTGCTGCAGTTCGAGGCCAAGCCGGAGAAGCCCGATCCGGTGTACGCGCGCAAGCTGCAGGAGCTCATCGGTGGTGCTTACGGTGAGATGACGGTGACCATGCAGTACCTGTTCCAGGGGTGGAACTGCCGCATGGAGGGCAAGTACAAGGACCTGATCATGGACACCGCCACCGAGGAGATCGGGCACGTGGAGATGCTCGCGACCATGGTGGCCCGCCTGCTCGAGGGGGCGCCGGCGACGGTGACCGCCGAAGCGGTCAAGGATCCGGTGATGGCCGCGGTGATCGGGGGGATGGATCCGCAGCAGGCGATCATCGGTGGCGGCGGTGCGTTGCCGCACAACTCGCAGGGGGTGCCGTGGATCGGTTCCTACATCGTGGCCAGTGGGAACCTGCTGGCGGATTTCCAGGCGAATGTGGCGGCCGAGGCGCAGGGGCGGTTGCAGACCGCGCGGTTGTACAACATGACCGACGACCCGGGTGTGAAGGAGATGCTGAAGTTCAACCTGGCTCGTGACACGGTGCACCAGAAGCAGTGGCTGGCCGCGATCGAGGAGTTGCGGGCGGACGGGATCGAGGAGACCCCGATCGCGCCGAACGCGTTGTTCGACGAGGAGGACCAGGTGCACAACAACACCATCTGGCACCTGTCGGACGGCCCGGACGGCGCATCCGGTGGCTGGAGCCAGGGTGAGGGTTCCATCGAGTACCTGATGGACCCGGAAGCGCAGGGCGGCCCGGGCACCGCCCCGGCACCGGACCCCGCGCTCTACGGCACCCACGCCCTGGTGGAGAACGAGGCGGCGGGCGCCACGAAGGCCAAGCAGGCCAAGAACTGACCACGACCGCCCGGGTGACGTCCGCCGTCACCCGGGCGTGGTCCGGTCAGGCCGGCTGCCAGCGGTGCACACCCGCCCCCTGGGCGTAGGACAGGTGCCCGCCGAGCGCACCGCCCGCGCCGATCGCGGCCAGTCCGGCCACGCTCAACACGACCCCCGTGCGGTGCGCGCCCCGCGTGCGGCACAGGTAGGACAACGCGAACAGGGCCGCCCCGGTGGCGTTGACGGCGGCGTGCGCCAGCCCCACCCGGCGCTGGCGTTCGTCCAGTTCGGCGTAGTCGGCCAGGCCCAGCAGCACCGTGGGCGGCGTCGCCGCCAGGCCGACGGCGACCAGCTTGCGGGCGGCCTCCCGGTCGCCGGTGCCGAAGTCGAAGACCGCCGCGCTCACCCAGGCGCCGATGGGCAGGGTGACCAGCAGGGGGTGCAGCGGGTGGCCGAGCCAGGCGCCACGCAGCGCCCGCCGGGTTCCGGTGCGGTCCAGGGTACGGCGGACCCGGCCGGCGAGTCCGGCCGCCGGGCCGTCCGCGGAGCGCCACGATTCGACGCGCTGGAGCAATCGGTGCGGGTTCATGCCGACCCGGTTACCCCGCCGATGGGCTGGGTAACTCGGGGGACGCGTGCGGTTTTCCGCCGTCGAACACCCGATCCGGAGGGAAGTGCTGATGCGTGCGATGGTCTACCGCGGGCCGTACAAGGTCCGCGTCGAGGAGAAGGACATCCCGCCGATCGAGCACCCCGGTGACGCGATCGTCCGCGTCGGGCTGGCGGCGATCTGCGGCTCCGACCTGCACCTCTACCACGGGATGATGCCGGACACCCGGGTCGGCATGACCTTCGGGCACGAATTCGTCGGCGTGGTCGAGGAGGTCGGTTCCGGGGTCCGCCATCTCAAGCGCGGGGACCGGGTCATGGTGCCCTTCAACATCTACTGCGGAACGTGCTGGTTCTGCGCTCGCGGCCTGTTCTCCAACTGCCACAACGTCAACCCGAACGCCACCGCGGTCGGCGGCATCTACGGCTACTCCCACACCTGCGGTGGTTACGACGGCGGCCAGGCCGAGTTCGTCCGCGTGCCGTTCGCCGACGTGGGGCCGACGGTCATTCCCGAGTGGATGGACGAGGAAGACGCCCTCATGCTCACCGACGCCCTCGCCACCGGCTACTTCGGCGCCCAACTCGGCGACATCGTCGAAGGCGACGTGGTGGTGGTCTTCGGTGCCGGGCCGGTGGGCCTCTACGCCGCGAAATCGGCGTGGCTGATGGGTGCCGGGCGCGTCATCGTCATCGACCACCTCGAATACCGGCTGGCGAAGGCCCGCGAATTCGCCCACGCCGAAACCTACAACTTCGCCGAATACGACGACATCGTCGTGCACATGAAAAAGCTCACCGAGCACCTCGGGGCCGATGTCGCCATCGACGCGGTGGGCGCCGAAGCGGACGGCAACTTCACCCAGCACGTGACCTCGGCCAAGCTGAAGCTGCAGGGCGGTTCACCGGTGGCGCTGAACTGGGCCATCGACTCGGTGCGCAAGGGCGGCACCATTTCGGTGATGGGCGCCTACGGCCCGATGTTCAGCGCCGTCAAGTTCGGCGACGCGCTGAACAAGGGGCTCACCCTGCGGATGAACCAGTGCCCGGTCAAACGGCAGTGGCCACGGCTGTTCGAGCACATCCGCAACGGTTACCTCAAACCGAGCGACATCATCACCCACCGCGTTCCGCTCGAGCACATCGCCGAGGCGTACCACATGTTCTCGGCGAAGCTGGACGGCTGCATCAAACCGGTCATCGTGCCGGACGCCGCGTGAGAAAAGGGAAGCCATGACCTACACCTCGAAGCGACCGGCGATCGCCGAGTCCAGTGAGCAGTTGCGCGCCCGCATCCCCGGCTGGGGCGCGGACCTCGACCCGAAGGACCGCCCGTCGGTGCCGAAACTGCAGTGGCAGGAGGACCGCGGCGGCGCCCACTGGGACTTCCCGGAACGGCAACCGGAGAAGTGGCCGCGGGAACGCTCGATCGAGCACGAGTTCCTCACCCCCGTCTTCGGCACGTCGAGCCCGCCCAAGGGGCTTTCCGGCGTGCTGCGCAAGCTGGCTTACCGCAGGTTCAGCGAGGGCCGTGCCGCGCACTGGCTCATCCTGCTCGGCGCCGACCGGGTGGACGCCTGGGAAAGCCACCTGCGCTCGTTCGCCACCGCCCGCCCGGACAACCCGATCACGCAGACCGGTGTGCTCAGCGAGTTCTCCCGCCACGGGCTTTCCTCGCGGCTGGGGCGGAAACGCGCCGACGTCAAGCACCAGTGGCTCGACCCGCTCATCGTCGCGGGCCCGTGGCTGTTCGCCGGTGGACTCGCCGTCAAGGCGGTCAGGGCGGTGTGGCGGCGCCGGCGGTGATGATCCGGGGGCCAGCCGGGAAGACCGGGCCCCGGACTCGCCGGTCAGCGCGACGAAGCTCGTTCCGCGGCGGCGAGGTCGTCGAGCAGGTGGGCCCGGCCGGGGGCACCGGCGATCCGCAGGCCGTTGACGCAGCCGGGGACGTCGGCGGGGGACGAGCAGTTGTCCGGCCGGTTCCCGGTCACCGCGGCGCCGTTGACCAGCGTGACGCGGGCGGCCAGGGTGTCGATGCCGCCGCCGGAGCCGGGCCACGGGGACGAACCCGAGCCGGCCTCGCCCGCGGTGTTGCCGCTGACGGTGCCGCCGTCGAGGGCGAGGGTGCCCTGGTACACGCTGAGCCCGCCACCACTGCCGCCGTAACCGGCCCGGCCGGGATATCCGCCGGAGCCCGGGACACCGCTGTCGCCACCCCGGCCCGCGCGGTTGCCGGTGATCGTGCTGCCCTCGATCACCGGGTTCAGCGGCCGGCCCGGACTGCCGCTCACCTCGAGCCCGCCGCCCGTGCCACCGCTGCCGCCGTCTCCGCCGCTGCCGCCCGCGGAGCCGCCCGCCCCGCCCCGGCCACCGCCGGCGGCGGTGTTGCCGGTGAGGTCGCTGCCGGTGATCCGCAGGCTGGTACCGCTGCTGAGGGCGATGCCCCCGCCGAACCCGCCGCTCCCGCCGCGGCCACCCGCCTGGGTACCCGTGCCGTTGCCCCCGCGGCCGCCGGCGCCGGTGGTGTTGCCGGTGATCGAGCTGTTGACGATGGTCAGCGATGCGTCTCCGCCGGAGCTGTAGGAGTAGACGCCACCACCGAAGCCGCCGAGGCCGCCGCGGCCCGCGGTGGCTCCGGTGGATCCGGAACCCGGCGCGCGCCCGCACCGGCGGAGTTGCCGGTGAACACGCTGTTCGTGATGGTCAGCCCGCTCCAGTTCTGGATGCCGCCGCCGGCGTCACCCTGATCCGCGTCGCCCCAGGGAGTGAGCCCCTCACCGTCGGCGGCGTGGCCACCGGTGGGGGCCAGGTCGTTGAGGGTCAGCTCGCCCCGGTTGGCCATCAGCCGGAACCGCGGTGCGTGCTCGGCGCGGCTGATGGTGGCGTGGTTGCCGTTGATGGTGAGCTCGCCGCGGACTTCGGGCAGGCCCGTGTGCCACGTGGTGTCGGCCGCGGTGCTGAGCGAGTAGACGCAGCCCGGTGCCAGCGACAGGGTGTCCTCGGCGGTGGACGCGCTGGCCGCGGCGACCGCCTCGACCAGCGCGGCCGCATCGCAGGGAACGCCGGTTCCCGCGGCGTTGGCGGCCGGGGCGGCCGGGGTGGACGCCCCCAGCGCGGTTGCCACCACGAGGCCGGATCTTCCTCTCGGCAGTGCGGAGCCGGCCATCGAACACCCGGTGTCGAAAACGGTCACCCGCCGGACACTAGCCTGGTTCCCGATTCCGGATCTCCGCGTTTTCCCCGGTTGGTCCGCCCGGCGTGGCGCTGATCCTCCAAATCGGACTCGAGGAGCGCGGGCGTGGTGCACGAGGACTGGTCCCGGACGCTCAGCTGAGCCAAGTGGGTGAGGACGTCGGCGGCCGAGCCACGGGTGGCGAAGGCCGCGCGCTGGCGGACGGCGCCGTTGCCGAAGGCGCGGGTCCGGTCGAGCAGTTTGGTGGTCATCCGCAGTTCGCCGAACCGGTCCAGGTCCGGGTGCACGTGCTGGAGCAGGGCGGCGACGAGGTCGGCCTGCGGCACCAGCCGTCCGGTGCCCGGGTCGAAGCCGAGCCCGGTCAGGCCGTCCCTGGCGGCTCGCCAGCTCGCCAGGCGCAGCGGCTGCTCGGGCACCAGCGGCGCGGCCTCCCCGCGGGCGAGGCGCCGCAGCGCCGCGGCGGCCAGCGCGCGGACCAGCGTGGCCAGCGCGACGGTTTCGTCGGTGGTCGCGGGCACGTCCACCTGCACCTCCACGGTGCCGCCGGAAAGCCGGGCGTCCCAGTGGTTCCCGGCGTCGAGCAGCATCCCGGCCAGGTCGTCGTGGTGCGCGGCCGAGGTGAAGTAGGGCGGTGGCCCGGCGCAGGGCCGCCCGGACCGCAGGATGGTCCGGCAGCTGGCGTAGCCGGTGTCGCGGCCGAGGTGCACCGCGGAGTTGGCGCTGAGCGCGAGCAGCACCGGCAGCCACGGCCGGAGGTGGTTGAGCACCTGCACGCCGCTCTCGCGGTCGGGCACGATGACGCGGACGCAGCACCCGCAGACCAGCGGCTCGGCCAGTTCGCCTGCGGGCTGGGCACCGGCCGCGACCAGGCGGGCATCGGCCGACCGGGCCACGGCCGCGGTGGTGGTCCGCGCGGCCAGCACGTGCCGCCGCAGGTCGCGGGCGTGGCCGCAGAGCGGCGAGGTGAGCGAGAGCCGGCCGTGGCTCGCCACCCGCTGGGCCCGCAGGCCGACCACACCGGCGGCCCGGGCCACCTCGTCCGCACCCGGGGCGAGGTGACCGGTGGCGTCGTAGAGCAGGAACTCCTCCGCCACGCCCATCGACGGGGCGTCAAAGCCGGACATGGCCCACCGGCTACCACTGCCGGGTCCGGCCAAACCCCGCCGGGCACAATGGCGGCATGGAGATCTGGCACAACCCGCGGTGCACCAAGTCGCGGGCGGCGAAGAAGGCACTGGACGATTCGGGCACCGAGTACACCGAGCGGCGTTACCTCGACACCCCGCCCACGGTGGCCGAGCTGACCGAGGTGCTGGGCAAGCTCGGGCGGGAACCGTGGGACATCACCCGGACGAAGGAACCGGTCGCCAAGGAGCTCGGCCTGGCCACCCTGCCCCGGGACGCGGCGAACCGGTCCCGCTGGATCCAGCTGCTCGCGGAGAACCCGGTGCTGATCCAACGCCCGATCGTGATCGACGGGGAAAACGCGATGGTCGCGAGGGACGAGGAAACGCTCGGCAAGCTGGGTTAGCTCGGCGGGCCTCGCTCAGGACTGGGCGGGGGAGCGCTCGGCGAGCCGGGTCACCTCGCGCGGGCTGGGGGATGGGGAAAGCTGGGGTTGGCTCGGCGGGGCGTTGCGCAGGACTGGACGAAGGTGGGCGGTCGCGGGGTGACTCCGGCGGTCGAGCGCCTCGATCCGGAGCCGGGCCTGGCCGGGCAGCGTCGCGGGCCGCTGCCCGCCCGCGTTGCTGCGGGTGGCGAACGGAGGAGGAAGTCGTGAAGGTGATCGGTGCGGGTGCCGGCCGGACCGGCACCGTGTCCCTCTGCCGCGCCCTTCCCGCGCTCGGCTTCGGGCCGTGTCACCACATGAAGGACGTGCTCGGCGAGCCCGAGGCCACCGAGCGGTGGGCGCGCGCGTTGCGCGGTGATCGCGAAGCCTTGCGTGCCGCCGTCCGCGGGTATGCGTCTATTGTGGACTTCCCGGGTTGCCTGCTGTGGCGGGAGATCGCCGAGCTCTTCCCCCGCGCCCGGATCCTGCTCAGCGTTCGTGATCCGGAGAGCTGGTACCGCAGCGCCGCCGCGACGATCTTCGCGCCGGCCATGGCCGAACTGGCCGCCAAGCTCGGACCGGGAACCGAGGACCTGATCGCGGCGATGGCCGAGCGCGGTTTCGGCCCGGACAACCAGAAGGACTGGTTCAACCGGCACAACGAGGAGGTTCGCACCGAAGCGCCCCCGGACCGGTTGCTGGTGTACCGGGTCTCCGAGGGCTGGGCCCCGCTTTGTGACTTCCTCGGCGTCGGCGTACCGGAGGAACCGTTCCCCCGCGCCAACGACGCGGCCGATTTCACCGAGCAGGTCGAGGACTTCCTCAGCTCTTGGCCCACCGGATCCGGTTCGACTCCACACCGTCGGCGGTGACCCACACGGTTTCGTCGATCTGGTCGAAGGGGAACGCCTCGAAGCTGATCGTGCCGTCGGCCTTCGCGGTCTGCGTGGAACCCGGGCTGCGGTACGAAGTGGCGGTGGCGTGCGATGTGAACCGGTACGACTGCCCCGGCGTGAAACCCTCCGCCTCGATGTGCATGTAGGCGCATTCCGGAATCGAGCAATCGTCGATGTTCGTCACCGGAGCGCCCCGCGACAGGGTGATCGACCGTTCCGGCGCGATCGGCCGCACCCCGGCGGACCGGGCCCCCGGTCCGCGCCCCACCGCGTTCTCGGCGGTCACGGTGATCACGTAGGTGGCCCCACTGGACAAACCGCCGAGCGTGGTCGAGCGGGCAGCACCGCCGACGGACTTCGAGCCGCTGCCCGCGCTCGAGGTCCACGAGACGTGGTAGCCGGTGATCGGGCTGCCGTTGGGTGCGGCCGCACCCCAGTCCACCGTGATCGCCGCGGTCCCGGCGGTACCCCGCACCCCCGGCGGCGCGCCCGGCGGACTGGCGGGCTGCGCCGGTGGCGGATCCGGTTGCCGCGGCTCGGTTTTCGCGGGTGGCTGCGAACGAGCGGGCGGGGGCGCGGGCTGCCGCGGCGGTTCCGGCTGCTCCGGCTCCTCCGGACGGGGCCCCACCGGCACCGGGCGCACCTCGCCGTCGCCACCCACCACGAGCACGTGCCCGCCGTCGTGGCTGTCCACGTAGACCCGGGAATCCTCGCCCCGGGCCAGATGCGGCTCACCGGGCGGCACCGGCACGGTCTTCTTCGGCCTGCCCTGCGCGTCGTAGGTGAGCACGGCGTTCTTGGCGCGGTCGAGCAGCACCACCGCCTCCCCGGCGGAGGCGAATCCGGCGTAGTCCCCACCGGCGGGCAGGTCCACCGAGACCGGCGCCGCCTTCGCGGGGCTCGGGTCCACCAGGTGCACCCGCTGCGCCGGCGGGTCGAGCACGGCGAGCCTGCCCGCCACGTCGGTGGCGGTGAACCGGGCGTCCGGCGGCGCGTCGATGCCCAGCGCGGTGCCCTCGCCGAGGCCGTCCCCGCTCAGCGGGTGCACGGTGTCGGTGGTGGTGTCGACGAACACCGGCCGCTCGCCCAGCACGGTCAGCCCGCCGGTGTGCCCGCCGGGCACACCGGCCGGGCAGGTCAGCCGGTTCGCGTCGCGGGCCAGTTCGCACAGCGACCCGTTGTCCGGGCGGTGCACCCACACCGAGCCCGCGGGGGTGGCCACCGGCTCAGCCAGTCGACCACCGGCGGGCACGGTGGTCAGCACGTCGCCGAGGCGCACGATCCGCCCGGCCTGCCGGTAGACCAGGTACGGCCCGCCCGCCACCTCGAAGGCCACCGGCCGCTCGGGTGACGGCGCGGCGATCGACCGCTCCACCTCGAGATCGGACTTGCCGAACTCGATGATCCGGTTGCCGCCGACCACGTACCCGCCGGTTTCGCCCTGGACCACCTGGCTGCCCGGCTCACCACCGGGCAGCGACGCCTGCGCGTCCACGGTGCCGGTGGCGCCGTCGAGGTGGAACACCGCCTGCAGCACCGAGTTGAACACCCAGTGCCCCGACTGCAGGAAGTCCACCCCGCCGCCGGGAGCGGTGGCGCCGGACACCGCCACCCCCACCGCGGCCGTCAGCGCCGTCACGGTGACCACCAGCGGCGCGCGGCCACGTCCCCACCTCGTCACCGGACGAGGATAGACCGGCCGGGTCCCAGCGGTGGTCCACCCCCGGTGCGTCCGGCCCGGATCACCGGTGGGTGTCGCGCATCGCGGGCAGCACCGGGGTGAGCACCGCGATCGCGACCATGAACAGGGCGATGCCGAGGAACGCGCCGCCGTAGTGCCCGGCCAGTTCGGCCGGGCTGCCGGAGGTGCCGCTCGCGGTCACCGTCAGCAGCACGGCCAGCCCGAACGCGCCGCCGAACTGCCGGGTGGTGTTCATCAGCCCGGAGGCCGCACCGGCGTCGGACGGGCCGACCCCGGAGGTGACCGTGCGCGCCAGCGGGGTGCCCACCAGCCCGCCGCCGATCGAGGTCAGCACGGCGGGCCCGAGGATGCCGCCGAGGTAGTCGCTGTCCGGGGTGATCCGGCTCTGCCACCAGAAGCCGAGCGCGCCGATCAGCGCCCCGGCCGCGATGAGCACCCTGGCCTGCACCCGCCGCATCAGCCACGGCACCAGCCGCAGCCCGACCACCAGCATCACCACCGCGTGCGGCACGAAGGCGAGGCCGGTGACCGCGGCGCTGTAGCCCAGCACGTGCTGCATGGTCAGGGTGAGGAAGAACCACACCGGCACCTGGCTCGCCCCGGCCAGCAGCATGGCCAGGTTGCCCCAGCTGATGCCGGGCAGGCCGAACAACCGCGGCGGGATCAGCGGTGACGCGGCGAACCTGGCCTCCACCACCACGAAGACCAGCAGCGCGAGCGCCCCGCCCGCCAGCGGCAGCACCACCGCGGGCGCACCCCAGTCGTGGTCGTGCGTGTGCGACACCCCGAGCGTGAGCAGGGTCAGCCCGGCCGTGGCCAGCACCGCGCCCGGCAGGTCGAGCCGGACGCGGGCCCACGGCGTGTCCGCCGGCCGGGCGAGCACCCGCGCGGCGAACCACAGCACCGGCAGGCCGATCGGCACGTTGACCAGCAGCACCGACCGCCACGACAGGAACTCGGTCAGCACCCCGCCGAGCAGGTTGCCCGACGCCCCGCCGACCAGGGCCACCGCGGTGGAGATGGTCAGCGCCCGCGTGCGCGGCGCCCCCTCGGGGAACGAGGTGGTCAGCAGCGTGACGGCCAGCGGCGCGAGCACCGCGGCGCCCGCGCCCTGCCCGGCCCTGGCCGCGATCAGCACCGCCGGGGTGGTGGCCAGCCCGCCGGCCAGGCTGGCCGCGGTGAACACGGCCAGCCCGCCGAGGAACACCCGCCGGTGGCCGTGGACGTCGGCGAGCCTGCCGCCGAAGAGGAGCAGGCCGGCGAAGGCCAGCGTGTAGCCGTTGACCACCCACTGCAGCGCCGCCGGGTCGAAACCCAGCTCCGCCCGCACCGACGGCAGCGCCACGGTGATCACCGAGGTGTCGAAGACCACCAGGAAGTGCGCGATGCACGCCAGCGTCAGCGCGGTCGTGGCCGTGCCGGCCCCGCCTCCGCCCCGGACCGTGGTCACCGCGCGGCGGCGGTCTTCCGGATGTTGATGTAGTTCCCGCCGATCCAGTCGTCGAAGGTGGCCGTCTCGGCGGGAATGCTGACGTCGAACCCGCACTCCCTGGCCCGCGGCACGCTGAAGCTGAAGTCACCGCGGGGGCGCAGGAAGAACACGCTGGAGGTGCGGCTGCTGCCCACCCGCTGGTCCGCGCCGGGCGCGGCGACGTGGTGCTTCGGCGCCCTGATCCGGCCGTCGGCCACCAGCGTGGCCACCGCCCCGCAGAACACCAGCACCGCGTCCGGCTGCGCCGGGATGTCCACATAGGATCCGTCCACCTCGACCTGGAGGCTGACGAAACCGTTGGCGCACGGGGTCTGGTGGATCAGGGTGACGATGGACAGGTCGTAGTGCGGCGCCATCCGCAGCGGCTGCTCCTCGGCGACGCGGTCCTCGGGCACCTCGGGGAAGTACCGCAGGCGCAGCAGCGGTTCGCAGTCGAGGAAGTGGTCCATACCGCCGTCGGGGTCCGCGCCCGCCGTGGTCAGCACCTGCCGCGCGACCTCCTGCGAGGCGCGGTACACCCGGGCGAAGTACTCCTCCCACGCCTGGGCGAACTCCGGGGTCGGGAACAGGTTGTCCGCCGTGCCCATCGAGTACGACATCGAGTAGTCGGTGTACTTGCCGGTGTTGGTGATCTGCGCGGTGCTCTCGGACTCCAGCCCGGCGTAACCCCGGCGGATGGTCGGGATCGGCGTCATCACCGCCTTCTTCTCCGCTTCCGTGCCGTGCTCGAAGAAGTCCACCGCCACCTCGCGGGCCGAGGCGTGGTCCGCTTCGGTGAGCCCGGTGCCCTTGAGGTAGAACACGCCCTTCTCGCTCAGGCAGCGCCGGAACTGTTCGGCGTGCAACCCGGCCCGCAGCTCGGTCAGGTCGAAGGTGGGCACGGTCGCGTCGGTCATCTGCTCAGCTCCTTCAGCGCCTCGGCCAGGCGCTCGACTTCGGTTTCGGTGTTGTAGAAGTGCGTGGACACCCGCAGCAGCGCGTGGTCCGGCCGGTCGAGCACGGCCACTTCGATCCGGAAGCGCTCCCACAGCCGCCCGCGCAGCTCGGGACCGGTGCCCGGCGGCAACCGGAAGGCGGTGATCGCCCCGGACAGCCCGGGGTGCTCCGGGGTCACCGGCTCCAGGCCGAGCCAGCCGCTGAGCCGCTCGCGGGTGAAGGCCGCCAGTTCCCGTTGCCTGGCCCGGATGCGCTCGTGGCCGAAACCGGCCTGGAAGTCGATCGCCGAGGGCACCGCGAGCCAGGGGCACAGGTCGCGCGTGCCCTCGCACTCGAGGTCGCGCAGCCGGTCGGTGCTGCCGAACTGGTTGCGCTCGTCGGGTGCGCGCCCGCTGCCGGGCCGGTGGCCCCAGCTGACCTGGGTGGGCTGCAGCACGCCTGCCTGGTCCGCGCCGAAGTGCAGGAAGCCGACGCCGGTCGGGGCGAGCAGCCACTTGTGCCCGCTGCCCGCGTAGTAGTCGCACGGCAGCGCGTCCAGGGCCAATCCGGTGAACCCGGGGGCCTGCGCGCCGTCGACCACGGTCAGCACGCCGCGGCGGCGGGCCTCTTCGGACAACCGCGCGGCGGGCAGCACGAGGCCGGTGGCGGAGACGACGTGGCTGAAGAAGAACAGCCGGGTGCGCGGGCCCATCGCGGCCACCGCCGCGTCGACCACCTCCTCGGGCCCGGCTGGTTGAGCCGGTAGCCGAAAGGTCCGGACCACCAGGCCCCGCCGCCGGGCCGCCCGCTCCCAGCACCACCGCATGGGCGCGTACTCCTGGTCGGTGAGCAGGATTTCCCCGCCGGGGGCCAGCGGGACCGACGAGGCGACCAGGTTGACCGCACCGGTGACGTTGGTGGTGAAGGCCAGCCGGTGCGGGGTCGCGCCGAGGTGGGCGGCCAGGCGTTCGCGCGCCGTCCACAGCAGCGGCGGCAACTGCCGGGAGAGGAAATCCATGGGCGCGGCGGCCAGCCGCGTGCGCAGTCCGGTGACGTGGTCGAACACCGGCCGGGGGAGCGGGCCGCAGGAACCGGCGTTGAGGTCGATCACCCCCGGCGCGGCGGACAGCTGGTCACGGGCGTCCGCCCAGGCTGTCGCGGGCATGCGCAGGTCTCCCCAGATGCGTATCGGCGAAATGGCTAAAAAGGTAACCGCGCATTCGAGTAAAGCGGAGAAAAGCGCGGTGGCCGGGTGTGGGTGGAGCAATTCCCGAGGGGCCGTGCGGTCACGGCGGACTGCCAGGCGGAGCCCGCAGCCGGTGTGGAAAGGCTACCAGCCGCCGGCGCGCCTTGGCAAAGAAAAACCACCCGACCGGCCCCGCGACTCGGCCGCGCCGTCCGCCGCGACGAGCAAAAACCCTTGTGTACAGCCGATTCGCGCGCTCCATCGCATGGTGATCATGGTTGTGACGCCCCGTCGCCGGATGTCACCCCAATGGCGGTTCACGGTCCGGCTCGCGCTGTTAGCCTCGGATCATGTGACGAGCTGACCGTCATGCGTTGGTGTGCGCCGATCATTTTCCGGCGGTTCACCCGGCAGCAATCAAGCAATTGCCGAAGCGGGTTTCACCGACCCCGGACGGCCCTTCCACCACAAGCAGACGCTGGGGGACAGTCATGGATCTCGAGATGCCGCCCGCGCGCGTGCCGGTCCGAGCCGGGGAAGTGCGCCAGGCGCTCGCCAGGCACGTGCTCGCCGACGGTTACGACCTGGTGCTCGACCTCGACGCGAGTTCGGGTTCCTGGCTGGTCGACGCCGTCACCGGGACCCGTTACCTCGACCTGTTCTCATTCTTCGCCTCCGCGCCGCTCGGCATCAACCCGTCCTGCATGGTGGACGACGCCGCGTTCACCGGCGAACTCGCCGCGGCGGCGGTCAACAAGCCGTCGAACCCCGACGTCTACACCCTGCCCTACGCCAGGTTCGTCACCACCTTCGCCCGCGTGCTCGGCGACCCGCTGCTGCCGCACCTGTTCTTCGTCGACGGCGGGGCGCTGGCGGTGGAGAACGCGCTCAAGGCCGCGTTCGACTGGAAGGCGCAGCGGCTCGGCCTCGGCGAGCACGAGGTCAACCGGCTGGCGGTGCTGCACCTCGAACGCGCCTTCCACGGCCGCAGCGGGTACACCATGTCGCTGACCAACACCGATCCGGCCAAGACCGCGCGCTTCCCCAAGTTCGACTGGCCGCGCATCCCCGCCCCCGCGCTCGAACACCCGCTGGCCGAGCACACCGAGGCGAACCGGCTGGCCGAGCGGCGGGCCCTCGCGGCGGCCGAGGCGGCGTTCGGAGCCGCGGACGGCAGGATCGCCTGCTTCCTCGCCGAACCCATCCAGGGCGAAGGCGGCGACAACCACTTCAGCGCCGAATTCCTCCAGTCGATGCAGGAACTCTGCCACCGCAACGACGCGTTGTTCGTGCTCGACGAGGTGCAGAGCGGCGGCGGCATCACCGGCACCCCCTGGGCCTACCAGCAGCTCGGGCTGCGCCCGGACCTGGTGGCCTTCGGCAAGAAGACGCAGGTGTGCGGGGTGATGGGCGGCGGCCGGATCGGCGAGGTCCCGGCCAACGTGTTCGCGGTGTCCTCCCGGATCAGCTCGACCTGGGGCGGGAACCTGGCCGACATGGTGCGCGCCACCCGCGTGCTGGAGACGATCGAGCGCACGCGGCTGCTGGATTCGGTGGTGCAGCGCGGGAAGTACCTGCGTGACGGGCTGGAGGCGCTGGCCGAGCGCCACGCCGGGGTGACCAACGCCCGCGGCCGGGGGCTGATGTGCGCGGTCGACCTGCCGGACGCGGCCCGCCGCGACGAGGTGCTGGCGCGGATGTACCGCGAGCACCGGGTGCTGGCGCTGCCGTGCGGCACCCGCGGCCTGCGGTTCCGGCCGGCGCTGACCATCACCGAGAGCGAACTCGACCAGGGGCTCGAAGCGCTGGCGCGCAGCCTCGCCCGCTGACCCGATCGACCTCTCCCGCCTCCTCCCCGCCGTGAAGGAAGTCCCCCGATGACCTCTGCACGACACCTGAAGTCCGCCGCGGACTGGTGCGACCGCATCGGTGCGCTGAGCCAGCGCTGCGACCTGGAGATGCTGCTCACCGACCAGTGGCGGCACCGGGTCGCGGTCCGCGACGACGACCCGGCCGTGCGGGCCACCCGCGAGCAGGAACTGCTGATCACCGGTGGTGACTACACCGCGCTCAAGGCGGCCCTCGGCGACGGCGAGCACCTCGGCACCCACGCGCTGGCCACCCTGCACAGCGTGCTGCACGCCTACGGCCACGGCCACCAGACCGTGGTCGCCTACCTGGACGGGGGGCGCGTGCTCCCGGTGGTCGTCGACCACCTCGACCAGGCCGCGCTGACCTGCGCCGAAGCGGTCGAGCAGCTCGGCGGGGCGGTGCGGCGGCGCGAGTCCTACCTCGACCCGGCGGAGGTGCTGCAACGCGGCCTCTTCGACGCCCTGCTGCTGCGCACCGACCAGCGGCCCGCGCTCACCGACCTGCCGCCGTCGCCGCTGGTGGCGGTCGTGCGCGACGACGCGGCGGCCGGCTGCCTGCACTGGACGCTCGCCTACGCCGGGGAGTTCTTCGAGGACAAGATCATCGCCGGGGTGCTCGACGTGACCCGCGAGGTGCTCGGCCAGTTCGCCGGCCGCCCCGAGCAGCTCGTCGCCGACCTCGACCTGGTCTCGGCGGAGCAGGAACTCCAGCTGCACCAGTGGAACGGCACCGACGGCGAGTTCGACGAGGAGCACCGGCTCAACGAGTTGTTCGAGGCGGTGGCGGAGCGGGCGCCGGAGCGGGAAGCCGTGGTGTGCGGTGAGGTCCGGCTGAGCTACCGCGAGCTCAACGAGCGCGCCAACCAGTTCGCGCACCGGCTGCTCGGCGCGCCGGTCCGCGTCCGGCCGGGGGCGCTGGTCGGGCTGTACCTGGACAAGAGCGAACTGGGGGTGGTCGCCACCTTCGGCATCTGGAAGTCCGGTGCCGCCTACGTGCCGATCGACCCCGCCTACCCGGCCGACCGCATCCGCTTCATCGCCGGTGGCACCGGCCTGTCCGCCATCGTGACCAACCGGCGGCACGCTGCTCGCCTGCGTGAGGTCCTCGGCGCCGACGTGCACGTCATCGAGGTCGAAACGGTGCTGGCGGCGCCCCACGACGACTCGGCGCGGGAGAACCCCGGCCTGCCGCTCAGCAGCCACGACCGCGCGTACGTCACCTACACCTCGGGCACCACCGGTGTGCCCAAGGGCGTGCCGAAGTACCACCACAGCGTGGTCAACAGCATCACCGACCTCTCCGAGCGCTACGACATGCGGCGGCCGGGCACCGAGCGCGTGGCGCTGTTCGCCTCGTACGTGTTCGAGCCGCACCTGCGCCAGACCCTGATCGCGCTGCTCAACGAGCAGACGCTGGTGATCGTGCCCGACGACGTCCGGCTCGACCCCGACCGCTTCCCCGCCTACCTCGAGCGGTACGGCGTGACCTACCTCAACGCCACCGGCTCGGTGCTCCAGCACTTCGACCTGCGCCGGTGCCCGAGCCTGCGGAAGCTGCTGCTGGTCGGCGAGGAGCTGACCGCGGCCGGGCTGCGGCAGCTGCGCGAGAAGTTCACCGGGCACGTGGTCAACGAGTACGCCTTCACCGAGGCCGCCTTCGTCACCGCGATCAAGGAGTTCGCGCCGGGGGTCACCGAGCGCCGGGACCGCAGCATCGGCAGGCCGCTGCGCAACGTCAAGTGGTACGTGCTCAGCCAGGGCCTCAAGCAGCTGCCGATCGGCGCGATCGGCGAGCTGTACATCGGGGGCTGCGGGGTGGCACCCGGTTACCTCAACCGGGACGACCTGACCGCCGAGCGCTTCACCGCCAACCCGTTCCAGACCGAGGAGGAGCGGGCCCGGGGCCGCAACGGCAGGCTCTACCGGACCGGTGACCTCGCGCGGGTGCTGCTCAACGGCGAAGTCGAGTTCATGGGGCGCGGCGACTTCCAGCTCAAGCTGAACGGCGTGCGCGTCGAACCCGGTGAGATCGAGGCGCAGGCCACGGAGTTCCCCGGGGTGCGCAAGTGCGTGGTGGTGGCCAAGGAGACCGCCACCGGCGACCGGCACCTCGTCGGGTACTACCTGGTCGAAGACGGCGCCGAGGTGAGCGAAGCCGAGCTGATCGGCTTCCTCGAACAGCGGCTGATCCGGATCATGGTGCCGGCCAGGATGGTGCGGCTGACGAGCATCCCGGTCAACGTCAACGGCAAGGTCGACTGGCGGGCGCTGCCCGAGGTCAGCGTCGGCGACACCGAAGCGGATTCACCCACCGGCGACGGTGTCACCGGGCAGCTGCGGGAGATCTGGAGCGACGTGCTCGTGGTGCCGGCGTCCCGGATCGGCGCGCACGACGACTTCTTCCGGCTCGGCGGCCAGAGCATCTCCTGCATCCTGCTGATCGCCAGGGTCCGGCAGCGCCTCGGCCTGCCCCTCGCCGTCGAGGACGTCTTCGCGCTCCGCACGCTCAGCGCCCTGGCCACCCACCTGGAGCAGCAGGAGCACGGCGCCGAACCGGCGGTCGTGGCCGACGACGTGACCACCGGCGGCGACCCGGTCCGCATGGCGGCGAACGGGTTGCAGCAGGGCCTGCTCTACCACCACCTGAAGACCGCCGGTGGCGACGACGCGTACGTGGTGCAGTCGGTGTACCACTACCACGCGCCGATCCGCCCGGAGCTGATGAAGGACGCCTGGCAGCTGGCCAGGCAGAAGTACCCGGCGCTGCGGCTGCGGTTCGAATGGGCGGACGAGCCGGTCCAGGTCGTCGACAACGACGACAAGCCGGTCGACTGGCGCTTTGTCGACCTGAGCGCGTCGGCCGACGCGGAAGCGCAGATCCGCGAGTTGCAGGAACGCGACCGCACCGAGCCCTACGCACTGGCCGGCGGCCGCCTGTTCCGCGTCTACCTGATCAAGCAGCGCGAGGACCTGTACTCGCTGCTGTTCAGCTGCCACCACATCATCCTGGACGGCTGGAGCCTGCCGGTGCTGCACGACGAGGTGCACCGCGGTTACCTCGCGCTGCTCCGGGGCGCACCGGTGGAGTCCGAAGTGGACACCGCGTACGTGGCCGCGCAGCGGTACTGGGAGGAGCACCGCAACGACCACGCCGCCTACTGGGTCGAGCAGCTCGGCCGGATCGACGAGCGCGGGGACTTCGCCGGGCTGCTCAACGAAGCCAGCCGGTACCGGGTCTCGCTCGGCGACTACGACCACGTCCGGCAGCACCGCACGCGCAAGCTGCGCCTCGGCGCGGAGCTGACCGAAGCGCTCAAGGCGGCCTGCGCCGCCGACGAGGTGACCCTGCACTCGGTGCTGCAGTTCGCCTGGCACAAGGTGCTGCACGCGATCGGCGGCGGGAACACCACGGTGGTCGGCACCATCGTCTCCGGCCGCAACCTGCCGGTGGACGGCATCGAGCACTCGGCCGGGCTGTTCATCAACACGCTGCCGCTGGTCGTCGACCACGACACGCAGGCGGACCGCAGCGTGGCCGAGGCGGTCCGCGACATCCAGGCCGCGGTGAACACGATGAACAGCAAGAGCACCGTGGAACTGGGCAGGCTGCAGAGCGGGGAGCTCAAGCGGCGCCTGTTCGACACGCTGCTGGTGCTGGAGAACTACCCGCGGTTGCTGGACGAGGCCGAAGAGCGCGAGCACCAGGAGCTGCTGCGCTTCGAAATGGCCTACGACGCCGACAAGGTCGACTACCCGATCGCCGTGGTGGCGCGGGAAGAAGGCGAAGAACTGACCGTCACCCTCTGGTACGCGGGTGAACTGTTCGACGAGGAGACCATCGACACGCTGCTCGAGGTCACCCGGACGCTGTTCCAGCAGGTGGCAGGCGACCTTTCGCGGCCGGTGCGGGAACTGGACCTGGTCTCGCCGTCGATGCTGGCCCGGTTCGAGGCGTGGAACGAAACCGCCGAGGAATTCCCCGCGGAGAAAACGCTGCACGCGGTGTTCGAGGAAATGGCGGCCCGCTGGCCGGACGAAATCGCGGTGGTGTACCGGGAAACCCGGCTGACCTACCGCGAACTGAACGAACGGGCCAACCGGCTGGCCCACTACCTGCGCTCGGTGGCCGACCTGCGCCCGGACGACCTCATCGCGCTGGCGCTGGACAAGAGCGAGCTGATGATCACCGCGATCATCGCGGCCTGGAAGACCGGCGCCGCCTACGTGCCGATCGACACCGGCTACCCGGACGACCGCATCGCGTTCATGCTGGCGGACACCCGGGCCCGCCTGGTGGTGACCAACGAGGTCCACAGCGAACGGCTGCGTTCCCTGCCGGACGCGGAAACCCGGCACGTGCTGGAGATCGAGCTGCTGCACCTCGGCGACCAGCCCGCCACCAACCCGGTCACGCGGACCGCCGGCACCGACCTGGCCTACGCGATCTACACCTCCGGCACCACGGGCCAGCCGAAGGCGGTGCTGGTCGAACACCGCGGGGTGGTCAACCTCCAGGTGTCACTGGCGAAGTTGTTCGGCCTGGGCAAGGAGAACCGCGACGAAGCGCTGCTGTCGTTCTCCAACTACATCTTCGACCACTTCGTCGAGCAGATGACCGACGCGCTGCTCAACGGGCAGAAGCTGGTGGTGCTCGACGACAGCATGCGCACCGACCCGGAACGCCTGTGCCGGTACCTGAACGACGAGCAGGTCACCTACCTGTCCGGCACGCCGTCGGTGCTGTCGCTCTACGACTACTCGTCGGCGACCTCGCTGACCCGGATCGACGCCATCGGCGAGGACTTCACCGAGCCGGTGTTCCGCAAGATCCGCGACACCTTCCCCGGGCTGATCATCAACGGCTACGGCCCGACCGAGATCTCGATCACCAGCCACAAGCGGCCCTACCGGCCCGACGAGCACCGGGTGAACAAGAGCATCGGCTTCCCGGTCGCCAACACCAAGTGCTACGTGCTGAACGAGGCGATGAAGCAGGTGCCGGTCGGCGGCATCGGTGAGCTGTACATCGGCGGCATCGGCGTGACCCGCGGGTACCTCAACCGCGAGGAGCTGACCGCCGACCGGTTCCTGGACAACCCGTTCCAGTCACCGGAGGAGCGGGAGCGCGGCGAGAACGGCCGCATCTACAAAACCGGCGACCTGGTGCGCTGGCTGCCCAACGGCGAGGTGGAGTACCTGGGCCGCACCGACCTCCAGGTCAAGATCCGTGGTCAGCGCGTGGAGCTCGGCGAGGTGGAGGCGGCGCTGTCGTCCTACCCGGGGGTGGTGCGCTCGCTGGTGGTGGCCCGCGAGCACGCGGTGGGGCAGAAGTACCTGGTCGGGTTCTACGTCGGTGAGCAGGAGTTCGACGAGCAGGACCTGAAGTCGTGGATGCGCCGGAAGCTACCGGAATCCGTGGTGCCGGCGCGGGTGCTGCGGATCACCGACATCCCGGTCACGCCGAGCGGCAAGCTGGACGCCCGCCGCCTGCCGGAAACCGACTTCGGGGCCGGCGAGGGCGCCGAGTACGTCGCGCCGGTCAGCGAGTTCGAGCTGAAGCTGTGCGGCATCTGGTCGCAGGTGCTGGAAATCGCCCCGGACCGCATCGGCGTGCACGACGACTTCTTCGCGCTCGGCGGCGACAGCATCCGCGCGATGGCGCTGGCCCAGGCGATCACCACCGGCTTCGGCCAGGGGCTCGGGGTCGCGACCGTGCTGCAGCACACCACGCTGGCCGCGCAGGCCGCGCACCTCCAGGCCACCGCGGCCGAGCAGACGGCCTGGGCCCCGCCGCCCACCGCGGCCGAGCACCCGCCGGTCTCGCTGGCGCAGGAGCGGCTGCTGTTCATCGACGACTTCGAGGGCGGTACCGCGGCCTACAACATCCCGTTCGTGCTGCGGTTCCCCGCCGGTGCCGCGGACGCGCTGCCCGGTGCGCTGAACGTGCTCGTCCGCCGCCACGCCGCGTTGCGCACGCTGCTCCGGACCGACGACCACGGCGTGCGGCGGCAGTACCCGGTCCCGGACGCCCAGCTCGGCGTTCCGTTGACCACGGTGGACAGCCGAGCCGAGCTGGACGAGGTGCTGACCGAGCGCGCCGGGCACGTGTTCCGGCTGCACGAGGAACTGCCCATCCGGGCGGAGCTGGTCGAACTCGGCGACGAGGTGTACCTGAGCGTCGTGGTGCACCACACCTGCTTCGACGGCTGGTCGTGGGACGTCTTCCGCTGGGAACTGGCGGCCCTGCTGGCGGGGGCGGAGCTGCCCCCGGTCCGCGGCACCTACGGCGAGTTCGCCGGGTGGCAGCGGCAGTACCTGACCGGCAAGCGCCTGTCCGCGCTGACCGGCTTCTGGACCGGTGCCCTCGGCGGGTTCGAGACCGTCGGCCTGCCCGCCGACCACCCGCGCCCGCCGCGGTTCGACTACCGCGGCCGCGAGCTGGAGTTCGAGCTGGACGAGCGCACCACCGAGGCGCTGCGCGAACTGGCCAGGACGGCCAGGGTGAGCCTGTACAGCGTGCTGCTCGGTGCGTGGGCGGTGCTGCTCAGCCGGTACACCGGGCAGCACGACCTGGTGGTCGGCACGCCGTCGGCCAACCGCGGCCGTCCCGAGTTCGACCGGACCATCGGCTTCTTCGCGAACCTGCTGGCGCTGCGCGTCCGCATTGATCCGGCGGCGACCGTGCCCGCGTTCGTGCGCTCGGTCGGTGAGGTCGTGGTGGCCGCGCAGGTGCACGGCGAACTGCCGTTCGAGCAGCTGGTCAAGGAACTCGAGGTGGAGAAGGACCCGAGCCGCCACCCGATCCTGCAGCACAACTTCACCCTGCAGAACGTCTCCGACCACTCCAGCGCGCTGACCACGTACCAGCCGGACAGCGGCGGCTGGACCACCACGAAGTTCGACCTGTCGGCGACGCTCACCGAAACCGCCACCGGCCTGACGGGGAACCTGACCTACGCCGCCTCGCTGTTCGAAGACACCACCGCGAGCGGGTTCATCGCCACCTACCGGCACGTGCTGGCCGAGTTCGTCCGGCACGCCGCCGACGAGACCCCGATCGCGCAGCTCAGCGCGCTCGACGAGCCGGGGCAGGCGGCCCTGCTGAGCTCACCGGCCGAGCCAGCCACCCGGACCCGGACGCTGCACGCGGTGTTCGAGGAGGTGGCGGCGACCTGGCCGGACGAGATCGCCGTGGTCCACGGCGACGTGCGGCTGAGCTACCGCGAGCTGAACGAGCGGGCCAACCGGCTCGCGCACCACCTGCGTGCGGTCGCCGAGCCGCGGCCGGACGAGCTGGTCGGACTCGTGCTGGACAAGAGCGAGCTGACCGTCGTCGCGATCCTCGCGGTGTGGAAGGCCGGTGCGGCGTACCTGCCGATCGATCCCAGCTACCCCGACGACCGGATCGCGTTCATGCTGGCGGACACCGGGGCGGAACTGGTGCTCGCCGGGGCCGCGCACAGCTCGCGGCTGCCCGCCCTGACCGGGGCGAAGGTGCTCGACGTCGAGCGGCTCGACCTGAGCGGTGAATCCGCCGAGAACCCGGTCACCGAGACGACGAGCACCGAACTGGCCTACGCGATCTACACCTCCGGCACCACCGGCAGGCCCAAGGCGGTCCTCGTCTCACACGGTTCGGTCGACAGCTTCCGCGCGCAGCTGAGCGGGCGCTACTTCGGCTCACCGGGCGAAACCCGGGAAGCCGTGCTGTTCCTGGCGAACTACGTGTTCGACTTCTCCGTGGAGCAGCTGGCGCTGTCGGTGCTGGCCGGGCACAAGCTGGTCGTGCCGCCAGCCAACGACGAAGAGTTCTACGAGCTGGCCAACCGCGAAGGGCTGAGCTACGTCAGCGGCACCCCGACGCAGGTGCTGCGGTTCGACCTGTCGCGGCTGGCGCACCTGCGGACCGTGCTGGTCGCCGGTGAAGCCTTCCAGCCGCAGCACTTCGACAAGATCCGCGCCGAGTTCGACGGCCCGGTCCTCAACGCCTACGGCACCACCGAAACGACCGTCTACAACACCGTGCACCGCTTCGAACCCGGTGACCGGCACCGGAACACGCTCGGTACCCCGCTCGGCAACACCCGCCTGTACGTGCTCGGCGACGGGATGAAGCTGCTGCCCACGGGCGCGGTCGGGGAGCTGTACCTGGCGGGCGACTGCGTCACCGAGGGCTACCTGCACCGGCCCGAGCTGACCCGCGAGCGGTTCCTGCCCAATCCGTTCCCCGCCGAAGCCGGCCGGTTCCCGATGATCTACCGCACCGGTGACGTGGTGCGCCGCGGCCCGGACGGCGAGCTGCAGTACCTGGGCCGCAACGACGCCCAGGTGAAGATCAACGGGCTGCGGATCGAGCCGGGTGAGGTCGAGGCGGTGCTGGCGGCCTGCCCCGGCGTGCGCCAGTGCGCGGTGGTGGCCGGTGCCGATCCCCAGGCCCCCGAGCGCAAGCGGCTCGTCGGTTACTACCTGCCGGAGCCCGGTGCGGCCGTCGAGGAGGGTGACCTCCTCGCGGCGCTGCGGGCGCGGCTGATGCCGAGCATGGTGCCGTCGCTGCTGGTGCGGCTCGACCGCCCGCTGCCGATGACGATCACCGGCAAGCTGGACACCGACGCCCTGCCGAGCCCGGACTTCTCACCGAAGCGCGCGCCCTACGCGGCGCCCCGCGACCGCGTCGAAGCGCGGCTGTGCCACCTGTGGAGCGCGCAGCTGCCGGGCGGCTCGGTCGGCATCGACGACGACTTCTTCCGCTCCGGCGGGGACAGCATCAGTGCCCTGCACCTGGCCGGCCAGGTGCAGCGCGAGCTGGGGCGCAAGGTCGGCGTCAAGTCCATCTTCGACCACCCGACCGTGCGGTCGTTCGCCGAGAACGTGCGCTCCGGCCCGGCCGGCACCGGGGAGGCCGAGCCGGAGCAGGGCAGGCTGACCGGTGACTGCCCGCTGCTGCCCATCCAGGAGTGGTTCTTCGCCAAACCGCTGGCCGACCGGCACCGCTGGAACCACAACTTCGCCATCCGGACGCCGCTGCTGGACCTCGGGAAGCTGCGGGCCGCGCTGGACCGGCTGGTCGACCACCACGACGCCTTCCGGCTGCGGTTCCCCGAACCCGGCGTGCAGGTCTACGTCCCCGGCGCCCCGACGATCGAGTTGCACGAACTCGACGTGCGCGACCCGGACTTCCGGCAGCGGCTGATCGACTGGCAGAGCGGGTTCGACCTGGCCGGCGGCCCGACCGCCTGCGCCGCCTACCTGCACGGCTTCGACGACGGTTCGGCGCGCGTGTGGTTCGCCGTGCACCACCTCGTGGTCGACACGGTCAGCTGGCACATCCTCGCCCAGGACCTGGAGATCCTCTACAACGGCGGGGACCTGGGCGCGAAGACCGCCAGCTACCGGCAGTGGGCGCAGGCCGTGCGCGACTACCCCCCGGCCGACGGCGAACGCGAGTACTGGGCGGAAACCACCCGGGCCATGGAGTCCGCCGAACTGCTGGCACAAACCGGGAGCACCCGCCGCCGCGAGGAGTTCGCGCTCACCGCGGCCGACACGCGGACCCTGCTTTCGGACAGCCCGTGGGCGTACGACACCGAGGTCAACGACCTGCTGCTGACCGCGACCGGCTTGGCGCTGCGGTCGATCACCCGGCAGCCAGCCAACCACATCACCGTCGAGGGGCACGGCCGGGAACTGTTCGACGGCGCCCCGGACGTGCGGGACACCGTCGGCTGGTTCACCACCATGCACCCGTTCACCGTCGAAGTGGATCCCGGTGACCTGGGTGGCAGCATCCTCGCCACCCGGGCGAACCGGCGGCGGGTGCCGCACCACGGCATCGGCTACGGCGCCCTGTCCGGTGGCCGCGCGCCGCTGCCGCCGGTCAGCTTCAACTACCTCGGCAGGCTGGGCGGAACCGAGGGTTCCGGGGATTCCCGGGCGTGGCGGGTCGACCCGGAGTTGTCCGGCAGCCACACCGCGGACGGCAACCGCCAGGCGAACCGGTCCAGCATCGACGTGACGATGAGCTGCACCGGCGGCAGGCTGGTCGCGGTGGTGGACAGCCTGCTCGGCGAAGCCGCCACCCGGCTGTTCACCAGTGAGCTCAAGGTGTGGCTGGAACGGCTCGTCGCGCACACCGCCACCGTGGCCCGCAACGAACCGGCGCGGGAGGCCACCGAGCTGTTCGACCCGTACATCGTGGTCGACGAAGAAGCCGAACCGACGCTGTTCGTGCTGCCGCCCGGTGAAGGTGGTGCCGAGAGCTACCTGAGCAACCTCGCCCGGCGGCTGCCTGGCTACCGGCTGGTGCTGTTCAACAACGTCCACCTGCACACGCCGATGGGTTCGTTCGAGGAACTCGGCCGCTACTACGTCGAGCACATCCGGCGGTTGCAGCCGTCCGGCCCGTACCACCTCCTCGGCTGGAGCTTCGGCGGCGTGCTGTCGCTGGAGATCTCGCGGCAGCTGGCGCTGGCCGGGGAGCGGATCGACGACCTGCTGCTGATCGACCCGTACTTCGGGATGCGGCAGGCGTCGGCGAACATCGGGCTGCCCGGCGTCGAGGACATCCTCGACCCGATCAACTACCACTACCAGCCGGACCCCGGCGACCTCGACCGGCTGGCCGGGCAGCTCGGGAACCTGGTGCTGTTCAAGGCGGGCGAGCCGAACGACGTGGTGCACGGCCCGCACCAGCGCCGGTGCTTCGACCACTACCACGGGACGCGCTTCAACCACCTCGACCTGCTCCTGCCCGCCGAAGCGATCGAGGTGCGGGTGCTGGCCGGGGAGACGCACCACTCCTGGGTGCGGAACGAGGAACTGGTGAGTTCGATGTGCGAGCGGATTTCGGCGAGCCTGAGGAGAAATCGATGAAGATGCCATCAGCGGAAGTTCCGACGATCGACGTGTCGCCGTTGTTCGGGGAGGACACCGAGGAGAAGGTGCGCGTCGGCCAGGAGATCAACAAGGCCTGCCGCGGCTCGGGTTTCTTCTACGCGGCCAACCACGGCGTCGATGTGCAACTGCTCCAGGACGTGGTGAACGAGTTCCACCGCACCATGTCCGACGAGGAGAAGTACGACCTGGCGATCAACGCGTACAACCCGGGCAACCCGCACGTGCGCAACGGCTACTACATGGCCATCCCGGGCAAGAAGGCGGTGCAGTCCTTCTGCTACCTGAACCCGTCGTTCTCCGAGGACCACCCGGAGATCAAGGCCGGCACGCCGATGCACGAGGTGAACATCTGGCCGGACGAGGAGAAGCACCCGCGGTTCCGCCCGTTCTGCGAGCAGTACTACTGGACCATGCACCGCCTGTCCAAGGTGATGATGCGCGGCTTCGCCCTCGCGCTGGGCAAGGACGAGCTGTTCTTCGAACCGGAGCTGAAGGAGGAGGACACGCTCTCCTCGGTTTCGCTGATCCGGTACCCGTACCTGGAGGACTACCCGCCGGTGAAAACCGGCCCGGACGGCACGCTGCTCAGCTTCGAGGACCACTTCGACGTCTCGATGATCACCGTGCTGTACCAGACCCAGGTGCAGAACCTGCAGGTGGAGACCGTCGACGGCTGGCGGGACCTGCCCACCTCGGAGGACAACTTCCTGGTCAACGCCGGCACCTACCTGGCGCACCTGACCCACGACTACTTCCCGGCCCCGCTGCACCGGGTGAAGTTCGTCAACGCGGAACGCCTTTCGCTGCCGTTCTTCTTCCACGCCGGGCAGCACACCCTGATCGAGCCGTTCCACCCCGACGGCGAGCCGGACGCCGTCCGGCACCCGGCGGTCGAGTACGGCGACTACCTCAACCACGGTCTGCACTCGCTGATCGTGAAGAACGGGCAGACCTGAGGAGCACGGAATGAGCGACCACACCCGAGAGGGTTTCCTGGATCTGAACCTGTTCCGCGGGCTGGGGGAGGACCCGGTCTGGCAACCGCCGGAGCTGACCGACCGGCCGCGCGACTGGCCGCTCGACCGGTGGGCCGAGGCACCCCGCGACCTCGGTTACCCCGACTTCGCCCGGTACCAGTGGCGTGGGGTGCGCCTGCTCAAGGACCCGGACACGCAGGCCGCCTACCACGACCTGCTGTGTGAACTGCGGCCGCGCACGGTGGTCGAACTGGGCGTGTTCAGCGGTGGTTCGCTGATGTGGTTCCGCGACATGGCCGACCTGATGGGCATCGACTGCCAGGTCATCGGCATCGACCGCGACCTGTCCCGGTGCCAGATCCCGGAAAACGAGATGAAGAACATCTCGCTGCGCGAGGCCGACTGCGCGGACCTGGCCACCTACGAGCAGCTGCGCGACCTGCCGCACCCGCTGGTGTTCATCGACGACGCGCACGCGAACACGTTCAACATCCTGCGGTGGACGGTGGACAACCTCCTGGTGGAGGGCGACTACTTCATCATCGAGGACATGATCCCGTACTGGTACCGGTACGCGCCCAAGCTGCTGACCGAGTACCTGGCGGCGTTCCGGGACGAGCTGAGCCTGGACATGGTCTACGCCAACGCCAGCGCGCAGCTGGACCGCGGCGTGCTGCGCCGGAAGGCGTAGGTGGGCCGTGCCGACCGTATCGAGCCGCCTGTACTACGCGTTCCCGCTGACCCCGGACGGCGGGGCCGAGGACTGGTGCATCGACGCCGTGACCCGCCCGCCGGAGGTGCTGTTCAACTTCCGCAAGGTGGGGATGGAGACGACCATCCACGACCTGCGTGACGGCTCGATCCGGCCGGCTCTCGACACCACGGGGTTCGAAAAGGCCACCACGGCGACGGAAGTGGACCAGCGGGCGCTGCTGGACCGCGACGAGGGTGCTTTGTCGGCATATCAACGGGAAACCGGTGAGCTGCTGAAGTCGCTCACCGGCGCGGACGCGGTGGACTTCTTCGACGCCACGGTGCGGCGGCAGGACGGCGGCGGGGCCACGCAGGCACCGCACCAGCGGGTGCACGTGGACCAGAGCCCGGACAGCGCGCGGGCCCGGGCCGCGCGGCACCTCGGCGAGGGCTACCGGCGGTTCCAGATCATCAACGTCTGGCGGCCGCTGCTCGAACCGGTGCGCAACTTCCCGCTGGCGCTGTGCGACTTCCGTTCGCTGGACCTCGCCGCCGACCTGGTGCCGACCCGGCTGGACTTCCCGGAGTGGCTCAAGGACCGCGAGAACTACTCGGTCCGGCACAATCCCGCGCACCGCTGGTACTACTGGCACGCGCTCACCCCCGCTGAGGCGCTGGTGTTCAAGTGCTACGACAGCGCGAGCCGGGAGCTGGCCTCGGTCAGCGAGCACACCGGCGGTGAGCTGATCGACGTGGCGGGACTGTGCCCGCACACGGCCTTCTTCGACGAGAACGGGCCGTCGACCGGTCACCTGCGCACCTCGCTGGAGCTGCGCGCGCTGGCCTTCCACGAGTGAACCACGAGTTAGGAGCAGGGGAAATGGCGGACAAGACGGTACCGGTCTTCAGCCTGGCCGAACTGCGCGAGGGCAAGCGCCAGGCGGAGTTCCGCGAGTGGATCCGGCACGGGGTCTTCTACCTCACCGAGTACGGCGCCACGGAGCAGGACCACCGGCTGGCCACCGACACCGCGATGGAGTTCTTCGAGCAGGGCACCGCGGCGGAGAAGAAGGCGGTGACCACGAAGATCCCGACCATGCGGCGCGGTTACTCGGCGCTGGAGGCGGAAAGCACCGCCCAGGTCACCAACACCGGTACCTACACCGACTACTCGATGTCGTATTCGATGGGCATCGGCGGCAACCTGTTCCCGTCGGAGAAGTTCGAATCGGTGTGGAACAACTACTTCGACACGCTGTACCGCGCCGCGCAGGAGACCGCGCGCGTGGTGCTGACCGCGTCGGGCACCTACGACGGCGGTGACCTGGACACCCTGCTCGACTGCGATCCGGTGCTGCGCCTGCGTTACTTCCCCGAGGTCCCGGAGCACCGCGCGGCCGAGTACGAGCCGCGGCGGATGGCCCCGCACTACGACCTGTCCATCATCACCTTCATCCACCAGACCCCGTGCGCCAACGGCTTCATCAGCCTGCAGGCCGAGATCGACGGGGAGATGGTGAACCTGCCGCACGTCGAGGACGCCGTGGTGGTGCTGTGCGGGGCGATCGCGCCGCTGGTCACCCAGGGCGTGGTGCCGGCGCCGAACCACCACGTGGTCTCGCCGGAGGCGGGCATGCTGAAGGGCAGCGACCGCACGTCGAGCGTGTTCTTCCTGCGGCCGTCGACCGACTTCACCTTCTCGGTGCCCAAGGCCAGGGAGTACGGCCTCGACGTCAGCCTCGACCTGGAGACCGCGACGTTCGGCGACTGGATCGGGACCAACTACGTCACCATGCACGCCGTCACCTCGTAGCCACCCCGCCACGCCTGGAGGAACGAATGCTCATCGTCGCGTTCAAGCCGGGGCACGACGGTGCCGTCGCCGCGATCGGCGATCGCCGGTTGCTCTACTCGCTCGAATCGGAGAAGGACTCGCGGCCGCGGTACTCGCCGATCCTGGCCACCACCTTGCTCGACCTCGCCGAACGGCTCGACGCCGTGCCGGACGTGGTCGCGCTCGGCGGGTGGAGCGACCTCCGGCCGAACCGCATCGCCTGCACCGGTGCCGGCTACGCGGGGATCGGCGATCCCGTCGTGTCCACCTCGCGGTTCTTCGGCAAGGAGGTCGAGTTCTTCAGCTCGACGCACGAGCGTTCGCACATCTACATGGCGCTGGGCATGGCCCCGGCGGATGACAGCCCACTGCGGACGGTGCTGGTGTGGGAGGGGGACGTCGGCGCCTTCTACGTGGTCGACTCGGCCTGGCGGATCGTGCGCAAGGTGCCGGTGATGACCGGCCCGGGGGCGCGGTACTCGTTCCTGTTCGGCCTCGCCGACCCGACCTTCACCGGCGGGAAGCCGAGGTTGAACGACGCGGGGAAGCTGATGGCGCTGGCGGCCTTCGGCAACGCGGCCGACGCGAGCCCGGACATCACGCACGTGGTCGAGCGCATCCTGAAGCAGGATTCGATGTACCCGGCGCCCAAGGCGGAGTACCGGGACACCCCGCTGTTCAACGCCGGGGTGGAGTCGCCGGAGTGCAAGACCGCGGCTGCTCTGCTCACGGAACGCCTTTTCGAGACCTTCGCGGAAGTGGCTCGGGAGGAGTTGCCTGCGGGGAGTCCCCTCTATGTTTCCGGTGGGTGCGGGCTGAACTGCGACTGGAACAGCATGTGGGCTGACCTGGGGCATTTTTCCTCGGTTTTTGTGGCGCCCTGCACGAACGATTCGGGTTCGGCGCTGGGGACGGCCATCGATGCCCTGGCTGCGTTCACCGGGGATCCGCGGATTTCCTGGGACGTTTACAGCGGGCTGGAGTTCGAGGTGGATGCCTCGCCGGATCCGGCTCGGTGGACTTCGCGGGAGCTGGATCACGGCGCGCTGTCGACGGCGTTGGCTGCCGGCCGGGTGGTCGCCTGGGTGCAGGGCCGGTGGGAGATCGGGCCGCGGGCGCTGGGCAACCGTTCACTGCTCGCCGAGCCGTTCAGCACGGCGACGAAGGACCGGTTGAACGAGATCAAGCAGCGGGAGGGGTATCGCCCGATCGCCCCGGTGGCGCGGGTGGAGGATCTGGGCACGGTCTTCTGCGAGGACTTCGAGGACCCGTACATGCTGTATTTTCGGCGGGTGCGGCCGTCGAGCGGGTTGGGTGCGGTTACCCATGTTGACGGTTCGGCTCGGGTGCAGACGGTGCGCGAGTCGGGGAATGCGCAGATGCACCGGTTGCTCACGGCGTTCGCGAAGGAGCGGGGGGTGGGGGTGCTCTGTAACACCTCCCTGAACTTCAACGGGGAGGGGTTCATCAATCGGATGTCCGACTTGGTGCTCTATTGCGAGTCGCGGGGGATTGGTGACATGGTCGTCGGGGATACGTGGTACCAGCGGGTCCCGTAGGGGTTGCCCGCCCCGATTTTTCATCGTGACCACGGCGAAGCCCTCGTTGTCAAGGCTGGGGTGCTTACCTTGACAACGAGGTCTTCGCCGTGTTGTTGGCTTTGGATCGGGGATGGGGAGGGGTGGGTGGGGGTGGCTGGGCGCGTGGGGTGCCCGGCTTGCGTCACTTGGGGCTGGTGACGACTGTCTTCCTCTTTGTTTGCTCGCTTTGTTGAGTTTTTATTGCCTATCCTTTTCCTGCTTCCCTCTCTGTTGCCCGCGTCTCGTGCTGGTGTCCGCTTTCACGTGGGTGCGCGGGAGCCGAGTGCCGGGCGAGCCGGGGTGGCCAGGCCAAGGGGCGCCCGGTGGCCGGGCCAGGCGCTCAGGGGAGGGAGGTCAGGGCCACCTTGGCGGCGTCGGCCAGGAGGGCGTCGGCGCGTTTGGCGCGTGGGGTGTCCCGGCTGGTCATGACGGCCATCACGATGGGCGCGCGGTTCGGCGGCCAGAGCACGGCGATGTCGTTCCGGCCGCCGTAGTAACCGCTGCCGGTTTTGTCGCCGACGACCCAGTCGGCGGGGACGCCGGCCCGGATCACGGTGTCGCCGGTGGTGTTGCGCCGCAGCCAGTCGGTGAGCAGGGCCCGGTCGTCTTCGGCGAGGGCGTCGCCGAGTACGAACTGCCGCAGGTTCCCGGCGAGTGCGCGTGGCGTGCTGGTGTCCCGCACGTCGCCGGGGATGGCGGAGTTCAGGTCCGGCTCGAACCGGTCGGCCGAGGTGACGTCGTCGCCGATGGCGGCCAGGGCCGCGTCCAGGCCCGCCGGGCCGCCGATGTGCTTGAGCAGCAGGTTTCCCGCGGTGTTGTCGCTGAACCGCACGGCGGCGTCGCAGATCTCCCGCAGGGGCAGGCCGCTGCCGACGTGCTTTCCGGTGACCGGGGAGTTCTCCAGGATGTCGGCCTGGGTGTACCGGACCACCTCGTCGAGCTGCTCCGGCGTGGTGTTGTCCAGCACGACGGCCGCGGCCAGCGCCTTGAACGTGGAGGCGAAGGCGAACCGCTCGTCGGCGCGGAAGGCGACCGACCGGCCCGAGCCGGTGTCCACCGCGTACAGGCCCAGCCGCGCGTCGTACTGCTCCTGCAGCCGGTTGAACTCCTGCTCGAGGGCCGGATCCAGCGGGGCAGGAGCGGCACTGACCGGCGCGGGTGGTGCGGGCGGCGCCTGCTGCGGCGGGGCGGGTTCGGGTGAGGCCGACGAGCACGCGGTCAGGGTCAGTGCGGCGGCGGCCAGCCACGCGTGCCGCTTCGTGGTGGAGAGCATGCGGTCCTTCGGTTGTGCCGGGGATGACCCCACTATGGCACGAAAGCGTGGCTCCTCGCCGCGAACGGGGTGCCGGACCACCGGAACGGGTCGGCGTGTCCGCAAAGGACGGACGGCCGGTCCGGGTGGCCACCGGACCGGCCACCGGCGGTCACCGCTCGTCGAGCAGGTCCTCGATGGTGATCGGGAGGTGGCGCACCCGGATGCCCGTGGCGTTGTGGATGGCGTTGGCCACCGCCGCCGCCATGCCGACCGTGCCGATCTCGCCGAGCCCCTTGGCGCCCAGTGCGTTGTGCAGGGTGTCCGGGTACTCGACGAACTGCACGTCCACCTCGGGGATGTCCGCGTTCACCGGCAGCAGGTAGCCGGCGAAGTCGCCGTTGGCCAGGCGGCCGTTGCCCTCGATCTCCAGCCCTTCGTGCAAAGCCGACGAAACGCCCCAGATCATGCCGCCCATGAGCTGGCTGCGCGCCGCCTTCTCGTTGATCACCCGGCCGGCGTCGAACACCCCGAGCAGGCGCGAAACCCGGGCTTCCCGCGTCCACCGGTGCACCCGGACCTCGCAGAACTGGGCGCCGAACGAGCTGAACGAGTGCTTGGTCAGCTCCTCGCCGGGAGCGGACGAACCGGTCACCGCCAGCGAGGAACGGCCCGTCGCCCGCAGCACCTCGCCGAAGCCAAGGCTCCGGTCACCGGCGAACACCCGGCCGTCGGCGTAGGTGACCTCCTCGCCGTCGAACGGCCCGCCGGTGGCCGAGGCGAGGCCCAGCAGCTGGTCGATGGCGTTGGCCGCGGCCGCCATGGTGGCCGTGCCGGCGCTCGCCGTGGCCGTCGAGCCACCGGACAGGCCACCGGGCGGCAGCCGCGAATCGCCGAGCCGGGGGGTGACCCGCTCCGGGGCGATGTCCAGCGATTCGGCGCCCACCAGGGAGAGCACGGTCAGCAGGCCGGTGCCGGGGTCGGCGCCGCTGGTGGCCACGGTGGCCGTCCCGTCGTCGGCCAGGGTGACCTCGACCGTGGCGGGGAAGCGCAGGGCCGGGAACATCGCGGTGGCCACGCCCACGCCCACCAGCCAGTCGCCGTCGCGGTGGCCCTGCGGTGACCGGTTCGCCCAGCCGAACCGGTCGGCGCCGATGCGGAAGCACTCGTCGAGGTGCTTGCTCGACCACTGCAGGTCCCGCCCCGGCGGGGCGCTGGAGTTGTTCCGCAGGCGCAGCTCGATCGGGTCCAGCCGCAGCGCGATCGCCAGTTCGTCGATGGCGCTTTCCAGCGCGAACGAACCGGGTGCCTCGCCGGGGGCGCGCATGAACGTGGTCGGCGGGACGTTCAGCGGCACGATCTTCTGGCTGATGGCCAGGTTCTGCGTGGCGTACCACTCGCGCGACGTGCCGTGCGAGGTCGGCTCGACGAACGAACGGGCGGTGTCCGTGCTGCACCACGAGTCGTGGCGCAAGGCGATCAGCGTGCCGGTGGTGTCCGCCCCGAGGGAGATCCGCTGCACGGTCGCCGCGCGGCCGGCCGTCGCGGTGAACACCTGCTCCCGGGTCAGCGCCGCCTTGACCGGGCGGCCGAGCGCCTTGGCGGCGGCCGCGGCGAGGAAGGCCGGTGCCGAGGTCCGGCCCTTGCCGCCGAACGCCCCGCCGACGACCGGGTTCGACGCGTGCACCTGCTCCGGCTCCAGGCCGAACGCCGCGGCCAGCTCCGCCGCCTGCAGGTCGCTGCCCTGGTTCCCGCTGTGCACCGTCAGGCCCTGCTCGGTCCAGTGGGCGACGGCGGAATGCGGTTCCATCGCGGCGTGGTTCTGGGTGGCGGTGGTGTAGGTCGCGTCGACGACCACCGGGCTCGCCGCCAGGGCGTCCTCGATGGAGTCCACCCCCGGCGCCAGCACGGCCAGCGACGACGGCTCGCCGCCGAGGGAGGGCGGTGCGTCTTCCGCGGTGGCGAGGCCGTCGGCCAGCGAGGTCAGCGCGGGCCGGGTGCGGTAGGTGACCTCGACCAGCATGGCGGCGTCCCTGGCCTGCTCGAAGGTCTGCGCGACCACGAAGCCGATCGGCTGGCCGTAGTGGGTGACCTCGGCGTTCTGCAGCGGGACCCACGTCTCGCCGAAGAACGGCGTGGTCGGCGTCCTCAGCTCCAGCGGGTCGAACGGTGAGTAGATGCCGAGCACGCCCGGCGCGCTCCTCGCCGCGGTGGTGTCCATGGCTTCGACCTCGCCGTGCGCGATGGTGCTGAGCACGAGGTAGCCGTAGACCGTGCCGGGCGGGGTGTGGTCCAAGCCGTACTTGGCCCGGCCGGTGACCTTCTGCGGTGCGTCCAGCCTGGTGGGCATCAGCGGCTCCCCTCGGTCAGTTCGAGCAGTGCGCGGACGATGGTGCGCCGCAGCAGGGGCACCTTGAACCCGTTGGCGGACAGCGGCCTGGCGCCGGCACCCGCCACCGAGGCGGCCTTCTCGAAGGTCTCCAGGCTCACCGGCTCACCGCGCAGGGACGCCTCCACCGCGGGCAGGCGCCACGGCACGGTGCCCACGCCGCCCGCGGCCACCCTGGCGTCGGCGATGCGGGAATCGCGGATGTCCAGGGCGACCGCCGCGGAGCACAGCGCGAACTCGTAGGATTGCCGGTCGCGCACCTTGACGTAGGTGGACCGCGAAGCCCAGTCCAGCCGCGGGACCACCACCTCGGTGATCAGTTCGCCGGGGCGCAGGTCGTTCTCGGTGGCCGGGGTGTCACCCGGCGTGCGGTAGAAATCGGCCAGCCGGACCGCGCGGTCGCCGTCGGCGCCGGTCAGCCGGATCTCCGCGTCGAGCGCGACCAGCGCGACCGCCACGTCGCTGGCGTGCGTCGCCACGCAGGAGTCGCTGGTGCCGAGCACGGCGTGCATCCGGTTGGCGCCTTCGAGCGCCGGGCAGCCGCTGCCCGGTTCACGCTTGTTGCACGGCGTGGCGACGTCGCGGAAGTACGTGCACCTGGTGCGCTGCAACAGGTTGCCGCCGATGCTGGCCATGTTCCGCAATTGCTGGGACGCGCTCAGCGACAGCGCACGGGAGACCACCGGGTACACCCCGGGGTGCGCGGCGATGTCGCTCATCCGCTCCAGCGCGCCGAAGCGCAGGCCGTCGGTGGTGTCGATGCCGCGCAGCGGCAGCGCGTTGATGTCCAGCACGTGCCGCGGGGTCAGCACGTTGAGCTTCATCAGGTCGACCAGGGTGGTGCCCCCGGCGAGGAAGGTGCCGTCCGAGCCGGCGGCGTCGGTGACGGTGGTGGGCGCGGTCAGCTCAAACGGTCGCATCGGCCCCCCTCGCCTGCTCGACGGCCGCGACGATGTTCGGGTAGGCGGCGCACCGGCAGAGGTTGCCGGACATGAACTCGCGCACGTCGGTCACCCCCTGCTCGACCGCGGCGACCGCGGACATGATCTGGCCGGAGGTGCAGAACCCGCACTGCAGCGCGTCCTGCTCGACGAAGGCCCGCTGCACCGGGTGCAGTTCGTCCGATGTGGACAGACCTTCGACGGTGGTCACCGGGCCCCGCACGGTGGCGGCCAGGGTGAGGCAGGCGAGCACCGGCCTGCCGTCGACGTGCACGGTGCAGGCGCCGCACTGGCCCCGGTCGCAGCCCTTCTTCGGGCCGGTGACGGCGAGGCGCTCGCGCAGCGCGTCGAGCAGGGTGACGCCGGGGTCGGCCTCCAGCCGTTGGGTGGTGCCGTTGACTTCGAGTGAGATGTCCACTGGATCTCTTTCCCGCGGAGGGTCGGGGTGGTGGAAGCGGATAGTCATCCGGTTCAATCGAGGCTAGCGGATGACTATCCGCTTCGCAATCACCCGGAGTTGCTCCAGCTCACGCCCCGTGGTGCATTACATTTCTCCGGAGGAGCCGAGCGGGGGGAGGGCAGATGGCGGAGCGGAGCACGGGCTCGGTCAACCCCCGGCGCGCCGACACCCGGCGCAACCACGAGCGCATCCTGATCGCGGCGGGGGAGTCGCTGGCCCGGAGCGGCGAGGTTTCGTTCAACGCGATCGCGAAGCAGGCCGAGGTGGGCGTCGGCACGGTGTACCGGCACTTCCCGACGCCCGAGGCGCTCATCCTGGCCGTCTACCGGCGCGAAGTGCGCCACCTGATCGACATCGTGCCGACCCTGCTCGAAGCCCACCCGCCGGAGCGGGCCTTCCGGTTGTGGGCCACCGACCACCTGGCGCACTACATGATGACCAAGCGCGGCCTGGCCAGCGCGCTGCGCAACGTGACCGCATCCGGTGGTGCGGAACTGCCGGTGAACGCCTACGAGGCCATGGTGGGCGCGGTCGCCACGCTGCTCGAAGCCAACGTCGAAGCCGGCACCGTGCGTGCCGACCTGGATCCGGAAACGGTGCTGCGCGGCCTCGGCGGCCTGCTCTACCTCGACGCGAGCGGCGAGTGGCGCCGGGAAGCGGCCGGCCTGGCCGACCTGCTGTGGCGGGGGATGTGCTCCTGCGACTGCGGGAAGAACGCGTGACGATGCGGTACTGCGGCGGGGTTCAGTCCTTCGTCCAGGCGAACTGCTTCATCGGCTCGTCGAGCGGGGCGCGGGTGAGCCGGTTCGCCAGGGTGGACACGGTGTAGGTGCCGATGCCGAGCACCACTTCGAGCGCCTGCTGCTTGGTGAACCCGGCGTCGAGGAAGGCGGTCAGCTCGGCTGACGGCACTTCACCCGCGTTGTCGAGCACGGTGCGCGTGTAGTCCTGCAGAGCCGCGAGTCTGTTGTCCGGCAACGGTTTCTCGTCCCGCAGTGCCGCGGTCAGGGCGGGGTCGGCATCGAGTTGGCGCAGGCGCGCGGTGTGCATGGCGACGCAGACGTGGCAGCGGTTGCGGGTGGCCATCGTCATGATCACCGTCTCGCGGGCGAGCGGGTCCAGGCTGGTGGTGTCGAACAGGGCGGTCAGCTTCAGGAAGCCGTCGAGCAGCTGGGGTGCTTCGGCGAGGCGGGCGACCGCGGCGGGCAGGTAGTCGAGCTTCTTCTCGGTGGCGGCCATGGTGCGCCGCGCTGCCTCCGGGGCGGATTCGATGGTGTGGTCGGCGAACACGGTTCTCCTCAGGTGGTCAACTTGGTTGTCTTGATAGTAAACCTGGTTGTCCAACTTGGCAATGGTCGACAATGCTGGGTGTGACTCCCGGCTACGAACTGCCCATGCTGCTCTTCGGCGGCTTCCGCGCGCTCATCGACCGGCTGCACGAGGAGCTGGCACGGCAGGGCCACGCGGACGTGCGGCCCGCGCACGGGTTCGCCATGCAGGCGATCGGCGAGCAGGGCACCACGGCCTCGGAACTGGGGCGGCGGCTCGGCGTTTCGAAGCAGGCGGCGGGCAAGACCGTCGACCGGCTGGCCCGCCTCGGTTACGTCGAACGAGCCGCGTCACGCGCCGACGCACGCGCGAAGGTGGTGCGCCTGACCCCGCTCGGCATGGACGTCCTTTCCCGCTCGGCCGCGATCTTCGGCGAACTGCGCGCGGAATGGGCCGGTGTTCTGGGTGAGGACCAGGTCGCGGCGCTCGAAGCCGCCCTGCGCAGGGTCGTCCCGTCCGGCCCGGAGGTGGACGCAGTCGCCTGGTTCGGCGCGGACTGAGCCGCTCAGCGCCGGACCCACGCGTTCAGCCGCGGCTCGATCTCGGCGAAATAGGCGGATTTCGCCCGGGTGTAGTCGTCGTAGTCGGGCGCATGCGCATGCAGTTCGGCGAGTTCTCGCTTGAGCTGCCCGTAACGCGCCGCTTCGGCGGGGTGGTGGCGCAACCAGTCACGGAAGTCGAGCACGAAGCGGGCGAAGGGGGAATCGGTGCGGCGGATGTGCAGGATCGCGTCGCGGTCGGGCGAGTAGAACAGCCGCTTCTCGTGCAGCGCGGCGAGGTGCCGTGCCCCGGGCCGCGGCGTGTCGCGGTAGACGCCCGGGGAGTCCGGGCGTGAACCGTGTGCGGGCTCGAAGCCCACCGGCGCCAGGAGCACGGCGAGTTCCCCGAGCGCGGGCAGCTCCGGCATGCGCACCTGCAGGTCGATGCTGGGCTTCGCGGCAAGACCCGGCACCGCGGTGGATCCGATGTGGTCGTATTCGCAGCCGGCGTGCTCGGACAGGGCCGAGCGCACCTCGTCCAGGTACTGCTGCGCCGAACGAGGCCAGCCAGGATCGTGATCGACGACAATCGCGGGCACGCTTCGAACCTACCGAAGGCGATCGGCGGGCGTGGCTTTCGTGGTCTGCTGCAAACCAGTGGCTGGAATCCCGGTGCCGCTCTGGTCGTTCCGGAAGGCGCGGCGCCGGTGTTCCGCGGCGGCGGTCATGTCCTGGCGCAGCAGCTCGAAGAACTCCCCGGTGCGGCGCAGCCGGGCACCCGCCCCGGTGCCGGGCCCGAACAGCGCCGCGCCTTCGTGGGCGGCGGCGGCCCACAGGCCGATCGACCGGGTGCTGGCCGCCCACGCCCGGTACCAGATGTCCTCGTCGACGACGTAGCGCTCCCGCCGCTCCCCGGGGGCGCGTTCGCGGCGGACGAGGTCCAGGTTCTCCAGGTACCGCACCGCCTTCGAGATCGACGCCGGGCTGACCCCGAGCCCGCCGACCAGTTCGGCGGCGGTCAGGCAACCGGCCTCGCTGGTGAACAGGCAGGAGAGCACCCGCGCGCTCATCGGCGGCAGGCCGGTGCCGATCATCATCGTGGCGAACCGCTGTTCGAACTCGCCGACCGTGCGCCGCGGCGGTTCCGGAGCCGGTGCGCGGCGGCGGGCGCGCCGGGTGGTGGCCCGGTGCGCGCGGTCGGCCCGGTAGCCACCGAGACCGCCGTTGCGGGCGACCTCGCGGCTGATCGTCGACGTCGGCCGGTTCAGCCGCCGGGCGATTTCGGCGTAGTTCCGCCCCTCGCCGAGCCAATGCGCGATGCGTTCGCGCTCCTCGCGGGTCAGCCGGTCACCAGGCATGCCCCGCAGTGTGCGCTCCACACCAGGTCATTGCAACACCACGCCGATTGCATTACCCGGCAGGCTGATTGCAATTCCAGTTATACCAACAAAAATCACTGTTGACGGGTGGAGAAACGCAATTGTAGGTTTCCGGCAGAGTGAAGGGAGTCGACGATGTTGCCCGCACTACCGCTCGGCCGGGCCGCCGGCCGTCCGTTCGATCCACCCGAAGAGTTGCTGGCGCAGCCGCCGCTGACCCGGATGTCCTATCCGGACGGACACCGGGGCTGGCTGGCGACCGGGCACGCCGTGGTCCGCGAGGTGCTGGCCGATCAGCGGTTCAGCGCCCGCAGCGAGCTGCGCCACCTGCCGATCCCGGGCAGCCGGGCCGACCCGCGGCCCGCGCCGCCGGGCATGTTCGGCACCCAGGACGCCCCGGAGCACACCCGGTACCGGCGCCTGCTCGCCGGGCAGTTCACCGTGCGCCGCATGCGCCTGCTGGCCGAGCACATCGAGCACCTCACCGGGCAGTACCTCGACGCCGTGGCGGCCGAGGCCACCCCGGTGGACCTGGTGGAGTCGCTGGCCCAGCCCATTCCGGCGCAGGTGATCTGCGAACTGCTCGGCGTGCCCTTCGCCGACCGGGCCCGTTTCCAGGACGACGCCTACGCCCTGTTCCGCCTGGACCTCGCGCCGGAGCAACTGGCGGCGGCGTACGCGTCGGTGCACGGGTTCGTCGGCGAACTGGTGGCCGCCAAGCGGGCCGAGCCCGCCGACGACCTGCTCTCCGGGCTGACCACCAGCGACCTCACCGACGAGGAACTGGTCAACATCGGCTTCACGCTGCTGGGCGCCGGACTGGACACCACGGCGAACGTGATCGCGCTCGGCGCCTTCGCCCTGCTGAGCCGGCCGGAGCTGATCCCGGAACTGCACGCCGATCCCGATCGCACGGTCGAGGAACTGCTGCGGTACCTGAGCGTCGTGCCGTTCACCGTGCGCGTCGCGCTGGCCGACGTCGAGCTGGCGGGGGAGCTGATCAAGGCGGGGGAAACCGTCACGGTGTCGGTGGCCGCGGCCAACCGCGACCCGCGGCACTTCGCCGACCCGCACACCCCCGACCCGCGGCGGTCGACCGCCGGGCAGGTCGCCTTCGGCCACGGCATCCACCAGTGCCTTGGGCAGCAGCTGGCCAGGGTGGAGCTGCGGGTCGTGCTGCCCGCGTTGTTCGGGCGGTTCCCGGAGCTGCGCCTGGCCGTGCCGCCGGAGGAGGTCCCGCTGCGCACCGACATGCTCATCTACGGCGTGCACCGGCTGCCCGTGAACACGATGTGAAACGATTCATTACGTAGCGCTTCGTCCTCGTATGAGCCTTGAGTCCACTGACCAGTTTCGCTACAGTCCCGCTTGATACGTTTCAAAGTGTGACCTGCGTCAACGAGGACGAGGAGACTCACTTGACTTCCTCCGAAGCCGTCCGCGCCCCGGACGGCGAGTCCGGGACCGTGACCCGCCAGCAGTGGAAGTGGTCGGTACTGGCCGCGATGGCCTCCTACCTGGACGCCGGTTCGATCGTGGCGCTCGGTTCGGGGCTGGCGCTGTTCCAGTCGTACCTGGGGTTGAGCAGTGGCGCGGTGGGCGCGCTGGCGGCCATCGGCCCGAACGCGATCGGCTGCGCCGTCGGCGCGCTGATCGGCGGGCGGCTGGGCGACGTGCTCGGGCGCAAGCGCATCTACAAGTACGACCTGCTGGTCTACGCGGCGGGCATCCTGTGCATAGCGCTGGCGGTGAACGCGCCGATGTTGTTCATCGGCACCTTCGTCGTCGGGGTCGCGGTCGGCGCGGACGTGCCCACCTCGCTCGCGCTGGTCGGGGAGTTCTCGCCGTCGAAGGCCAGGGGCAAGCTGGTCAGCTTCACGCAGATCGCCTGGAACGCCGGGCCGGTGGTCGTGCTGCTGCTGGCGCTGGCGTTGTCGTCGCTGGGGTTGTTCGGCATCAGGATCGTGTTCCTGCACCTGTTCTTGGTCGCCATCGTCACCTGGGCACTGCGGCGGGGACTGGCGGAATCGGCGCGGTGGAAGGCGGCGTCGACCGGTGGCCCGTCGACCACGGCCCGGCTCGGCGCCCTCTTCCGCGGCGCCAACCTGCGGGCCCTGGTCTGGACCGGCACGATCTACCTGTTCTGGAACGTGGCCGCCGGCACCAACGGCATCTTCACCCCGTACATCATCACCACGCTGAACGCGGGCAGCCAGGCCGCGAGCGTGGCGCTGTCCGGCGCCGGGTTCGTCATCGGCATCCTCGGCACGCTGGTGTTCATGCGCCTGGTCGACCGCGGGCACGAACTGCGCAGGCGGATGTGGGCGCTCGGCGCGCTGGCGCAGGTGCTCGCCTTCGGGTTGTACCTGGTGTTCCCGTTCAACATCCCGGTGATCATCGGCAACATCGTGTTGTTCGGCGTCGGTGCCGCGTTCGCCGGTGAGGCGGTGTACAAGATCGTCAGCCAGGAGCTGTTCCCGACCATGCTGCGCGGCACCGCGCAGGGCGTGACCTTCGGCGTGGCGCGGATCTTCCTCGGCATCTGGAGCTTCTTCGTGCCGACGCTGGCGAACGCCGGGATCGGCTCGGTGGCGGCGTTGCTGGCCGTCTGCCTGCTGATCAGCGGGGTGGTCGGCTACTTCTTCATGCCGGACACCTCCGGCAAACCGCTGGAGCAGATCGAGGCCGAGCGGGCGGCCGCGTGAGCGGACCGCCGCGGTCAGGAATCCAGGAGGGCATCCGTTGACCACCACCACCGGTCCGGTCCGCTTCGAGCACCGCGACCACCCGCTCGGCCTCGGCACCGGAACGCCGCGGCTGTCCTGGCAGGTGCGCACCGGTGACCCGGACTGGGCGCAGACCGCGTACGAACTGGAGTCCGGCGGCACCGTGGTGCGGGTGGACTCCGCCGAGCAGGTGCTGGTGCCGTGGCCGTTCGAACCGCTGCCGTCCCGCGCGCGGGCCGCGGTCCGGGTCCGCGTCGCTTCCGGGCCGCGGTGGACGGACTGGAGCGAACCGTCCACTGTGGAGATCGGGCTGCTGTCGGCGGGCGACTGGACCGCGCGGTTCGTCACCCCGGCCGAACTGGGTGGCATCGGGGCACCGGCGCCGATCCTGAGCCGTACGGTGACCCTGCGGGCAGGCATCGCCTCCGCCCGGCTGTACGCCACCGCGCACGGGGTGTACCAGGCGCGGCTGAACGGCAACCGGGTCGGTGACGAGGTGCTCGCCCCGGGCTGGACCAGCTACCAGCACCGCCTGCGGTACCAGACCCACGACGTGACCGCGTTGCTGCACGAGGGCGGGAACGAACTCGACGTGCTCCTGGGCAACGGCTGGTACCGCGGACGGCTGGGCTGGGGCGGGCGGCGGGCCCACTACGGCGACCGGCTGGCGTTGCTCGCCCAGCTGGAGGTCACCTACGCGGACGGCTCCGCCGAGGTGATCGGCACCGACGAGCGGTGGACCGCGCGGAACAGCGGCGTGCTCGCCGACGACCTCTACGACGGCCAGCACACCGATCTCCGGCCGCTGGACTCTGCAGTGGACCAGGTGCGGCTGGTGGACGCCGGCCTGGACCGCCTGGTGGCGCCGGAAGGACCGCCGGTGCGGGTCACCGAGGTGCTCGCCGCGGCCGGGGTGTGGCGGTCGCCGTCTGGCCGGACACTGGTGGACTTCGGCCAGAACGTGGTCGGCTGGGTCCGGCTCCGCCTGCGGGACACCCGCGCCGGGCAGGAGGTCGTGGTGCGGCACGCGGAGGTGCTGGAGCACGGCGAACTCGGCGTCCGCCCGTTGCGTTCGGCGAAGGCCACCGACACCTACGTGCTCGGCGACGCCACCGAAGTCGTGGCCGAGCCGAACCTGACCTTCCACGGGTTCCGGTACGCCGAGATCACCGGGGCGGACGTGGCCGCCGAGGACCTGGCCGCCGTGGTCGTCGGCACCGACCTGCGGCGGACCGGCTGGTTCAGCTGCTCCGAACCCGAGCTGGAGCAGTTCCACCGCAACGTGGTGTGGGGTATGCGCGGCAACTTCCTCGACGTGCCGACCGACTGCCCGCAGCGCGACGAACGGCTCGGCTGGACCGGTGACATCCAGGTGTTCTCGCCGACCGCCGGATTCCTCTTCGACACCGCGGGCTTCCTGAGCAGCTGGCTCGCGGACCTCGCCGCCGAACAGCAGGAAGACGGTTCGGTGCCCTACGTCATCCCGGACGTGCTCCACGGCACCGAACCGGCCGCGGCGGCCTGGGGGGACGCGGCCGTGGTGGTGCCGTGGGTGCAGTACCGGCGCTACGGCGACACCGGTGTGCTCGCGCGGCAGTTCGGCAGCATGTGCGCGTGGGTGGACAAGATCGCCTCGCTGACCACGGACGGGGTGTGGACGGGCGGCTTCCAGTTCGGTGACTGGCTCGACCCGGCCGCACCGCCGGACAACCCGTTCGCGGCGCAGGCGGACCCCGACGTGGTGGCGACCGCGCACCTGGTCCGGTCCGCCGAGATCGTCGCCGAAGCCGCACGGGTGCTCGGCCGCGACCCCGGCCGGTACGAGGAACTGGCCGCCGCCACCCGCGACGCGTTCGCCCGGCACTACGTCACCGGTTCCGGCCGGGTGCTCAGCGACGCGCCGACCACCTACGCGCTGGCACTGGAATGGGACCTGCTGCCGACCGCCGCGCAACGGCAGCACGCCGCGGACCGGCTGGCCGATCTGGTGCGGGCCAACGGGTTCCGCATCGGCACCGGTTTCGTCGGCACCCCGCTGGTGACCGACGCGCTGACCGCGGCGGGCCGCCCCGGCCTGGCGTACCGCCTGCTGCTCGAACGCGGCTGCCCGTCGTGGCTGTACCCGGTGACCATGGGCGCCACCACGGTCTGGGAACGCTGGGACAGCATGCTGCCCGACGGCTCGATCAACCCGGGTGAGATGACCTCGTTCAACCACTACGCGCTGGGCGCCGTCGCCGACTGGCTGCACCGGAGCGTCGCGGGCCTGGCCCCGGCCGGGCCGGGTCACCGGCGGATCACCGTCCGGCCGGTCCCGGACGGCGCGCTGACCCACGCGTCGGCACGCCACGACACGCCGTACGGCACGGCGTCGGTGGCCTGGCGGCGGGACGGCGGGGAGTTCACGCTGGAGGTGGAGCTCCCGCCGGGGACGTCGGCCGAGGTGCACGTGCCCGGGCGGGCGCCGGTGCGGGTGCGGCACGGGCGGCACCACTGGACCGTGCCCGACCCGGTGCGCCCGCGACCCACCCCGGACACCGTGCGGGACCTGCTGGACGATCCCGAGCGGTGGCCGGAAGCGGTGGCGTTGCTCACCGAACTCGGCCTCGGCGAGGATTCGGCGCAGCTCGCCAGGGAAGCGGCGCCCTACCTGGACCGGCCCGCGGCCGAACTCGCACGCTTGCTCACGATGAAGGACCCGTCCGCCGATCAACTCCCGAAGCGGCGGTCCAGGTAGTCCTTGAACTGCACCGTCACCACGTGCTGATCCGACGGCCAGTTGGGCACGGCGACCGTGCGTGACTGGCCACCGGAGCCCCGCACCACCTCGGTCACCCGGATCGGGGAGGCCGCGCCGGGCTCGGCGGGCAGGTAGGCGTCCACGCCGGTGAGGAAGGGCAGCGTGTTGAACTGCGGCAGCGCGGTGCCCAGCTGCGAGGTCAGGTCGCAGCCGTCGTCGAAGGCGAAGGCGGCGAGGACCTGCCGCAGCCGCGGGGAAACGGCCGGATCCAGCAGGTTCACCCCGTTCAGCTCCAGCCGGTCGTTGTCCGCCTGGTCCGACCACCACTCCCGGCCGCGCAGCACGGTGAGCGCGGTGTGCGTCGGGCACTTGTCGATCTGGTCGGCGATCCCGCCCGGCGGGGAAACCTGCAACCGCAGGAACCGGTCGCTGCGCTCGAACGGCTCGAAGTAGTAGTGGTAGGTCTGCCGGCCTTCGCGGAGCAGGACCAGTTCGTAGTGCCGGTACCCGTGCACCTGCAACGGCCCGAACGCACCGTCCGCACCGGTCGTCAGGTCGTGCACGGGAGCGCCCCGGCGGGCACCGGTTCCGGCGTCGACCTCCCACACCTGCAGGCGCCCGGCGATCCCGGTGTTCTGCGGGAAGAACACCGCGCGCCCGGCGATCTGCACGAGGCCGGGCAGTTCGGGCGTCACCTCGGTGGTGATCGGCGGCGTGCCCCGCAGGAACTGGTGCACGTGCGTGAAGCTTTCCGCCGCGGTGGCGGATTCGGTGTGCCCCAGGTGCGGGAGCCGGACGTTGATCGCGCCGCCGATGCTCCCTTCGGGCTGCAAGCCGCTCCACAGCGCGAGCGTCGGCACCCCGCCGGGCGGTGTGGCGCTGGAGCGGCCGTCGACGTTGACGTACTTGCGCACCAGCGCCGCCCGTTCGGGGCTGCCGAGGTAGCTGTGCAGCACCGTGGTGCCACGGGAGTGCGCGATGACGTCCACCTCGGCCGCACCGGTGCGGGACCGGACGCCGGCGATGAAGGCGTCCAGTCCGGCGACGGCCTGGTCGTTGGTGAGGACGCTGGTGTCGTATTCGTAGGAGTACAGCAGCTTGTCGGCGTATCCGTTGGCGGAGAACCGTTTCGCGTTGGCCTGCCACTGGTGGGCCGAGCCCTGCTGGCCGTGCACGAAGATGATCGGCGTGCTGCCGCCGGAAGCCTCGTCCAGGTTCCGCTTCGCGTCGGCGGCGAGCAGGTACCCGGCGCGCACGTTCTGCGCGTCCACGGTGGCGACCTTGCCGAGGTGGTGGCCGAGGCTCGGGTACAGCTTCGCCAGGGTCGCCCGGTCGAACGGAATGTGCGTGCCGAACAGCTGGCAGAAGGTCTCCCCGCTGTTGTCCCCGGTGTTCAGCGCGGTCGGCGCGGCGACCTGCGACAGCCGGATGCCACCCAGCGCCAGGCCCAGTTCGTCGCGCTTCTTGGTCACGCCGTCCGCCTCGAACTCCAGCGGCGGCGCCGTCGGCGGCGGCGTGCCGCGCTCGGCCCAGCGGCGCAGGTGCTCGTACGCCGCGGCGGTGACGTGGTGCACCGGCACGCGGCTGAACGGCGGCTTGTCGCAGTTGTACTGCGGGGCCGCGCCCAGGTCGCGTTCGGAGATCGGCGCGCGGTAGACCTGCCCCTCGTACCCGGAGTGCGCACCGCCGGCGACCTCCCAGCGGCGGAACCGGTCGGTGTCCGCCGGGCGGCTGGTGTTCCGCACGTCGGTTTCGGAGAGCACCTGGAACACCGGTTCGGCACCGGCGCGGGTGGGAGCCGGGCCGACGATGAACCCGTAGCCGTCGAACACCGGTTGCTGCTGCGGCAGCACCTTGTCGTAGAGCACGGTCATCCGGCCAGCCGACTGGGAAGCACCGATGGCCAGCACCGTGCGCGGGCGCAGGCCGCCCAGCACCGCACCGGATTCCACGGCCCGGCCCGCCTGCGTGAAGATGTCGTAGGAGAGCTGGTCGGCGGCGTATTGGCCACCGCCGGTGACGTCCAGGCCGCCGTAGCGGGCCGGGCTCCACGCGCGGAGCTGGTCGACGCCGACGCGCTGGGCCGAAACGCCGATCCAGGCGTGCCCCGCGCGGATGACCGAGTCCGCGTTCCACAACGCGTCCAGGTCGTACCCGGCGGTCACGTTCTGCCATTCGACCAGCGTGGTGCCGCTGAACTTCGCGGCCTGCGCCGGCCGCCGCACCACCACGCGCGTGGAGTACGGCACGCCGGTGGCCACCTTGGTGCCGTCGGCCGCCCAGCCGTCGGCCAGGCCGGAGAGGTGGTACTCCTGCTCCACGTACCCCCTGGCGGCCAGGTCGGCCGGGGTGGAGAAGAACGGGTAGGTGTCCTCGATGTGCTCGGCCAGCGGATCACCGGGCACGGTGCTGGGCAGCGGCCCGGTCACCTGCGGTGGCGCGGCCGGAGCGGGCGCGGACTGGGCGAGCACGGGCGGGGCGGCCGGGAGCAGCAGGCCGAGCACAGCGGCCACGAGTCCGGCACGACCCCATCGGGCGATCGGCATGGTGTCTCCCACACGGCTTCGGGTAGGACTGCCGCGAACGTAACCGCGGCGCCACGATCCGTGCCGGTGGGCGGGAAAGCGTGAGACCGCCGTCTCAGCCGGGTTGCAGCACCGCCCGTGCCGCCCGTTCCACCAACTCCGGGTCGGGAGCCACCGCGCCGAGGAATTCGGCGTACACAGCGGATTCGATGATGCGCACGTAGAGGTAGGCCGTCTGGTCCAGCGCACCGGGCGACCACGGGCGTTCGCCGTGCGCCTCACGCAGGATGTCGCGTTGCACCGAAACCATCCGCCGGTGCACCACGCCGGAGGTGGTGAACAGCACCCGCGCCGCGGTGTCCGGTTCCGCGCGCAGGAACGCGTGGAACGGCGCGGCCGCGTGCAACTGGCCGACGAACGACCGGGTCACCTCCAGCACCCCTTCGGCGCCCGCGTGCCTGCGCCGTTGCCTGGCGCGGACCAGGAACCGCTCGGTGAACCGCCACAGCACCTCGCCCAGCAGGCCGTCGCGGCTGTGCGCCACCCGGTACAGCGTGGCGCGGCTGACCGCCAGGCTGGCCGCCAGCCGGTCCATGTCGACCCCGCCGTGCTCGGCGAAGAACCGGCACGCACCACGCACCACCTGGTCGTGGCTGACCACCCGCCGGACGCGGTCCCGGCCCGCCATCGCCGCCCTCCGATCCGCCGGGCCACCCGCCCGGCCCCACCAGCATCATCGTCCGGTGGGCGCGGGAGGCGCTAGCCTGAACCGATGGGCGATCCGCACATCCACGTGCAGCGGAAGGTGCTCCAGGCGGGTGCCGACCACCGCAACCTGGTCGCGTCCATGCTCGGCCGCGCCGTCGACGCCCCGGCCGTGGTCACCACCGGGTGCGGCGCCGAGGTGCCGTACGCGATGACCTCGCCGAACCCGGAGAGCGTCACCTGCCTGCCCTGCCGGGAACACGCGCACCGCGAGCACCGGAACTCCGCCGACCAGATCGGGAGAATGAGCGTGCTGCCGGGGGTGCGGGTCACCGCCGACGAGGTGGCCGAGCTGGTGCGCTGGCACCGGGAGCGGGCGGAGCGGTTCGGCACCGGGTGACCGCTCAGGTGGTGCCGCGCGGGACCAGCTCGGAAGCGTACGAGGTGGACGCCCGGGCGGACCGCTGGTCCAGCACCGCGGTGGCCGCGCCGGTGGCGATCGCCTCGACCGGGTGCGTGGTCGTGGTCAGCGCGGGCGTGCTGAGCGCGGCGAACTCCAGGTCGTCGAAACCCGCGACGGCGACATCACCGGGCACGGTGACCCCCGCGCGCCGAAGGGCACCGAGCGCGCCCAGCGCGGCGAGGTCACCCAGGGCGAAGATGGCGTCGGTGTCCGGCCAGCGGGCCAGGATCTCCGTCGCCGCCTCCGCACCGCGTGCGGCGGTGAAGTCACCCGGCACCACCCTCGCCGGGTAACCCGCTTCTTCGGCGGTGCGCAGGTAGGCGGCCACGGGCCGGTGGGTGCACGGCAGCCAGCCCGCGCCGGTGATCATGGCCGGTCGCCGCCTGCCGCCGTCGAGCAGGTGGGTGAGCAGCCGGGCGGTCGCCGGGCCGTTGTCGATGTCGAAGGCGGGCACGTGCCGGTTGCCGACCCCGATGGCCGCGACCCGCCGCCGCAGCGACCGGGGCACGGCGAGCAGCGCGGCTTCGGTCGGGTTGAGCAGCAGCATGCCGCCGATACCGGAATCCTCCGCCAGTCGCCCCAGCCCCGCCGGGGCGGACAGGGGCAGCCAGTGCACCGAGACACCGGCTTCGCGGGCCGCGGCCACCTTCGCCGCGACGGTGACCACCCGGCCGACGTACGGGTCGTGCAGCACCTGCTCGGTCCGGCCGTTGACCACCACCGCCAGCCGCGTGCCGCGGCCGGTGGCCAGCGCCCGCCCGGCCGCGTGCGGGATGTAGCCGAGTTCACCGGCCGCGGCGGCGACCCGGTCGCGCACCGCCGCGGACGCCGGGCCACGGCCGCTGAGCACCCGCGAAGCCGTCGACAGCGACACCCCCGCCGCCAGCGCCACCTCGGTCAGCCGCGCCTTCCCCATACCGGCCAGTCTGCCAGCTCTTGCACTGCAAGCGCTTGCAGGCATGGGGTGGGGCCATGTCGATCATCGAGACACCCCGGCGCGCGGCGGTCGGCGTCGCGGTCGTGTTCGGGCTCAACGGCTTGGCCGTGGCGTCCTGGTTCGCCCGCGTCCCGGCGGCCAGGGAGGTGCTGGACCTCACCGCGGGCGGCCTCGGCCTGGTGCTGCTGTGCCTGTCCGCCGGCGCGACGCTGGCCATGCTCACCGCCGGCGAGATCACCCACCGGCTCGGCCCGCGGCGTGCGGTCGTCGTCTCGACCGGGGGAGTCGCCGCCGGGCTGGCCCTGACCGGTGCCGCCATCGGCGCCTGGCCGTCGGCCGTGGCCGCCGGGATCGGCCTGTTCGTGCTGGGCTGCGGGTCGGGCATCTGCAACGTGGCGATGAACGTGGAAGCGGCGGCCGTCGAGCGGCTGATCGGGCGCACGGTGATGCCGCGCTTCCACGCGGCCTGGAGCCTCGGCACGGTTTCCGGCGCCGGGGTGGCGGCGCCCGCGGCCTGGCTGGAGGTGCCGGTCACCGTCCACCTGGCCGTGATCGCGCTGCTCACCCTGGCCGGCACGGTCCACGCGGCCCGCGGTTTCCAGCACGGCGGTGAAGCGGGCGGACGCGGTGGCAGCGGGGTGCTCACGGCCTGGCGGGAACCGCGCACGCTGCTGATCGGCTTGCTGGTGCTGGTGCTCGCGTTCACCGAAGGCACCGCCAACGACTGGCTCGCGGTGGCGTTCGTCGACGGGCACTCGGCCGGGCAGGCCGCCGGGGCCGCGGTGTTCGCGTTGTTCGTGACCACCATGACGGCGGGCCGGGTGCTCGGCACGCACGCACTGGACCGCTGGGGCCGGGTGCCGGTGCTGACCGGCACCATGCTGGTCGCGGCCACCGGGGTGCTGCTCGTGGTGCTGGCCCCCACGCCCGTGGCGCTCGCCGGGGTGCTGCTGTGGGGTCTCGGCACGTCGCTGGGCTTCCCGGTCGGGATGAGCGCGGCGGCCGACGACCCGAGTCACGCTTCGGCGCGGGTGAGCGTGGTGTCGATCATCGGCTACACCGCCTTCCTCGCCGGTCCGCCCGCCGTCGGCCTGCTCGGCGACCACCTCGGCGTGCTGCGGGCCCTGCTGGTCGTGCCGGTGCTGCTGGTGCCCGCGCTCGCCCTGGTGCCGGTGCTGCGCCCGCGTCAGGCGTCGTAGACCAGGGTGTACCGCCAGAACAGGCGGCGCCGGAGCCGCGCGCCGGGCAGCTCCCGCGCGGCGGCGGCGCGGATCTCGGCCAGGGTTTCGGCCGGCTCGGCGGTGGGCGCCCGCAGGTGCGGTGGCGTCTCGCGGGCGGGGCGCGGGTGCTTGACCAGGCCGACGAGCGGATTGACGAGCACCGCGGGCAGCGCGGCGAGCAGGTCGGCGAACCCGGCCTCGCGGTAGCAGCCGACCACCACGAGCCGCCCGCCCGGCGCCAGGCACTCGCGCAGCGCCCGCAGGGTCGGCTCCAGCGGCAGGTGGTGCAGCACGGCGACCAGGGTGATGGCGTCCCAGCGGCGTTCGGGGTCGCGTCCGGCGAAGTCACCGCGCACGATGGTGACCACCGGATCGCCTTCGAAGCGGTCCACCGCCAGCTGCGCGGTCGCGGGATCGGGCTCGAGCCCGGTGACCGTGGTGGCGCGGCGGCGGAGGCGGGCGGCGAGGTTGCCGGTGCCGCACCCGATGTCGAGCACGTGGCGGGCGTCGCCCACCTGCCTGGCCACCCATGGTCCGTAGTGGTCGTTGTGGCTCCACGGGTGTCGCTGGTTGAACCGGTGCAGCCCCATCGCGCCGACGATACCGAGGCGGTCCAGCCCGGTGGCGGCGGACGCGCGGCTGGCCAGCCCGTTTCGTACCGTTCGAGCCGCACCTCCCGATTGCGTTCCGCGGCGCCGTCGGCGCATTCCTGCTGCTGGCCGGCCACTACGACATACCGGCCGGGTGCCCAACACGCTCCGCATCGCCCCCGACGGCCCCCGGCGGCTTGGCCGCTGACAGACTGCGATCATGAACCACACCACGCCCATCACCGCCGAACTGATCCGCGGCGCGGTCGAGCTGGAGCCCACCGAGCACGGCCTGCAGCCGCACCGGCTCCCCGCCTGGGCGCGGGCGCAGTGCGCCGACGGCCAGCTGGCCATGGCCGAGGCGCAGCCGTCCGGGGTGCGGCTGGTGTTCCGCACCGCGGCCACCGCCATCGAACTGGACACGCTGCGCACCCGGGTCGGCTACCGAGACCTGCCGCTGCGCCCGGACGGGGTCTACGACCTGCTCATCGACGGTGAACCGGCCGGTCAGGCCGGTACGACCGGCGGCAAGGTGATGCTGCTCGACCTGGCCACCGGCACCGCGGAAACCCAGCCGGGCCCGGTGGGCACGGTCCGGTTCGACGGCCTGCCGGCGCGGCTGAAGGACGTGGAGATCTGGTTGCCGCACACCGAGATCACCGAACTGGTCGCCCTGCGCACCGACGCCCCGGTCGAAACCGCCCCGGCCACGGGGCGGCGGGTGTGGCTGCACCACGGCAGCTCGATCAGCCAGGGTTCGAACGCCGCCAGCCCGGCCACCACCTGGCCCGCGCTGGCCGCCGCCCGCGGTGACGTCGAGCTGATCAACCTGGGCTTCGGCGGCAGCGCCCTGCTCGACCCGTTCACCGCCCGCACCCTGCGCGACACCCCGGCCGACCTGGTCAGCGTCAAGCTCGGCATCAACCTGGTCAACGCCGACCTGATGCGACTGCGGGCCTTCGGCCCCGCCGTGCACGGCTTCCTCGACACCATCCGCGAAGGCCACCCGAGCACACCGCTGCTGGTCGTCTCCGCCCTCTACTGCCCGATCCACGAGCACACCCCCGGTCCCGGCGCCGTGGACTTCAGCACCGGCACGCTGAAGTTCCGCGCCACGGGCGATCCCGGGGAACGGGCGGCCGGAAAGCTCACGCTCACCGTCATCCGCGACGAGCTCGCCCGCATCGTGGCGCAGCGGGCCGACCCCCACCTGCACTACCTCGACGGCCGCGAACTCTACGGCGAAGCGGACGCCGCCGAGCTGCCGCTACCCGACGAACTCCACCCGGACCCCGCCGCCCACCAGCGCATCGGCCACCGCTTCGCCACCCTCGCCTTCGGCGACGGGGGCCCGTTCGCCCGGTCCTAAGAGGACGAACGCGCCAGCCAGCCGTGCAGCACCACCACCTCGAACCGGTGGTCGTCGACCACCGCGCGCAACCGCCCGTCGGCCTGGTGGGCGTGGAAGCGGGGCTCTGACATCAGCAGCACCAGCGGCTCCGCCCCGGCCCCGAGGGCCGCCTGGCACATGCTCGCGACCGAACGGAACCGCCGCCGGATCGGCACCTCGAGGTCACGCGCCCCGGTCAGGCCGATGTCGGTGAAGTTGCCCGCCGCCCACACCGCGGCCGTGCGGCCGTGCAGGTGCGCGTGCAACTGGCTGGGCTTGCAGCAGTGGACTTCGCTGATCCGGACCACCCGACCGGGCGCCGAGCGGGACTGACGGAACGGCCAGGGCACGTCGAGGCGACCTCCTGAGCAGCGTTAGGCGCTTGCGCACCGAGCAGCCTACGACGAACCCCACCGGTCGCGTGGCCGACCTCGGGATTACCGCCGCGGAAATTTCCTCGGCGGGGTGTCCATCGGCCGGGTCGCCGTTCGTAGTGGGAGCGAACAGGCACCCCGACGAGCTAGGAGCACCCCGATGCCACGCCAAGAGATCATGACCTGGGTGAAAGCCGAACGCCTCAGCGTCGCCGGCTTCCTCGACGGCCTCAGCGAGCGCGAATGGGAGGTGGACTCCCTCTGCGACGGGTGGACCGTACGGGAGGTGGCCGCGCACCTGACCCTGTCCACCCGGATGACCCTGTGGTTGTCGATCAAGGGGGCGATCCGGGCGCGGGGCGATGTGCACCGCATGTTCGACCAGTTGGCGCGGGAGCGGGCGGCCCGCTTCGCCCCGGCGGAGTTGGTGGCGCAACTTCGTGAGACGGCCGGTTCGACGCATCTCACGCCCGGGGCCAGTCCGTTCGACCCGCTGATCGACAACCTGGTCCACGGCCAGGACATGGCCCGCCCGCTGGGCCGCCCGCGCCCGATGCCGCTCGAACCGGCGGCTGCCGCGCTGCAGCACGCGTGGAGCAGCCGGTTCTACGGGGCGCAAAAACGTTTGCGCGACGTCCGGCTGGTCGCCACCGACTGGGACTGGACCGGCGGCCGCGGCCCCGCCGAGGTCCGCGGCACGGTGGCCGACCTGCTCATGCTGGTCACCGGCCGAACTCCGGCACCGGCGACGGCAAGCTGACCGGGACGCCCCAGGCCGTGCTGACGTGGGCGGGCGTCAGGACGGACCGGGGTGGGCCGTCGGCGACCAGGGCGCCGTCTTTCAGCAGCAGGCAGTGGTCTGCCTGGCTGGCGACACCCAGATCGTGGGTGACCCGCACGATCGTCACACCGGAGTCCCTGGCGGCGCGCAGTGCCTCGTCGATCAGGGTCTGGGCGTGGAGGTCCAGACCGGCGGCGGGTTCGTCCAGCAGCAGCAAACCGGACCGCTGGGCCAGGCCCTGGGCCACCAGGGCCCGCTGACGCTGCCCACCGGAGAGGCTGCCCAGCTGGCGGCGCGCCAGGGCAGTTATGTCCAGCCGGGCCAGGCAGTCCTCCACCACGGCCTTGTCCTCAGTGGACAATCGGCGCCACGGACCCCGATGGGCCCAGCGGCCCATGGTGACGGTGGCACGCACGGTGATCGGCAGCGCACTCGACACCTCGCTGTGCTGCGTCACGTAAGCCGGGCGGCCGGGCGCGGAAACGGTGCCCGCCGCCGTCGGCAGTACGCCGGCGATCACGTTGAGCAGGGATGACTTCCCCGCGCCGTTCGCCCCGACGACCGCGGTGAGCCCGCCGGACGGCACCACCGCGGTGATCCCGCGCAACACCTCCCGGGTGCCGTAGCTCGCGTGCACGTCACGCAATGTGATCTCGTTCATTCCGCCACCACCTATGATAATGAAAATCATTCCCACTATAGTGGCCGCGTGGACTGGTTGGTCATCCCCTTCGAGGTGTCGTTCGTGCAGCGCGCGCTGGTCGCCGGAGTGCTGGTGTCGGTGGTGTGCGCGCTGGTGGGCACCTGGGTGGTGCTGCGCGGCATGGCCTTCATCGGCGACGCGATGTCGCACGGCATGCTGCCCGGGGTGGCGATCGCCTCGCTCGCCGGGGTGAACCCGCTGCTCGGCGCGGCGGTCAGCGCCGGGGCGATGGCGCTCGGGGTCACCGCGCTGAGCCGTTCGCGGCGGTTGTCGCAGGACACCACCATCGGGCTGCTGTTCGTCGGGATGCTCGCCGGCGGCGTGATCATCGTTTCGCATTCGCAGTCGTTCGCGGTCGACCTCACCGGGTTCCTCTTCGGCGACGTGCTCGCCGTCGGCTCCGGCGACCTGCTCGGCCTGGCGATCACGCTGGCCGTCGTGGGACTGGTGTCGCTGCTGGGCTTCCGCTCGTTCACCGCGCTCACCTTCGACGCGCGGAAGGCGCACACACTCGGGCTGCGCCCCGGCCTGGCCAACGCGCTGCTGCTCACCCTGGTGACCCTGACCATCGTCGCGTCGTTCCGGGTGGTGGGCACCCTGCTGGTCTTCGGCCTGCTCATCGCGCCCGCCGCGGCCGCGGCGTACTGGGCGCGGCGCATCGCCACGATCATGCTGACCGCCGCCCTGCTCGGCTGCCTGGCCACGCTCGCCGGACTGGTCATCTCCTGGCACTGGGGCACCGCCGCCGGGGCGACCATCGCGGCCACTTCGGTCCTGTTGTTCTTCGCCTCCGCGCTGCTGTCCGCGGTGCGCCGGCGATTCCTGTCCACCACAACGGAAAACGAGTCGTCACGATGAAACTCAGCACAGCCGGCCCGCTGGTGGCCGTCGCGCTGCTGGCCGCCGCCTGCGGCACCGGCAGCGAGCCACCGGCGGCCGAAGCACCGCCGCACGGTTACGTCGAAGGGGCGGAGGAAACCGCCGAAGCGCAGTCGCGGCTGGTGGTGGCCGACCCCGCGACGGGGGCGGTGCAGGTGGTGGACCTGATCACCGAGCAGGTTCACCCGGCTGGACGGGTCGACGGCGTGCGCGGCATCGCCGGGGACGGGCGCTTCGGCTACCTGACCGCCGGGGACGGTTCGGTGCACGTGGTGGACAGCGGTTCCTGGATGGTCGACCACGGTGATCACGTGCACTACTACCGGGCCCAGGTCCGGCCGGTCGGCGTGGCGCCGAACCGGGAACTGGTGGCCGCCCACAGCGATCCCGTGGTGACCGCACTGTCCTATGCAGACGGGACGGTCACCTTGCTCGACCGGGCGCAGCTGGACAAGGGCTCGGTCGCCGAACTCGGCGGGATCGACCGGGCCGCGGCCGCGGTGCCGTACGGCGAGCACGTGCTGGCGGCGGCCGACCGGATCCGCGTGCACGACCGGCGGGGCCGGTTCGTCTCGGAGATCGGCGAGCCGTGCCCGGAAGCCGGGGGACAGGCGGTCACCCGGCGCGGGGTGGTGTTCGGCTGCGCGGACGGGGCGTTGCTGGTGACCGAAAAGGACGGTGTGTTCGCCGGGGAGAAGATCCCGTACCCGCAACCGGTCGGGGCGCCGGAGCGCGCCACCCGGTTCACCCATCGGCCCGGCAGCACCACGCTGGCGGCGACGGCGGGTGAACACGCGGTGTGGTCGCTGGACGTCGGGCGCCGGGTGTGGAGCCGGGTCGAGACCGGGCCGGTCGCCGCGGTGAACGCGGTGGGGGAGGGCGCGCCGTTGCTGGTGCTGACCCGCGACGGGGCCCTGCGGGCCTTCGACGCGGCCACCGGCGAGGAACGGGCGAGCACCCCGCTGCTGCCGCCCGGCGGGGCCACGCCCGCCATCCAGGTCGACACCAGTCGCGCCTACGTCAACAACCCCGCATCGGGAGAGGTGTACGAAATCGACTACAACGACAACCTCCGCCGCGCCAGGACGATCACCGTGCCGGGCAAGGCCGGGCTGCTGGTGGAGACCGGCCGGTGAAGCGGCTCGCGCTCCTCGTCGCGGCGCTGCTGCTGGCCGCGGGCTGCACCGCGGCGGGCGAGGGCCGTCCGTCCGTGGTGGTGACCACGAACATCCTCGGGGACCTCACCCGCACCATCGTCGGTGACCAGGCGCAGGTGACCGTGCTGATGAAACCGAACGCCGACCCGCACTCCTTCGGCATTTCCGCGCAGCAGGCCGCCGAGGTCGAACGCGCCGGGCTGATCGTCTACAACGGACTCGGGCTGGAAGAGGGCATCCTGCGCAACGTGGTCGCGGCCCAGGACAGCGGCGTGCCCGTCCTGCCGGTGGGGGAGCGGGTGCGCCCGATCAGCTACACCAGCGACGACGCCGCAGGCCGCCCCGATCCGCACTTCTGGACCGATCCCGGCCGGGTGCGCGACGCGGTGACGCTGATCGCCGACCAGGTCGTCGCCGAAGTGGACGGGGTGGACGCGGCGGTGGTCCGGGCCAACGCCGACCGGCTCGGCGGGGAGGTCGAGGCGCTGGACGCCGAGATGAGCCGCCGGTTCGCGGAAATCCCGCCGGAACGCCGGAAACTGGTGACCAACCACCACGTGTTCGGCTACCTCGCGCAGCGGTTCGGCTTCGAGGTCATCGGCGCGGTGATCCCCGGCGGCACCACCCTGGCCTCACCCAGTGCCGCCGACCTGAAGTCGCTGGCCGATGCCGTGCGCGCAGCCGGGGTCCCGGCGGTTTTCGCCGACTCCTCGCAACCGGACCGGCTCGCCCGCGTGCTGGCGGACCAGGCCGGTCTGCACGTGGTGGTCACCCCGCTGTTCTCCGAGTCGCTGAGCGAAGCGGGCCAGGGTGCCGCCACCTACCTGGAAATGATGCGCGCCAACACCGAGTCGATCGCGACCAGTCTCACGCGTCCGTAGTACAACCGAAAGGTACGAAAAAAATGAGAAAAACGCGGTTCGCGGCCGTCGCCGCGGTGGGCGCGCTCGTGCTGACGGCGTGCGGCTCCGAAGAGCAGCCGCCGCAGCACAACGCCGCGCCTCCGGCGCAGCAGCCCGTGGTCACCGACCCCGTCGCCGTCACCTACGACGGCGGGATCTACCTGCTCGACGGGAAAACCCTGCAGGTGGCCAAGGACATCCCGCTGGCGGGGTTCAACCGGCTCAACCCCGCCGGGAACGACCGCCACGTGCTCGTCTCCACCTCCACCGGGTTCCGGGTGCTCGACGCGGCCGGTGCCGTGCTGACCGACACCGAGGTGAAGGCCCCGAAGCCGGGGCACGTGGTGCGGCACGCGGGTAAAACGGTGCTCTTCGCCGACGGCACCGGCGAAGTGACCGTGTTCGACCCGGGAACGCTCGGTACGTCGACCCCGGCGCCGCAGTACAAGACCCCGGAGCCGCACCACGGCGTGGCGGTCGAACTCGCCAACGGTGAACTGGTCACCACCATCGGCAACGAGGACGAGCGGCCGGGCATCGCGGTGCTGGGCAGGGACCGCAAGGAGATCGCCCGCAACGAGGACTGCCCCGGCGTGCACGGTGAAGCCGCCGCGCGCGGGGAAGCCGTGGTGATCGGCTGCGAAACCGGCGCCCTGATCTACCGCGACGGCAAGATCACCAAGGTGACCAGCCCCGACCCGTACGGGCGGATCGGCAACCAGGCCGGTTCGGACGCCTCGCCCATCACCCTCGGCGACTACAAGGTCGACGAGGCCGCGGAACTGGAACGGCCGACCCGCATCTCGCTGATCGACACCGAACAGGCCACCCTCCGGCACGTCGACCTCGGCGTCAGCTACAGCTTCCGCTCGCTGGCCCGCGGCCCGCAGGGGGAGGCGCTGGTGCTGGGCACCGACGGGCAGCTCCACGTGGTGGACCCGGTCAGCGGCACGGTGGTCCGGCGGATCGCGGTGACCGGTTCGTGGCAGGAGCCACTGGAATGGCAGCAGCCCCGCCCGGCCATCTTCGTCCGCGGCGGAACGGCCTACGTGACCGAGCCGGGCAAGAAGGAGATCCACGCGGTGGACCTCGCTTCGGGTACCAAGACGGCGACCGGTGCGCTGCCGGGCGTGCCGAACGAGATCAGCGGCGTGCTCGCCCACTGATCGGCTACTGCCCGGGCCCGGTCGCCTGACCGGGCCCGGGTGCTTTCTCCGCCTACCGGTTCGGGGTGAGTGGTCGGCCTCCGCCCTGGCGGCTGGGTCGAGGCAGGGCGGTCGGTCGGCTGAGGCGGTGACCGGCTCGGCTGCCTGGCGGGGATCCGGGTGGCCGGCCCCTGCTCCCGGCTACTGGGCCGGGGCGCTCGCCTCCGCCTCGGTCACCGAGCTGGAAGCCGGTGCGGTCGGCCTCGCCTCCGGGCTACCGGCTCGAAGCCCTGGCCGCGGTCGAGGCGGTGTGCCTCGCTCCGGCCGCCGGCTGGGCAGGCGCCCTCGGACCGGAATCGACCGGGCCGCCTGGCCGAGGTGGTGCGGTCAGGCTTCCCCGTCGCGTTTGCCGAGTTCGGCTCGAAGGGCGCCGATCTCCTCGTGGGCTGCGGTCAGCTGGTCTTCCAGGCCGGCGATGCGCGCCGCCGCCTGCAGGGTGTGGCCCTGGTCGAACAGCTCCCGGAGCCGCGCCGCCTGTTCGAGTTGGCGCCGGGAGTAACGCCGGTGGCCACCGGCCGACCGCTCGGGTTGCACCACCGCGGCGGTGTCGAGGCTGCGCAGGAAGGCGATCTGCACGCCGAGCAGCTCCGCGGCCTGACCGGTGGTGAAGGCTGGGTAGTCCTGGTCGTCGAGCTTGCCCAGATCCGGCACAACTCCTCCTTCCGTAGCAGCCCACTCACCTTAAGATCAGCCGCCGGTTGACACAACCTCCAGTGCGCGCTACATATTTTGGTGTGACCGCTACCGGCTCCCAGCAGCGGCGGGAACAGAAAACTTGAGTCGAACGTTAGCAAGATGGCAACCAGCGATCCGCCCCCCGAGCGCGGGGAGCGTCGGAAGGAGGACGACATGATGTTGGTGCGCACCGACCCGTTCCGTGAGTTCGACCGGCTCACCCAGCAGTTCTTCGGCACCCCCGGCACCACGGCCCGCCCGGCCGCGATGCCGATGGACGCCTACCGCGACGGTGAGAACTACGTCGTGCAGTTCGACCTCCCCGGGGTCAGCCCCGAGTCGATCGACCTGGACGTCGAGCGCAACGTGCTGACCGTGCGGGCCGAGCGGCAGACCCAGTTCGGCGACGACGTGGAGGTCAGCGTGTCCGAGCGCCCGCGCGGGGTGTTCAGCAGGCAGCTCTTCCTCGGCGACACGCTCGACACCGAGCACATCGACGCCGACTACCACGGCGGTGTGCTGACCCTGCGCATCCCGGTCAGCGAGCGGGCGAAGCCGCGCAAGATCACCATCAGCTCGCGCGAAGACACCAAGCAGCTCAACGCCTGATCCCCGGTCCACCCCGCCCCGGCCGCCCAGCGCGGCCGGGGCCCGGCCACTGCCTGAAACCGAGATGCCTCCGCACTTCCACACCACCCTGTTCGGCTACGACCGCCTCGAGGTCGACGACCACCTGCGGCAGGCCGAACTGGCCCACGCGCGCCTCGCCGACGAACGCGACACCGCCACCGCCCGCTGCCGTGAACTCGAACGCCGCCTCGGCGTGGCACACCAGCAGAACGCCGAACTGCAGGAGCGGATCAACCTGCTCCAGCGCGAGCCGATCGACGCCGCGGCTCTGCAGGAACGCCTGCGCGGCATGCTCGACGTGGCCCGCGAAGAAGCCGCCGAGCACCTGTCCGCGGTCCGCGCGCAGGCCGCCGCCGAACTGGACCTGGCTCGCCGTGAGGTCGCCGAACTGACGCGGGTGCGCGATCGTTTGCGCGACCAGCTGCACCAGGCCGGTGAACTGCTCGAAGCCGTGGAAGCGGACCTGCTTCCCGAACGACCGCGTCTGGCGGTCGCCTGACCTACGAGGGCTGTGCGGCGCCTCGTCGCATGATCATGAGGCGATCACCGGCGGCGAGGCGCAGCGCCACCGCGTCGGCGCCCAGGTGCCGCACGCCGCCGCGCAGCACGCCGACCGCGCCGGCCTGGCACTCCCGCAGGGTCAGCCCGATCTCCGAGGACTGCACCGGCCGGGAGTGCACCAGCCACGCCGAACCCGGTTGGTGCCCGGGAGCCACCCGGTGCCCGAGCGCGCCCGCGGCCAGCGCGGCCCCGGTGGTGTCCGACGCGATCACCACCTGGTCGGCACCACGCAGGAAACCGACGTGCCCGTGGTCGTTGACCGCGGTCACCACCACCGCGTCCGGCGGGCACAGTTCCCGCGCGAGCATGGTGATGAACACCGCCGAGGAATCCGGCTGCACCGCCACGACCACGTGCCGCGCCCCGGTGATCCCGGCCCGCCGCAACGCGGACCGGTCGGCGGCGTCGCCGAGCACCGCGGGCAGGCCGAGCTGTTCGGCTTCGGCGACCGCCGTGTCGCGGTGGTCCACGACCACGAGCGGCACACCGGTGGACAGCAGCAAGCGGGCCGCGGCGGCGCCGATCGCGCCGAACCCGATGACCACGGTGTGCCCGGTCACGGGAGCTTCCGCCTCTGGAGGCACATGAGCCGCGAGTAGACCCGGCTCACACGGACGGGTGTAGAGCATCGGCGGAATATTTACGACTTCTTTGCGGGTGGCCGGGTCAAGCGCTGCGGTACCGCGGATTGCGGGCGTGCCATTCGAACCCGCCCGCCATCCAGTCCCGGACGCCGTCGAGGAACCGGTGCAGTTCCGGCGACGGCACCATCCGCAGTTTCCGGTGCCCCTCCTGGAAATCACGCACCATCGAGTTGTGCAGCGCGACGGTGGACTCGGTGGCCTCCTCGATCGAGCAGTTCCGGTCGGCCGCGATCTGCAGCACCATGTTGCACACCGGGTGCTCGTCGGCGGCGTCCTTCGCCACCGAGTGCAGGTCGTTGACCAGCACGCACGCGGTGCCCGCCTGCATCATCAGTTCGCGCACACGCGGGTCGTAGTACAGGTGCGGTGCCAGTTCGTACCCGCCGACCGCGTCGATCAGCGTCATCGAGGTGTAGAAGCTGTCGTGCTGGCGCGCCGCCAGGTACTCCCACGCCGGTGGGTAGGCGGCGGTGTACCGCCAAGCCGCGTAGGCGTCCCAGGAAACGAACATCGCGAAGGTGGAGTAGCAGACCCGCTGCACCTGCACGGGGGTGCCGTGCCTGCCGAGGTGTCCGATGCCCGAGTTCAGCGCCACGAGAATGGGGTCCCCGCGCAGCGCTTCGTCCAGTTGCCTGGTGAATTCGCCCGCCGGGGCGACCGGGTCCATGGCCGACATCACCAGCGCCAGCCGCGGTGGCAGTTCCGTCGGCGCGGCCCCGAGTTGGCTGTCGTCGGCGTAGTAGTCATCGGCCGCCCACCACGCCGCGTTCAGCTGCGCGGCGATCAGCAGGAGGTCGGGGTCGTCGGAGTCGGGGTGGGCGAGCACGGCCAGCCGCCCGAAACCGGCGCCGGCGATCTGGTCCAGGCCCGCGCCGGTGAAACCGCAGTCGGCGGCCCAGGCGACCAGCCGCCGGTCGACCTCCTCGGCGAGCGCTTCGTTGTCGCGCCGCAGGACGGGGCAGTAGAGCGGGGGCGCACTGCCGTCGCCCCACGGCATCTCCGCGTAACCGGGTTCGGCCACCGCGGCGGACGGTGGTTCGACCGCTTCGATACGAGCCGCCAGCCGCGCGGCCGAGGTGCCGAGGCCGGACGGGCCGGAGAGCACCGCGACGAGAGCGGAATCGGTGTCGGCCACCGGCTCACACCCGGTCGGCGGCGATGAGCAGGTAGTGGAAACTGCCTTCGCGGTAGGCGGTGAGGAACGGCCCTTCGATACCGGTGGCCACGGAGGACTTCTCCCGCAGTTCCCAGTACGGAATGGTCGCCGCGGTCAGGTCCACCACGTTGATCGGCACGAAACCGTTCGCCGCCAGCGCCTTGAAGTAGTCGCCGCGGGCGTGGATGTTGCAGATGTAGTGCTGGTCGATCTGGCTGACCGCCCGCGACCGGCCACCGGTGACGTCGTTGTAGCAGCCGGTGATCGTCACGTAGCGGCCGCCGGGGGCCAGCTGGCGGGCGTGCTCGGCGAACAGCTCGTGCAGGTCCACGTACATGGTGGATTCGTTGTTCCAGATGCCGGCGAACGCGCCGCTCTCGAAGCCGGTGTCGAGCATGTTCCGCACGTGGTAGCGGACGTGGCCGTGGACGCCGAGCCGGGCGGCCTGCCGGTTGGCGAAGTCGACCTGCTGCCGGGACAGCGACACGCCCTCGACCCGGCAGCCGAACCGCCGGTGCGCCATCACGCTGGTGCCGCCGCGGCCGCAGCCGGCGTCGAGCAGGCGGTCACCGGGGGCGACCCGGCCGAGGTGGTCGAGCAGCACTTCGGCCTGCGCGGTTTCCAGCCGGTGCATTTCGGCGATGATGGCGTCGTCCCGCTTTTCCGCCGGCGTTTCCAGCACGGCCGGGTCGAAATCGCCGATGCCGTAGTGGTGGTGGTAAAGACCGTCGATGTCGCCGAGCCGGAGGTTGACCGGGTCCTTCTCCTTGTCCCAGTAGTCGGCGATCGACTGCTGATAGGCGGTGCGCACCACAGGCCGGTCGAGAGAGGTCATTCCGGCGGCTCCTTAACGGCAGAAATCTCTGGTCTGGCAAAAGTTTTCCGGCAGTTCCGGTGTCGACGCGGTCCAACGCTAGACGCGGCTCGGTGCTCGAAACAAGAAGCTTGATCGCGGTTCACTCAGGGGTGGACACCCGGCTGTGGGCGATTGCCTGCTTGGCCTAGCCGAGGGCTCGGCAGGCCATTACCGGAAGGCCGACGAGTGGACGACGGAACCAATGTTTTCCCCGAAAGGCTGAGCGCCGCATTGACTGTCCGTGAACTCACCGAAAGCCGGTGACCGGGGTGGCTCCGGCGCGGGCGACGACCAGCGCACCCGGGGCGGGCACGAGGGCGTGCCGCCGGAGCCCGGACAGCATGGGCGGTGGTGCCCCGGCGGGCGACGGCAGCACCACCGGCAGGGCAACCGCCGGGCCGCCGTCGAGTTCCTGGCGGTGCAGGTACGACCCACCCGGCGCCGAGCACAGGCGCCAGTAGGCCGTCGGGGTGGTCGCGTGGGCCAGGCGGTCGGGGCAGGCCGCGAGGTCGACGGCCACGCCGCCGCCGAGCACGGCGCCGGTGAGTTCGCCGTTCTCGCTGCGCTCGAGCAACGGGGTCTCCCCGAGGCCGACGCGGGCGCCGGCTGGACCATCCACAGTGGACAAGACGGCGCCGGTGGCGGCGTCGAGCAGGACGTCGGCGGCGGCACCGGGTTGGCGCAGCGCCAGGGAAAGCACCTGCCCGCCGGGGGAGGAGTCGAGGAAGTAGTCGGTGCGCTCCGGGGTCGGTTCGGTCACCGGCAGGCGGAACTCCCAGCGCTGGGCGCCGGTGCGCGCGTCCAGGCCGAGCACGCCGATCCGGTCCGGGCAGCGGATCGGGGCGGTCACCACGTCGCGCCCGCTCGCGGGCAGCGCGTACGGCGATTCGCAACCCTCCGGCGCCGACCAGGTCCACAACTTCGCGCCGGTGCGCAGGTCCACCGTGTCGATGCGGAAGTCGTCGTCGCCCCGGTAGCCGGTTCGCGGCAACGCGGTGGTGGTCGGCGCGAGCCGGCCGGCGGCCCCGGCCACCTCGTCGATCAGGCTGTCGTGCACGGCGGCCCCGGTGAACGCGTCCAGCACGACCAGGTGGTGGAAACCGGTGTCGCGCCCGCCGCCCGGCGCATACGAAGCCAGCAGCAGCGCGCGGTCCGGCGTGGCCACCAGCGCGCGCACGTGCGCGCCGGGGCGGGCGTAGGTCCACCGCACGGCACCCGTCGGGCCGTCGAGCGCGGTGAGGTCACCGTGCGGCCCGGCGACCGCCACCCCGGCCCCGGCCGCCACCACCTCGCGCACCCCGGCGGGGGAGGTCCACGACCACGAGGCGCCGGACACCCGGTCGGCCACCGGCGCGGCGGGCACGGCCGCCGCCGTCACCGAGCGAACCGGCAGCCGGGGCACCACGGTCACCGCCGTGACCGCGCCCGCCACCAGCACGACCACCAGCGGCGCGGCGAGCCACCAGCGCGGCGGGCCGAGGGCGAGCGCGACCGCGCCCGCCGCCACCACCGCCGCGACCGCGAGCACGCCGGTGGCGCTGCCCGGGGTGCCGCTGCGCAGGTCGGCGACCAGGCAGTACCCCGCCCAGGCGGCGGAGCCGGCGGCCAGCGCCAGCGCGATCCAGTGGTTCACCCGCGCCTTGCCGAGCGTCAGCAGCGACACCGCGACCAGCGCCGTGGTCAGCAACGCCACGTCGACGTCCGGCCACCCCGGCCGGACCGCGTCGCCGGGCAGGAAGAAGGCCACGACCGCGCACCCGGCGGCGAGCGCCGTGACCACCGCACCCATCATCGGGGGTCATCCTCGCACGCGGGTACGACATCCCGTGGCCGTGGAAATGACCACACGGTGAACCGCCACCCCCGGCGCCGTGGCGGGGGTGGCGGTCCGGTGTGGTCCGTCCTGATCAGACGCCGGCCACCTGCTGGATCCAGCTGCGGTACCGGGTGATGTTGGTGTACGCGGTGCTGTTCGACCGGTCACTGGTCGAGGCGACGCCGACCTGGCGGCCGGAGGCGAACATCGGGCCGCCCGAGTCACCACCGGCGGTGATGCCGTCGATGCGGTTGGCGCACACCGAGATCCCGCCGTAGTAGTCGCTGCAGTTGACCGAGTTGACCCGGACGTTGGCGTACTTGAGGTACCGCGACTGGCAGTTGATCTCCGAGCCGCACTGGCTGGTCGCGCCCCAGCCGTAGACCTGCACGGTCTGGCCGGTGGCCACGTCGCTGGTGGTGCCCAGCGGGGAGTAGGTGGCGTTGACCGAGGTGGTCAGCCGCACGATGGCCAGGTCCGCCGAGCCGGGGTAGCGGGTGATCGTGCTGCCGGTGGCCATCGTGCCGCCGGTGGTCTGGTCGAGGCTGCCGATCCGGAAGGTGTAGGTGCCGCTGCTGGCCACGCAGTGCTTCGCGGTCAGGATGTACTGCGGCGCGATGATCGTCGCGGTGCAGGTCTGCCTGCCGTTGACGAACAGCCGGGCCGCCCACGGGCCGCTGGTGGCGTACTGGCCGCCGATGATGAACGGCTGCACCTGGGCGGGTTCGTCCGCGGCGACCGGGGTGGCGGTGGCGGGCGCGGTGAACCCGAGCAGGGCCAGCAGCGCGCTGCCGAACAGCACGGCCAAGGAGCGCAAGCGCATGATTCCGACTCGATTCTGCGGCACGGGGTGCGTGCCGCGTCGGGGGGAGGGGATGCGCTCATTCTGTGACCGGCGGGCGAAGGCCGGGAACCGACGAAAGTCTGGTGGTCCAGACCGGGAATACCTATTTCGCCGGAGTTATGACCACGGTGTTATCCGTACCGCTGCGCCGTTCGGCGGAGTGAACAACAGGTAGTGCGCCTAGTCCAGGAGCTGTCCCGGATCGGCTTCGTGGCCCGGTTCGCCCGGGGTCCGGCGGCGGCGCTTGAGGCGCGCTTCCCAGCTGTGGCGGCTGCCCCCGGTGAGTTCGCGCGCCCGCGCCACGTAGTCCCGGAACACCTCGTAGTAGGTGTCGTCGTACTCCTCGACCACCTGGTAGGTCCAGCGCCCCGGCAGCACGTTGCGGCCGAGCAGTTCGCGCTCCAGGTCGGCGGCCAGTTCGTGGTGCCCGGCGCGGCGCAGCCCGTCGATGCCCTCCTCCAGTGCGAAGTCGGCGGTGCCGGTGAGCTGGTGGAAGGTGTAGAGGGCACCACGGGCGCGTTCGATGGTCTCGAAGGCGGCGCTGATCTTGCCGACGGCCTCGTCGGTGTCGATGCTGTCCTTCGTCGGGCCTGACAGGTCGGTCATGATCACCGGGTACCCCGCCGATCGCCGGGCGAAAGCACCGTCTTCCGACCCTGTCACAGCGCGTGCAGGCCCTGCCCTACCATCCGGGTGACCAACGACACAGCCGAGGGACCGCCACGTGAACCATTCCGCGCTGCACATGCACCAGAAGGTCACCTTCGCGGTGAACCGCTACGAAATCTTCGCCGACCGCGACGGGCAACCGGGCGAGCTGATCGCCTTCGTCGAGCAGAAGCGGCTCAAGTTCAAGGAGGAGGTGACCATCTACACCGACTCCACCAAGCGCACCGTGCTGGCCGCGTTCAAGGCCCGCAAGGTGATCGACCTCGGCAGCGGCTACGACGTCACCGACGCCGGTGGCCGGTCGATCGGCCAGTTCCGCAAGGACTTCGGCAAGTCGCTGCTCAACTCCACCTGGCACCTCGAGCAGCCCGGTCTCGGCACGGCCACCGGCAGCGAGCGCAGCGGCGGCATCGCCGTGCTGCGGCGGGTGTGGAACTTCCTGCCGATCATCGAGAACGTGCCGTTCCCGTTCCGCTACCACTTCGACTTCGTGCGCGACGGCAAGCCGGTGTTCAGCGTGGACAAGAAGACCTGGCTGCGGGACCACTACCTGATCGCCATCCCGGACCCCGGGGTGGACCGCAGGCTGGTCATCGCGCAGGCCGTGGCGGTGGACGCGCTGCAGTCCCGCTGATCGCCGAGCACCACCAGGCGGGTCGCCGGGTTGAGCAGGCGGCTCGCGCTGAGGCCGAACAGGGCGCGGAAGCTGTCGCTGAAGTGACCCGGTGAGGCGTATCCGGCGCCGACGGCGGCGGTGGTCAGGGAGTGCCCCCCGGCGATCGCCGCCGCGACGTGCCGCAGGCGCGCCCACTGCCGGTAGCGGCGGAAGGTCGTGCCCGTGTGCGCGGTGAACAGGTGCTGGAACCGCGAAGCCGACAGGTGCACCGCTCCGGCGACGCCGGCCGCGGTCAACCGGCCCTCGCGGTCTTCGCGCAGCAGCCGGAGAGCGTCGGCGATCCTGGCGTCGGCGGGTTCGGCAGGGGAGCCGAGCGGGGGCAGCCTGCCGCCGCGGGCGCCCGCGGCGAAGGCCAGCTCGTCCCGGTGTCCGATGTGGATCGGACCGGCCCCGGTCATCCGCTCGCGCACCCCGGCCAGCCACGCCGGGTTCGGATCCCGGTAGAGGAACAGCATCCGCCCGCTCCCGGCCTCGACGTGACTCTGCACGCGAGCCGGGATCAGCGCGCTGCGCACACGCCGTTCGCCGCCCGCGTGCACGGTGAACTCGCCGTCGAGGCCGAGGGCGAAGCAGTGCACCGAGCCCGAGTGCGCGCGCAACCGGAGCGGCGGTCCGAGGTAGGCGGCCCACCCGAGCCCCACCCAGACCGTCGCCCAGCACGTTTCCGGAAGCGCCGCGTCGTCCACCGTCAGCATGCTGGCACAGCTGACGGCGGACGAAAAGGAGCACGCATGACCACGATCCTGCCCCTCGGGGTGGCCGGGTTCTTCCTCGCGATGGGTTTGTCCGCGCTCGCCGCCCCCGCGGCGCTGGTGCGGCCGTTCCGCCTCACCGCCGACACCCCGGAGAGCCGTTCCGAGGTCCGGGCGGTCTACGGCGGGTTCGGTGTCGCCGTCGCCGGTGTGCTGGTCGCCGGGGTGCTCGCCGACGGCGATTTCCGCCGGGGTGTGCTGGTCACGGTCGCACTGGCCCTGGCGGGCATGGCGCTCGGCCGGGTGGTCTCCCGGCTGCTCGACCGGGCGACGCCGTTCTACCCGATCTGGTTCTACTGCGGGGTCGAGGCGGTCGCCGCGGGGGCGCTGCTGCTGACCGCGTGATCGTCCAGGAGGGCCAGCAGCGGTGCCCGGAGCCGCGCCGGTACGCCCTGCGCGGCCGAGGTGCCGGCGATGTTCGCCAGCGCCACCTGCTCGACGCGCCGGTTCTCGTCGGTGAACTCGGCCGTGGTCACCAGCGGCAGGACGTCGGCCATCGAGTGCAGCCACGGCACGAGGAGGTCGGTGGTGAACGACCCGGCGGCGACGCCTTCGGTGCCGACCAGTGCGGTCGCGTGGAAGGCACCGGCGAACATGCCGTACATGGCGCCCAGCAGGGCGAGGTCGTGCAGCGCCGCCAGCCCCGGGTCCGCCCCGAGGAACCGGACGGTGCCCCAGCTGCCCAGCGGGCCCGACCACCGGTCGAACGCCGCCCGGGACCCGCTGCAGAGCACCACCGCTTCGGACTGCCCGATCGCCTGCGGCACCGCCATGATCCCGCCGTCCAGATAGGACACCCCGTGGCCGCTCGCCCAATCGGCGAACCGGCGGGCTTCGTCGGCCGTGCCGTTGGTGACGTTGAGCAGCACCCGCCCGGACAACTGCCCGGCCACCGGTTCGAGCAGCTCACGCACGACCGGGTAGTCCAGCACGCACACCACGACCAGCTCGCCGGCGAGCACCGCTTCGGCCACCGTCGCCGCGTGCACGGCACCCCGCTCGACCAGCGCGCCCGCCTTGTCCGCCGACCGGTTCCACACCGTGGTCGGCAGGCCCGCGGCCAGGAAGGCCGAAGCCAGCGCCTGGCCCATCGCGCCCAGTCCGAGAACCGTCACCCTCATCCGCACTCCCTTTCCCGTTGTACCCGGCCGATCTTCGGCGGGCGGCGGGCGGGACGGCAAGTACGCACAAAAAGGTAACCACTCACCCCGCGGTGGGCACGAGGTGTTCCAGGCTCCATTCGGTGAGCGGTTCCAGCGCCTTCGTCAGCGAAACCCCCGCGCCGGTCAGCGAATACTCGACGTGCGGCACCCGGCCCGGCAGTTCCCGGCGGGTGCACAACCCGTCGGCGGCCAGTTCACGCAACTGCTGGGTGAGCACCTTCTCGCTGATGCCGCCGACCAGCCGGCGCAGTTCCCCGAAGCGGCGCGGCCGCTCCCGCAGCTCCCACAGCAGCAGGATCTTCCACTTCCCGCTGAGCAGCTCCACCGCCGCGTCCAGGCTGCAGAAGTGGGCCCCGGGTTTTGCGTGCATGGCGTTCCCTCCAGGAAATCGGTGTCCCGGGCCATTCTGCAGCGCTAGGCTCGGCGGGGTGCTGACCGGGAAGCTGGTGAAACTGCGCGCGCTGGAGCCGTCGGACGCCGAGGTGCTGCACCGCTGGAACGAGGACCCGGAGGTGGGCCGGTGGATGGTCAACGAGTACCCGATGTCCCTGGCCCAGGTCGTCAAGCGTGGTGCGGAACGGCCACCCAGCACCTACGGCGAGCTGCGCCTGTGCATCGAGACGCTGGCGGAGCGGCGCCCGATCGGCGTGATCAGCCTGACCGGCGCCGAACCCGAGTCGGGGCGGGCGGAGCTGGACGTCTGCGTCGGTGAACCGGAGTTCCGCGGTGGCGGCTACGGCACGGACGCGATCCGGGTGCTCTGCCGCTACGGGTTCGGCGCGATGCGCCTGCACGGGATCAGCCTGTGGGTGGTGGCGGAGAACGAGGGCGCGCTGCACGTGTACCGGAAGCTGGGTTTCGTGCAGGAGGGCAGGCGCCGGGAGAGCTTCTTCCGCGACGGCCGGTGGCACGACGAAATTCTGATGAGCGTGCTCGAGGGGGAGTTGACCTAGGTGCGGACCAGGGAGGAACTGGTGGCCGCGATCGAGGCGGGGCGGCGGTTCGAGTTCTGCTTCTTCTGGGGCCACACCCCCGGTGACGCACCGGTGGGCAAGTGGTGCCTGAGCCAGTGGTGGCCGGTGGCGTTCACCGTTGACGGCGTGGAGTACCGCAGCGCCGAGCACTTCATGATGGCGGAGAAGGCGCGCTTGTTCGGCGACACCGGCACCGAGCGCCGCATCCTGGCCAGTCAAACGCCCGCCGAGGCGAAGGCACTGGGGCGCGGGGTGCGCAACTTCGACCACGGCACCTGGGCCGCCGCTCGCTTCGACATCGTGGTGCGCGGCAACGAGGCCAAGTTCGGCAGGCACGAGCCGCTGCGGGAGTTCCTGCGGTCCACCGGCGAGCAGGTGCTGGTCGAAGCGGCGCCACGGGACGTGGTCTGGGGGATCGGGCTGGGCGCGGCGGATCCGCGGGCGGCCGATCCGGCGCGGTGGCGGGGGCGGAACCTGCTCGGGTTCGCGCTGATGGCGGTCCGGGAGCGGCTTTGACCGGGAACTTCTACCACCTGTGCTTCGTGGTGCAGGACATCCAGCGGGCCACGGAGGACCTCACGCGCACGCTCGGCGTGAGCTGGTCGCCGATCCGCGAGGGACGGCTGGGCGAGTGGGACTACCGCATCGTCTTCTCGGCGGGCGGGCCGCCGTTCTTCGAGGTGATCCAGGGGCCGCCGGGCAGTCCGTGGGACGCCTCCGGCGGCTCGCGGTTCGACCACATCGGGTACTGGTCGGGTGATGTCCTGGCGGACCAGCGGGTGCTGCACGACCGGGGCGCGCCGCTGGAGTTCGACGCGTGCCCGTACGGCCGCCCGTTCGCCTACCACCGGCTGGACAGCCTGGGCGTGCGCGTCGAACTGGTCGACCTCGCCGCCCAGGAGGGCTTTCTCGAGGCGTGGCACCCCGGCGGTGAGCCGATGCCGCCGATCGACCTGCGCTGAGATCAGCCCGCCACGGCGTCCACCTCGAACAACATGCCGGGCAGCGCCAGTTTCGCCACACCGAGCAGGGTCTGCGTGGGCGGCCGGTCGCCCCAGATCTCGGCGATCTGCGTACCGAGCACGCCCAGCTTCTCCTCGTCGTGGTCGACGATGTAGGTGCCGAGGCGGACGACCGCGCCGAAGTCCAGGCCCGCCGCGGCGAGCGCGATCCGCAGGTTGGCGAAGGACTGGCGCACCTGCGCGGCGAAGTCACCCGGGACGAGGTGACCGCCGGTGTCCGCCGCCCACTGCCCGGCGATGAACACCAGGTCGCCGGAGGTGCGGGCGAGGTGGCTGTAGCCGTAGGGCACGGGGTCGGCCAGGCCACGGGGATTGATCAGGGTGTGGGACATGCGGTGATCCTGCACCCTCCACCGCGCTGGAGGTCAAGGCGGAACCCACTTCGCCAGCCACCCCGGAGTGGCCTGGGTAGTGCCAGCCGGCCCACGGTGATCCGGCAATGCCAGTCAGCTGGAGGTAACCCGGCAAAGCCGAAGCAGCCCAGAGCGATCCGGGCACCACCAGCGGCCCCAGGGTGACCCGGCGATGCCGGTCAACCCCAGCCTCCCCCCGTTCCAGTCCAAAGCCGAAACACCACCGTAGTCACGGTAGAACCCCGGGGTGGGCACTCACCCCACGATCAACCGGAACCCCGCATCCCACTGCGCCAACCCCAGCAACTCCCGGTGCCGCTCCGCCCACCGCCCGCTCTCCAGATCAGCCCGCAACTGACGCACCCCACGCTCCACCGCCACCGGATCCGTTTGCGCCAAAGCAGAACAAGCCCGCCGCACCCCGGGATCGAGATAGGCCGCCGGTCGCCGCCAGTAAGCCGGGAAAACGCCATCGGTGAAATCCCACGGCAGCGGCAGCGGTATGACAGCCCGAGCCCCCAACTCCTCCGCGATGTCCGCAGCGGACGGCCGGGAAAGTTCCAGAGCCGCGATTTCGGGCACGTACTCGCGGACGAACCAGAATTCCGTGTGCCGCCGGGTGTCGTAGGCGAGCACCACCCGGCGTGGCGCGATCCGGCGGAGTTCGGCGATCCCGGCCCGCCAGTCGGTCCAGTGGTGCACGGTGAGCACGGCCAGCGCGGCGTCGGCGGCACCGTCGCGGACCGGCAGCGCTTCGGCGAGCCCGCGCACGGCCGGGCTCGCGGACCCCGGTCGCTGCCGGATCATTCCGGCGGAGGGCTCCACGGCGAGCACGGTCCGGCCTTCCGGTTCGTAGGAACCCGTCCCGGCACCCACGTCCACGATGGTTTCGGCGGGCCCGAGCGCGTCGAGCACGGCCGTCATCCAGCGCGGGTCGGTGCGGCGGCCCAGTGCGTACCCGGCGCCGATCCGGTCGTAGATCACCCGCGAAACCCTACGCGCACTCTTCTTGACACTCACCTCACGCCCGTTTTACCGCGAAGTTTGTCCGAAATTTTCGAACCGCCACCACCTATCCGGAAGGAGGGCCCGGTGCAGCTCGGTCGGGCCGGTTCAAGATCCGTTCGATGGTCACCCCGCTGGCGGTGGCGGCGTTGCTGGTGCCGGGCACGGTGCCCGCCGGCGCCAAGCTCCCCGATCCGTTCAAGCGGCTCAACGGGACGCGCATCGCCACCAAGGCCGATTGGCGGTGCCATCGTGCGGAGCTCAAAAACTGGCGGAAAAGTACGTCTACGGCGAGAAGCCGAAGAAGCCGGCCAGCGTCACCGGCAGCGTGACGAACAGCGGTATCACGGTGAACGCGTCCGAGAACGGCAAGAGCGCGAGCTGCTCGGCCAAGGTGGAACTGCCGAGCGGCAGCGGGCCGTTCCCGGCCGTGGTGGTGCTGGGCGGGTTCGGCGCGGACACCGCCGCGATCAAGGCCGCCTGCGCCGCGGTGATCGGCTACGACCCGCTGGCCGTGGGCAAGGAAGGCACCCCGCGCAACAACAAGCAGGGCGCCTTCTGCACCCTCTACGGCTCCTCCAGCAGCACCGGCCTGCTGCTCGCCTTGGCGTGGGGCCTTCGTCACCGGGGCGTTCGACCAGCGGATCGCGCTGACCTTGCCGGTCGAATCGGGCAGCGGCGGCGCCAAGGAAAGCGGTTCCCAGCCGCTGAGCAGTGCCTACGGCGAGCAGCCGTGGCTGGGTGACGCCTTCAACGCCCACACCGGCAATCCCGGCGGGCTGGCGGTGGACACCCACCAGGTGGCCGCCATGGTCGCCCCGCCTGGCCTGCTGATCATGGAGAACCCGCACATCGACTGGCTGGCGGCGAAGTCCGGCAGCGTGGCCGCGCTCGGCGGCGCCGAGGTGTACGAGGCGCTCGGGGCCGGGAACCTGGGTGGGTGGCGGGACTGGCAGACCCCGGCACTGTCCTAACCGGACTGGACGCGGTGGCGCGCCAGCCAGTCCTCGGCGTAGGCCACCGCGTCCGCCAGCGGGAACAGCCGGGTGGTGCTCGCGCCGACCGTGCCGTGCCGGACCGTCTCGGCGCGGTCGGCTTCGAAATCGGCGCCCAGTGCGGCGAAGTCGTCGCTGTCGATGCGGGTCTCGCGCAGGGTGACCCATTGCCGCCCGGATTCGGTCCGCATGGCGAAAGCCACGTCCTCGTGCGGGCCGGGCACCCGGTATTCGGCGAGGTGGAAGCAGGAGCAGCTGTCGAAGCCCGCGCCCAGCAACAACACCCGGGCGCCGAGGGCTTCCAGGCGGGCGAGCGGGCTCTGCTCGCCGAGCCGGCAGTCGACGGCGTGGCCTTCGGTGATTTCGGTGGCCCGCGGCCCGAGCGCGGCGAACGAGGTCTGGGGATGCGCGCTGCGCAACGCCCCCGGCCAGGTCCGGACGGCCTCCGCGATCGCGCCCATCATCCGTGACGGTGTTACCAGGGGGTCGTAGGCGGGCATGGCCGACCGGATCACCGGCCACCAGTCCGGCGGCACCGGCGGGGCGGACCAGTCGGCCGGGTCGGAGTTCTCCCCGGTCATCGTGGGAACCACCAGCGTGCCCCCGGGTCCGAGCACGTCCAGCAGAGCTTCGACGACGGCCACCGCGCCCCCGGCCACCCAGCCCAGCGATCGCAGCGACGAGTGCACCAGCAGCGTCTGCCCGGCCTCGACCCCGGCGCCACGCAGCCCGGCGGCGAGCGAGTCACGGGTGCAGAGCGGTCCAGCCGGTGCGGAGGTCATGGGCCAACCCTATCCGGATGCTCCACAGAGGACGGAATGTGCCGGTGCCCACCCGGCGCTTGCCACTTAGGTAAGCCTGTCTTTAATGTGTGCTCGTGTCCCAGACCCCGCCCGCCGCTTCCGGCGTGTCCGCGCACGAGATCGACGTCGCCTACGGGCGTGACGTCGTGGTGAGTGCCGCTTCCGTCACCGTCGGCGCCGGGGCGGTCACCGCCCTGATCGGGCCCAACGGCAGCGGGAAGTCCACCCTGCTGCGGGCGCTGGCCCGGTTGCACGACCCGGTGGCGGGCGGCATCTCCTTCACCGACGGCGCCGAACTGCGGGCGCTGTCCAGCCGGGAGCTGGCCCAGCGGATCACCCTGCTTTCCCAGCACCGCAGCGTTCCCGGCGGGTTGTCGGTGCGCGAGCTGGTCGAGTTCGGCCGCCACCCCCACCGGTCCCGCTGGGGCGGCCGCGACCCCGGCGGACCCGAGGCGGTGGCCCGCGCGATGCGGCTGACCGGGCTCGCCGCCATCGCCGACCGGCCGGTGCAGGCGCTCTCCGGCGGGCAGGCGCAACGCGTGTGGCTGGCCAGCTGCCTCGCCCAGGACACCACGCTGCTGCTGCTCGACGAGCCGACCACCTTCCTCGACCTGCGTTACCAGGTCGAAATCCTGGACATGGTCCGCGACCTCGCCGACGAGCACGGCGTCGGCGTCGGGGTGGTGCTGCACGACCTCGACCAGGCCGCCGCCATCGCCGACCGGCTGCTGCTGATCGAGGGCGGCCGGATCACCGCCGAGGGCAGTCCCGGCGAAGTGCTCACCGAAGCGAACCTCACCCGGGCCTACGGCATCCGGGTGGACGTCGAAGCCGGCCCGGACGGGCGGATCCGCACCCGGGCCGTCGGCCGGTTCAACGGCGTGCCCGCCGCCAGGGCCTGACCGGTTCCCGCCGGTCGTCGATTCCGAGTAGGAGACACATGCGCAAGTTCACCGGGCTGGCCACGGCTGCCCTCTTGCTGGCCGCGGGCTGCGGCACCACCGAAGATCCGCAGAGCCAGCCGGCCACCACCGCGGCGGGCGCGCCGATCACCGTGGTCGACTCCCGTGGCAAGGAGGTGCGGCTCGACGGGCCGGCCGAGCGCGTCGCGGCCACCGAGTGGAACGGGGTGGAGCACCTGGTCTCGCTCGGCGTGATGCCGGTCGCGGTGTCCGACATCAAGGGCTACGGCCAGTGGGTCAGCGCGGCACCGCTCGACGCCACCCCGAAGGACATCGGTACCCGCGGCGAGCCCAGCATCGACACGCTCAACTCGCTCGACCTCGACCTCGTCGTGGTCACCGACAGCCTGGCCGAGGGCGCGCTGGAGCAGATCGAGGCCAAGGTGCCGGTGGTGGTGCTGGCCGGCGGTGACACCAAGGACCCGATCGGCTCGATGTTCTCCGCGCTGGACCTGATCGCCAAGGCCACCGGGACCGAGGCCAAGGCCGCGCAGCTGCGCACCGAGTTCGACAACAAGATCAACGAGGGCCGGGCGGCCGTGGAGCAGGCGGGCGCGGCCGGGCAGCCGGTCGCCTTCTCCGACTCCTACGTCAGCTCCGGCACGGTCAGCATCCGCCCGTTCGCCAAGGGCGCGCTGGTGCCCGCGGTGTTCGAGCGCATCGGGCTGACCAACCCGTGGCCGATGGAGGGCGACCCGGTCTACGGGCTCGCGCAGGCCGACGTCGAGGGGCTGACCCAGCTGCCGGACGTGCGCTTCTGGTACATGGCCAACGATTCCTTCGGCGACCCGTACACCCAGGAGCTGGCGGGCAACACCATCTGGACCAACCTGCCGTTCGTCAAGAGCGGGAAGGTGCGGCGGCTGCCGGACTCGCTGTGGATGTTCGGCGGGCCGAAGTCCATGGCGCAGTACGTCGACGCCGCGGTCACCGCGCTGAAGTCGTAACTTGGACACGCTGGACGCCGTCCGGGCACCGGTGGTGGCCGGGCGGCGGGGTGGACGGCTCGCGCTGCTGGTGCTCGGCCTCGGGGTGCTCGTCGTGCTCGGCGCGGCCGTGCACCTGACCCAGGGCACGGCCAGCGTCGGCCCGTGGGACGTGCTGCGGTTGCTCGCCGGCGCCGAAACCCCGGACACCACCGCGGTGCTGCTCGAATCGCGGCTGCCGCGCCTGGCCGCGGCACTGGTGGTGGGGGTCGCGCTCGGCGTGGCGGGTGCGACGCTGCAATCGGTGTCGCGCAACGCGATCGCCTCCCCGGACACGCTCGCCGTGGACGCCGGTGCGCACCTGGCCATCGTCGCGGTCGCCGCGGTGGGCGTCTCGCTGCCGCTGCTCGGTGCCGCGGGCATCGCCTTCGCCGGTGGGCTGGGCGCGGCCCTGCTGGTGCTCGGCCTGGCGGGCACCGGCGGGCAGGGCGTCGTGCGGCTGGTGCTGGCCGGTACCGCCATCGCGCTGGCGATGATCTCGGCCACCCGCGTGCTGCTGCTGTTGTTCTCGCAGGAAACCCGCGGCCTGTTCGCCTGGGGCGCGGGTTCGCTGGGGCAGAACGGGCTGGACGGGGTCCTGACCATCGGCCCGCTGGTCGGCGGTGCGCTGGTCCTGCTGCTGGTGCTGGCCCGGCGGCTCGACCTGATGTACCTGGGCGACGACCACGCCAGGACGCTCGGGGTGCACGTCGGGCGGATCCGGTTCGCCGCGATCGCGCTGGCCGTGCTGCTGTCGGCGTCGGCGGTGACCATCGCCGGCCCCATCGGCTTCGTCGGCCTCGCCGCGCCCGCGCTGGTGCGGTTGCTGGTGCACGTGGTGCCGGGGCTGCACCGGCACGCGGCGCTGCTGCCGGTGTCCGCGGTGATGGGCGTGGCCCTGCTGCTCGGCGCGGACGTGCTGCTGCGGGCGGTGATCGGTTCGCAGGGGGCGCTGGAGGTGCCGACCGGGGTGGTGACCACCGTGCTCGGCGCGGTGTTCCTGCTGGTGCTCGCGCGCAACGTCCGCGTCGCGCCGACGGCGGCCGAACCGCCGTCCGCCCACGCCAGGGCCGGGGTGAGCGGGGTGCGGTACCGCGTGGTGCTCGGCGTGCTGGTCGTCGTCGCGGTCGGCGCGGTGGCCGGCTCGGTGCTGCTCGGTGACACCAAACTGCTGCTCGGCGACCTGCTGAACTGGCTGACCGGGCAGGCGGGCCCGCTGGTCTCCGGGGTGATGGAGAACCGGGCGCCGCGGGTGGCCGCCGCCTTCCTCGCCGGTGCGGCGCTGGCGCTGGCGGGTGCGGTGATCCAGGCGGTGGCCCGCAACCCGCTGGCGGAACCGGGCATCATCGGCGTCTCCGGCGGGGCCGGGCTCGGCGCGGTCACGGTGATCACGCTGGTGCCCGGCGTCGGGTTCTGGACCCAGGCCGGGTTCGCCGGGCTCGGCGCGGCACTGGCCACGGTGCTGGTGTTCGCGCTGGCGGCCAAGGGCGGGCTGGCCAGCGAACGCCTGGTGCTGATCGGGTTCGGGGTGCAGGCCGGCACGCAGGCACTGGTGACGCTGCTGATCACCATGTCCGATCCGTGGAACGAGGCGAAGGCGCTGACCTGGCTCGGCGGCTCCACCTACGGCCGGTCGTTCGCGCACCTGCTGCCGATGGCACTGGCGATCCTGCTGATCGTGCCGCTGCTGGTCCGGGCGCGCGGGGAGCTCGACCTGCTCTCGCTGGACGACGAAACCCCGCGGGTGCTGGGCGTGCCGGTGACCCGGTCGCGGCTGGTCCTGCTCTCCGGGGCGGTGCTGCTGACCGGCAGCGCGGTCGCCGGGATCGGGGTGGTCGCCTTCGTCGGGCTGGTCGCCCCGCACGCCGCCCGCGCCGTCGTCGGGCGGCGGCACACGCGGGTGCTGCCGGTGGCCGCGTTGCTCGGCGGCATCCTCGTCGGGGTGGCCGACACCATCGGGCGCACGGTGATCGCCCCGTCCCAGCTGCCCGCCGGGCTGATGACCGCGTTGATCGGGGTGCCGTACTTCGTCTGGCTGCTCCACCGGTCGCGAATCGCCTCGCGGTGACCGCCGGGTAGGGCACCATGTCCGGGTGAGCCAGGAAGCCGGTAGCTACGAGGAGTGGATGGCGAAGCTGGCGTTGCGGTCGGTGGCCGACGAAGCGTTCCGCCGGCGTGACGTCGTCGATGCGCTGGTGCGGGAACGGGTTCGCGTGGACGACGCCAAACGGGCCTTCCTCGACAGCCGGACCGCGCTGGACCGGATCCGGATCGAGCAGGAGCGGCTGAACCGGGCGGGGGCGTCGGCCTCGCCACCCCCGGCGCGGCCGACGCCGGGGCAGGTGGGCTGGCTGGTGCTGGCCGCCGCCTTCGGCGTCGGTTACCTGTCGCTGCTGCTGGCCGCGTGGGCGCGGATGCCGTTGCCGTGGCAGGTGTTCGGCCTCGTCGGCCTGGTCGCGGTGCTGGTGCTGTCCGGCAGGCTGGTGCTGAACCGGGTGCCCGCGGTGTCGGACCGGCTCGGCGGGCCGGCGTTCGGCACCGAGCAGCCGCACGAGGACCAGCTCGGCCTCGGCGACCGCCGGTCGTTCGTGCTCGACGAAATCGTGCTGCCCGAGGTGTGGGCGCTGATCCGGCGCAACCGCCTGCGCGAGTACGGCACCACACTGGTGTTCAGCGAACTCGACGGCCTCTACGAGGACGACGCCTCGCGGCTGGTGATCACCGAAGGCACCAGCCGCATCCAGCGGATCGTCCGCCGCGAGGACTCCGCCGCCGTGGCGCTCGCGGGCTACCGCGGCGTCGGCAAGACCACCGTGCTGCGCTCGGTGGAGCGCGGCCTGGTCCACGGCCCGGACGCCGCGCCGCCGCTGGTGGTGGTCGCTTCGGCCCCGGCGCACTACGAACCCCGTGACTTCGTGCTGCACCTGCACGCGCTGCTCTGCAAGGCGGTGCTCGGCAAGATCGCCGAGGTCCGGGGTGAACGGGTGCCGCTCGGCCGCCGCTTCCGGTCGGGGGTGCGCGGGACGGCCCGGTTCCTGGCGCCGGTGGTGTTCGGCGCGGCCGTGGCCATCCTGCTGTGGGGCGGGGGGACCACGGCGTTCGTCACCGGTGCCGGTGACCTGATCAGCTCGCCGCCGTCGCTGCCGCAGCTGTGGGCGGGGCAGCCGTGGCACCGGCTGGCCGCGCTGGCCGTCGCCGCCTGGGTGGTGCTGCGCGTGGTGCTCGCCGCGCTGTGGCTGGTGCTCGCCGGGATCGCCGCGCTGGTGCGCCGGGAACGCGGCCCCGACCTGAGCGGGCTGCGGACGTCGGCCGAACGGCAGCTGGACCGCATCCGCTTCCTGCAGACCCACACCACCGGCTGGTCCGGGAAGCTGGCCATGCCGCTGAAGAGCGAGGCGACCGGGACCTGGTCCACCCAGCGGGCCGAGCAGCAGCTGACCCACCCCGAAGTGGTCGACCAGTTCCGCGACTTCGCCGAGCGCAGCGCGAAGCGGTTCCGCGAAACCGGGTTGTGCGACCGCGTCGTGGTGGCGATCGACGAACTGGACAAGATCGGCGAGCCGGAGAAGGCACACCAGTTCGTCAACGACGTCAAGGGGGTCTTCGGCGTGCCGGGCTGCCTGTTCTTCGTCTCGGTGTCCGACGACGCGGTGCTCGGCTTCGAGCAACGCGGGCTCGCCGTGCGCGACGCGTTCGACAGCGCCTTTTCGGAAATGGTGCGGCTGACGCCGTTCAGCCTGGAAGAGAGCCGGCTGTGGGTGGCGTTGCGCGTGGTCGGGGTGCCCGAGCAGTTCTCCTGCCTGTGCCACTGCCTCTCCGGTGGGCTGCCCCGGGATCTGCGCCGGTACACCATCGAGATGACGGACCTGGCCGCCACCGTGCACCAGCCGTCGCTGGCGCTGGTGGCCGGCACGCTGGTGCGGTCCGAACTGGCCGCGAAGGCCCACGTGCTCTCGTCGATGGCCGACGCCGAGCTGTCCGCCGCCCTGCTGTCCATTCCGGACACCGAGAACCCGTTGGAACTGGCGGAACTCGCCTACCGGCTGAACGAACTGCCGGGGCAGCTGAGCCGGCACAGCGCCTGCTTCGCGTTGTTCTGCGCGACGGTCCTCGAGGTGTTCGGTGACGACCTGGCCGAGGACGGCCTCGGACCGGAACTGCACCAGCTCGCGGTGGCGAAGCTGCAGATGGCGATGCACCCGGGGCGCTCGTGGGAACTGCTCACCGAATTCCGCAAGAGCCGCGGCCTCGACCTCGCCCACGGGTGAAACCGGTGAACTGGACCTGGGACCCGTCGCTCTACGCCGGAAGCGCCGAGTACTACGCGCGCGGGCGCATCCCGTATCCCGGGCAGCTGGCCGAAGTGCTGGCCCCGGACGGACCCGGGCGGCTGCTGGACGTCGGCTGCGGCCCCGGTTCGCTGACGCTGCAACTGGCGAACGCGTTCGACGAGGCGATCGGGATCGACGCCGACCCCGGCATGATCGCCGAAGCCCGCCGCCGTGCCGCTGCCGCCGGAATGGGCCACGTCCGGTGGCTGCACCTGCGGGCGGAGGAACTGCCCGCCGGACTCGGCCGGTTCCGGCTGATCACCTTCGCCCAGTCGTTCCACTGGACCGACCGGCCACGGGTCGCCGCCGCGGTGCGCGGCATGCTGGACGAGGACGGCGCCTGCGCGCACCTGCACGCCGTGACGCACCGGGGCGTGGCGAACCCGGCCCCGATGCCGCACCCCAGCCCACCGCACACGGAGATCACCGAGCTGGTGCGCGCCTACCTCGGGCCGGTGCGCCGGGCGGGCCGCGGGGTGCTCCCGCACGGCACCCCGGGCGGTGAGGCGGAGATCTACCGCGCCGCCGGGTTCACCGGTCCCCGGCGGCTGGTGGTTCCCGGCCGGGTGGTCACCCGCCGGATCGGCGACCTCGTCGCCGCGGTCCACTCGCTGTCCAGCTCGACCCCGCACCTGTTCGGCGACCGCCGCCCGGAATTCGAAGGCGAACTGCGGGAACTGCTGCACCGCCGGAGCCCGGACGGGTTGTTCAGCGAACGGTCCACCGACCTCACCGTCGACCTCTGGCGGCCCTAGCTAGTCCAGCGGTGGCCGCCGCTGGCCCCACGGCCGGGCCTGTTCGAGCTGGGCGGCCAGGCGCAGCAACGTGCCGTCGGCACCGAGCCGCCCGACGAACTGGGCGCCGATGGGCAGCCCGCCCGCGGTCCAGTGCAGCGGCACGCTCATCGCGGGCCGTCCGGTGAGGTTGGCCAGCTGGGTGTACGGCACCCAGCTCAGGTTCTCGTGGATCAGCTTCTCGACGATCGGGGTGTGCCGCAGCAATCCCGCCGCCCCGGCGCTGAGCAGCCCGCGCTGCACCACGCGCACCGGCGCCGGGGTGTCGAAGGCCCCGATCTTCGGCGGCGGCGTGGCCGTGGTCGGGGTGAGCAGCAGGTCGTGGGTCTCGTGGAACCCGGCGAGCCTGCGGGTGTGCTCGTGCCGCCGTTCGATGGCCCGCAGCAGGTCGACCGGGCCGGTCGCCCGGCCCAGCGCGGCCATCGTGCGCGTGTCCAGTTCGAAGGCCGTGTCCGGCGCGCCACTGGCGGCCTTGCACTCGGCCACCGAGTGCGCGCAGCTGACGAACCAGCTGGTGAGGAAGTCCTTGGCCAGCGTGGCGTCGTCGAACGGCGGCGTGCCGAGTTCGACCACCTCGTGCCCCAGTTCGGCGAGCAGGTCACCGGCCGCGCGGGCGGCGGCGACCGCCTCGGGGTGCGGGCTGGCGTTGATCGCGCTGGCGGTGCACAACCCGATGCGCAACCGGCCGGGGTCGCGCCCGACCTCCTCGGCGAACGGCGTCTCCGGACCGGCCGCGAGGTACGGCGACAACGATGTGGGCCCGGCGAGCACGTCGAGCATGGCCGCGGTGTCCCGCACCGACCGGGAGACCACGCCGTCGGTGGCGGTGCCGCCGAGCCCTTCGGCACGGGACGGTCCCGCCGGGATGAGCCCGCGAGAGGGCTTGAGGCCGAACAGGCCGCACGCCGACGCCGGGATCCGGATCGAGCCACCACCGTCGCTGGCCCCCGCGCACGGCACGATGCCCGCCGCCACGGCCGCGGCCGCCCCACCGGAGGACCCGCCGGGGGTGTGCCCGGTGTGCCACGGATTGCGTGCCGGGCCGAACAGGTCCGGTTCGGTGATGCCCTTGGCGCCGAACTCCGGGGTGTTGGTCTTGCCGAACACCACCAGCCCGGCCTCCAGCCAGCGCCGCACCACCGTGGTGGTCTCGCGGGCGGGCACCGAGGCCATCGAGCGGGACCCGCCGCTGGTCGGCTCGCCAGCCAGGTCCTGGTGCAGGTCCTTGAGCAGGAACGGGACCCCGGTGAAGGGCGCGTCCGGCACGGCGGCGGGCGGTTCGACCGCCCGCACCACGGCGTTGAGCCGCGGGTTCACCGCCGCCAGCCGGGCGCGCGCCGCTTCGAGCAGTTCCGCCGGGGTGACCTGGCCGCCTCGGACCAGCGCGGCCAGCCCGACCGCGTCGTAGCTCGGGTACTCGTCCATGGGCCGATCTTGCCCCACCGGTCCGCGGATCGCGGCGCTGACCTGGCGGGTGTGCGGCGGATCGGCGGCGGGCGGACCCAGGAGATCTCGCTGATCGCCGTGGTCTCCGGTGCCGCCGCGGTGCTGGCGGGCGTGCTCGCCGGTCTGGTGGGCCACCTGCTCCGGCCCGACCCCGGGCCTGCTGTGGGCTCGTTCCCGGCCGCCCGCCGCCCCGGTGGTCAGGGCCGGGCTGCACCGCGCTCGGGCGCGGCGTCGCCATGGCCCTGCTGTGGCAGGCGCTGTGGCCCGATCCCGGGCTGGTGCGCCCGGCCGTCCCGGAAGGCTAGCCCGCCGGCCAGGTGAACCGGTTGGAGGTCACGCCGTCGGCGACCACCCAGACCTGTTCGCCGACCTGGTCGAAGTGGAACGCCTCGAAGGTCACCGAACCGTCGGAGTCGGTCGTCTGCCCCGAACCCGGGTTCTTGTAGCCTTCGGCGGTGGAGAACGGGTTGAAGTCGTACTCGGTGTTCGGTTCGAACCCTTCGGCCACCACGTGCATCTTCGCGCAGTCGGGCACCGAGCAGCCGTCTCCGTAGGCTTCCTCTTCACCGCGGGAAACGGTGATCGAGCGCGGTGACTTCGGGGTCACCGCGGCGGAGTTCGCGCCGGGCCCGCGGCCCGCGGAGTTCTCCGCGGTCACCGTGACGGTGTAGGTCGCGTTGTTGGTCAGGCCGCTGAGCGAGGTCGACCGGACCGCGCCGCCGACGCTCTTCGAACCGCCGCCCGCGCTGGAGGACCAGGTGATGTGGTAGCCGGTGACGGCACCGCCGTTGGGCGCGGCGGCCCCCCAGCTGACGGTGATCGCGGCGTTCCCGGCGGTGGCCTTGACCCCCGGCGGCGCGCCCGGCGGGCTGGCCGGTTTCGGCGGCGGGGCCGGGTTCTGCGCGGGCGGCTGCGGTTGCGCCGGTGGGGTCTGCCGCTGCTGTTGCGGCGGTGGCTGCCGTTGTTGCTGTGGTTGCGGTTGCTGCTGCGCGGGCGGGGGCACCGGCGGGGGAGCGGCGGGCGGCGGCGCCAGGGGAGCGGGCCGGGCGGCACCGGCCACCGGCACCGGGTCGACCGAGCCGTCGTGGTCGACCACGAGCACGTGCCCGCCGTCGGCGCTGTCGACGTAGACCCGGGAGTCCTCACCCCGGCTCAGCCGCGGTTCGCCCGGCGGGACCGGGGTGCTCTTGCGCGGCCTGCCGTCGCGGTCGTAGGTGAGCACGGTGTTCTTGGCGCGGTCGAGCAGCACGACGGCCTGGCCCGAGGAGGCGACCCCGTCGTAGTCCCCGGCGGGCAGGTCGACGGTGACCGGCGGCGCCTTCGCCGGTGTGGTGTCGACCAGGTGCATCCGGTGCCCCTCGCCGTCCAGCACGGCGATGCGGCCCCCCACGTCGGTGGCGGCGAACCGGGCGGACGGCGGGGCGTCCACACCGAGCGCGGTGCCCGGCCCCAGACCGCCCTCGACGACGGGGTGCACGGTGTCGGTGGAGGTGTCGACGAACACCGGCTGGTCACCGACCACGGTCAGCCCGCCGGTGTGCCCGCTGGGTGCGTTCGCCCGGCAGGCGAGCCGGTCGGCGTCGCGGGTCAGCTCGCACAGCGCGTTGGTGCCGAGGTGGTGGACCCACACCGAACCGGCGGGGGTGGTCACCGGATCTCCCAGCCCGCCACCCGCGGACACCGTGGTGTGCTGGTCACCGAGCCGCACCACCTGCCCGGCCTGGCGGTACACCAGGTACGGCCCACCGGCGATCTCCAGGGCCACCGGGCGCTCCCGCGCCGCGGGCGCGGTCACCTTGCCCACCGCCAGATCGGACTTGCCGAATTCGATGATCCGGTTGCCGCCGACCACGTACCCGCCGGTCTCGCCCTGCACCACCTGGCTGCCCGGATCGGCGCCCGGCAGGCCGAACTGCGCGTCGACGCCGCGGCTCGCCCCGTCGATGTGGAACACCGTGCCGAGCAGGGTGTTGAACACCCAGTGCCCGGACGGGAAGAAGTCGACCCCGCCTTCGGGGCTGGTCGCGCCGGACACCGCGAGACCGCCCGCGGTCACCAGCGCGACCACGGTCACCACCAGCGGTGACCGGCCCCGCCACCGCGCGAGCTTCCCCTTGTCCACGCGTCGAGCGTAGGGGAAAGCCCGTCCCGGGTGAACCCGGCCGCCGGTGTGCCGTGATGCCGGGGACCTGGGCTTTCGCCGGGCGGTGCGGTTCAGTCCGGGTCCATGCCGCCCGCGCCCCCGCGGCCGGTGGGCTGGTTCTCCTCGGGCCCGGTGTCCGGCCGGTCGTGCTGCTCGTCGGCCACCGTCGGCCGGGTGTGCTCTTCGCCGAAGTCCTGGTCCTGTTCCATGCTCTCGGCGGTGACGGGATCGATTTCGGGGGTGCTCATGCGCCTGGGTTTCCCGAAAAGCGCGAGCGCACACGCGAGCAGGCACAGCCAGGCGAACCAGTCGCCCAGCCTGCTGTAGGCGGTGGGCCCGGTGCCGAGCGGGACGTCGGCGACCGCGACGGCGAACGGCCGGTGGCCGGTGCGGTCCTCGGCGAGCACCCGCCCGTGCGGATCGGCGAGCAGCGTGCGGCCGTCGGTACCGGCCCAGGCGACGGCGAAGCCGTGCTCCACCCCGCGCAGCACCGCGGTCCGGCTGTGCTGCCAGGCGTCCACGTCCTCGTCGTCGGCCGGGACCGCGACCAGTCCGGTCCCGGTCAGCGCGTAGTCCCGGCTGGGGTCGGTGAAGTTGACGTCCATGCAGTTCTGCAGGCCGATCCCGGACGGCAGCCACGCCAGGTCGCGGCCCGCCGCACCGGCGCCGTGCCACTTCCGGTACACCACCGGGGTGCCACCGCCGGCAGGCAGGCCGATCGTGGTGTTGACCTTGCCACCGGGTGTCTGCACCAGCGCGCCGAGCACCACCTCGGTGCCGGTGGCCGCGGCGACCTCGCGCAAGGGCGCCAGCGCACTGCCCAACTGCGCTTCGCCGATGGTGAAGACCGCCTCCGGCAGCACCGCCAGGCGCACGTCCAGCCGCCGCAACTGGTCCACGTAGGACTCCAGGAGCGCCCGGCCGGCCGGCTCGGCGATGGGGGTGGCCCAGGCGTTGTCCGAACGGGCGAGCACGGCGGCCCGGGTGGTCGTGGCCGCGGGTTCGGCCAGCCCGACCATGCCGTGACCCAGTGCGGCCAGCAGCACCAGTGCGGTGGCGACCCCCGTCCGCACCCGTTTCGCCGACGCCGCCGCGATCCCGGCGGGCACCAGCACCAGCAGGAACTCGATGCCCCACATCCCGGTCACCGAGGCGAGCTGGGTGACGACCGGGACGCCGGCCTGCGTGGTGGCGAACGCGCCCAGCACCCCCACCGGGCTGACCACCGAGATCAGGTACAGCCCGCCCGTCCAGGCCGCCGCCGCGGCGAAGGCACCCGCCCGCCGGAACACCGCGACGGCGATCGCGGGCAGCAGTCCTGAGCACAGCAGGATCACCGGCACCACCGGCAGCGGGATCGACGCCGAACCGAGGAAGTACGCCCAGCTGTGCGCCGTGCCCAGCACCCCGGCGGCGAACGCCACCTTCGCCGCCGGGCGGCGGAGCGCCAGCAGGAACAACGGCAGCAGCGCCACCCACGTCAGAGCCGGTACGGGTGCGGGCCCCGTGCCCAGGTACACCAGCAACGCCGAACCGGCGAGCGCCAGGATCGCCACGTCACCACCCCCCTGCGGTCACCGCCGAGTCTGGCGGGCCGGGGGGCCGGGTTCACTGGTGCTGACCGGAAGGCCGGTCCGGCTGGACGCACCGCCACCGACGTCGTCGGGTGCGGCCCGTCCGGTCAGTAGGCCTTGGCCGTCACGGAAAAGCGGTCCGCCGGGACACCGGTGCCGTACGGGTAGGAGATCTTCGCCGGATCGCCGTCCGAAGTGAACCGGCTGCCCGGGTCGGCGGCGAGTTCGTCGAGCCACTTGGCCGAGCCGTAGTCGGCCTCTTCCCCGTCCGCGCCCTGGGAGCGGATGCGCGGAATGGCGTTCGCGTCGAAGTCGGAGGCGAAGGGCGAGGGCGCCGGGTGCGCCCCGACCAGCAGCACGCCGGTGTACTGGTAGCCGTCACCCGATCGAGCGAGATCGGTCTCGCGGGGCCGGGCGCCGAACGGCAGCGCGAGCGTGGCCGGCTGGTACCCGGGCACGGCGTCGCGGATGGCCTTGTCCCCGGCCGCCACGTCCTCGCGGGCCCGGTCCGCGGCGGTGGTCCGCAGGTTGGTGTGGCCCAGGGTGTGGTTGCCGATCTCGAACCCGTGCTCGTGCAGCCAGCGCAGCGCCTGCGCCCCCGCCTCGCCCCCGCCGAACGGGTCCGCGTTGACGTACATGCTCGCCACCGCCGGGAAGCCCGGGTTCGCCGCCGCGACGTCCAGCAGGATGCGCACCGCGGTGTCCGGCGCCGGGGCGCCGTCCGGGCCGAGGGTCAGCACACTGGGGTCACCGTCGTCGAAGGTCAGCACCACCGGGTGCTTGCCGGCCGGCAGGTCGAGCCGGCCTTCGGCGAAGGCGGCGGTGGTCACCGGGACGTAGCCCTCCCGCGCCAGCCGTTCGAGTTCGGCGCGGAAGTCCTGCGGTGTCCGGTCGAACACCGACGACGGCGACGCCACGATCCGGTGGTACATCAGCACCGGGACGCGGCCGAGTTCGTTGGCGCTCACCGCCGCCGGATCCGGCGCCCGGGCGGGCAGCGGCGGTTCCGCCGGCGCGGCGGAGGCGGCGGGAGCGGGAGCGGGTGTTGCCGGGGTGTGCGCCGCACAACCCGCCAGCAGCAGCGAACCGGCGGCGAGCGCGAGAAGACGCTGGAAGGTCATGGCGGCCAAGGTAAGTCCGGAGTGGACGGACCCGCAGCGCTGTCCGCACGTTCGGATGAATCCTGGTTGGCCGTGCCCCGACCGGGGAAGAACCCCGGGGAAGCACCGATCAGTGGAGGTAGAATGGTCCGCCGCTCGTTCGTCCGAAAGCGACTGCCCGTGCTCGGTGCCGCGGTACTGGCACCGATCGGGATCCTCATCCCGGTGGCCGTGGTCCTGCACCCGGACGTTTCCGTCACCGAACTCGGCGAAGGGGCGACCGTGTCCCCCGAAAGCCTGGCCCGGATGGAGATCACCACCAGTGGGGACGCCTCGGCGGCGCGGGTCCGGCTGGACGGCGCGCCGGTGCCGTTCGAGCTCCGCGACGGCCGGATCCGGCTCACCGGCCCGGCTCCCGCGGAGGGGCCGCACACCCTCGAGGTCGAAGTGCCCGGCAGCCCGAAGGTGCTGCCGTCGGCCGAGCTGACCCGGCGGTTCACCGTGGACGTGACCCCGCCGGGGCTGGTCGTGGACCCGGCCGCGGTGGACGACCCCAAGGCGCCGGCCACCGTGCGCGGCCAGGCCACCGGGGCGGACGCGGTCACCGTGCACGGCCAGCCCGCCGCGCTGGAGGCGGACGGGCGGTTCTCCGCCACGGTGCCACCGCAGGTGACCGAGGTGGCGGTGGAGGCCCGCGACGCGGCCGGGAACGTGGCGAAGCAGGAGGTGCCGATCGCGATCAAGCACCCCGGTATGCGCGCGGTGCACATGTCCGCGCTGGCGTGGAGCTCGCCCTCGCTGCGGGAACCGGTGCTGCGGATGGCCGCGGACAAGCTGATCGACACCGTCCAGCTGGACGTCAAGGACGAGAGCGGTGAGATCGGCTACCTCTCGCAGGTGCCGCTGGCCAAGGAGATCGGCGCCACCCGCGACCACTACGACGCGCGGGCGGCGCTCGACGAGCTGCACAACGCCGGGGTCCGCGTGGTCGCCCGCGTGGTGGCCTTCCGCGACCCGATCCTGGCCGAGGCCTCGTGGAACAACGGCAACCGCGACCGGGTGATCCAGAAGGCGGACGGCCAGCCGTGGACGGGCGGGTACGGCAAGTACGCCTTCACCAACTTCGCCGACCCCTCGGTGCGCAAGTACAACGTGGACCTCGCCGAGGAAGCCGCCGCGCTGGGCTTCGACGACATCCTCTACGACTACGTGCGGCGGCCGGACGGCAAGCTCGACCAGATGCGCTTCCCCGGGCTGACCGTGAGCCCCGAGCAGTCGATCGCGGACTTCCTGGCCGAGACCCAGCCCAGGGTGCGGGCGCACGGCGCGGTGCTGGGGGCGTCGGTGTTCGGCATCGCGGCGACCCGCCCGGAGCAGATCGCGCAGAGCATCCCGCTGCTGGCCAAGCACTCCGACTACGTGGCGCCGATGGTCTACCCGTCGCACTGGGGGCCGGGGGAGTACCAGGTGGCCGATCCGGAGGCGCAGCCGTTCGACATCACCCAGAAGTCGCTGGCCGACTTCGCCAGGCTCTCCGCCGAGGGTGACGGGCAGACCGTGGTCATCCCGTGGTTGCAGGCGTTCAGCCTGAAGCGGTCCTACGGCCCCGAGGAGGTCCGGGCCCAGATCAAGGCGGCCGAGGCGGTCGGGATCAAGTCGTTCCTGCTGTGGAACGCGGCGTGCAAGTACGACGCGGCCGGGTTGCGTCCACAGTAGACATAAGGTGGCCGGTGAGCTCCGGCTCGGTGGTTTGCCGCCGCGCGCCGGGTGTGGGATGTTGGCGTGGAGCCCGGCGAGCGGGCTTCCGGACGAGGGGTGCCGTACCCGGTGTGCGACAAGACGGCCCGCTGGAGGCCGTGGTGTCGTGGATCGTGCTGGTGCTCTCGGGGGTGCTGGAAGCCGTGTGGGCGACCGCGCTGGGCAAGTCCGAAGGGCTGAGCCGCGTCGGGCCCGCCGCGGTGTTCTTCGCCGCGCTGGCCGCGAGCATGCTGGGGCTGGGCTACGCCATGCGGGAGCTGCCGGTCGGCACCTCGTACGCGGTGTGGGTGGGCATCGGCGCGGTGCTCACCGTGGTCTACGCGATGGTCACCGGCCAGGAACCGCTGTCCGTGCTCAAGGTGCTGTTCCTGGCCATGATCGTCGGCGGGGTGATCGGGCTGAAGCTGGTCCACTGACCCCGGTCAGGCCGGGTGGATCTTGTCCGGGTGGTGGACCGCGGTCTTCCCGGACTTCTCGCTGCGCACCAGGTACTGCGGGTTGTCCTCGGACGCCTTGACCTCCCGGCCACCGGCGTGGGTGTCGCTGGTGAGCACGTCTTCGACGGTGCCGATCGAACTCTGGTTGCCGGCGTCCCACCGCACGCGGTCGCCCTTGCTGAACTTCTTCGCCATGCCGGGGTGGTTACCCGGTGCCGGTCCGGTGAACCGGGTGCGCCCGGCACCCCGAAGGGTGGTTTGGTGCCCCGGCGGGGTTGCCCGGGTGGCCGGTGGGCGTCCGGAGGCCGATCCTCGGTGCACGTTGCTCCGGGGGTGTCGATGAAGATCAGGCGAGGGAGCCGGGCCGTTCCACTGGTCGCGGTGGCGGCGGTGCTCGGCCTGCTGGGCGGGCACGCCCCGGCGACGGCGGCCAAGGCGGCCCCGGTGCGGTTGATCAACGCCGACTTCGCCGACCCCGACCTGCTCCGCACCCCGGAGGGCTACTTCGCCTATTCGACCAGCAGTCCGGCAGGCAAGGTGCCCTGGGCGAGCGCCCCCGCACCGGACGGGCCGTGGACGGTGCGCGGGGACGCACTGGCCCGCCTCCCGGTGTGGGGTTCGGCGCAGAGCGGCTTCTGGGCCCCGGACGTGGTGCGCCGCGACGACGGCCGGTTCCTGCTGTACTTCACCGGCGGGCAGAAGAGCGACGGCCGGATGTGCATCGGCGTGGCCGTCGGGGACCGGCCTGCCGGGCCGTTCGAGCCGGTGGGGGAGCAGCCGCTGATCTGCCTGCCCGAGGACGGCGGGGACATCGACCCGCAAACCTTCGTCGACGCCGATGGCCGCCGGTTCCTGCTGTACAAGAGCAACGGCGCGGCCGTCGGTGCGCCCGCCGCGATCTGGTCGCAGGAGCTGACCGCCGACGGCCTCGGCCTGATCGGCACCCGCCGGGAACTGCTGCGCGCCGACCTCCAGCACGAGAAGAACGTGGTGGAAGCCCCGGTGGTGGTGCGGCGCCCGACGAAGTACCTGCTCTTCTACGCCTCCGACACCTACGACAGCTCCAGCTACCACACCGCCTTCGCCACCGCCCCGGCGCTGGTGGGCCCGTTCGTGAAGGCCCCGTCGCCGCTGCTGACCACCGCCGGCCTGGGCGGCCAGGTGGACGGCCCCGGCGGCGCCGATGTCCTGGAGGACCGCATCTTCTTCCACGGGTGGCTCACCCCGGAACACCGGGCGCGGGGCCTGTACTCCCTGCCGCTGAGCTACCAGGACGACCTGCCGGTGCTCGGCTGAGCCCTTGGCCGTCTCCTGGGCTCTGGCTCCCGGCTCCCGGCTCCCGGCCGCTGGCCCGCTGGCTCTCGGCTTCTGACCCGCTGGCCTCTGGCTTTGGCTGCCGGCTCACTGGCCGCTGGCTTCCGGTCCACCGTCTCGCCCCGGCGACCGGCCGCCGATTCCTGGGCTGCTGGCCTCAGCCACGGCCGCCAGTCGCTGGTCCCCTGGCTTCGCTCGCTGGACTCCGGCCTGGGCGCCAGCCACTGCTCGCCAGCCGCTCGTCACCAGCCGTCGGTCGTCAGATGCCAGCCGCCGGCCGCGAGACTTCGGCCCGGCCGCCAGTCACCAGCCGTCAGCCGCCAGTTGCCGGCCGCGGGTTGCTGGTCGCTGGGCCACGGCTCCGGCCATCAGCTGCCAGCAGCCAGCAGCCGACAGCCGGGCGCTGGGCTCGGGCCCGGCCGTCGGCCTCGAGCCGCCGGTCAGGCGGCGGGCAGTGGCGGCAGTTCGCCACCGGACTGCCCCGCGGGCTGCGGGCTCTGGCTGGGCTGGCTGGGCTGGCTGCTCGGCTGCGAGCCGCCGAGCAGTTCGTTGAGCAGTTCCTCCAGGCGCTGGAACAACTCCTGCAGCAACTCCTTGAGCTTGCCCGCGTCCGGCGGCTGCTGCCGGGCCACCGTGGCCTGCCCGGCGAGTTCGTCGAGCCCCTTCGCGGCTTCCGCCGAGGCGTACTTCGCGCTCGCGGCGGACTCCTGCGCGGCGTCGGGCACCGTGTAGCGCTGGCCCGCCGCGATCTCCGCCAGCAACGGGTCGAGTTCGGCCAGCGTGCCGCGGGTGCCCTCGACGTCACCGGCGTCGGCGCGTTGCTGGAGCTGGGTCCGCAGGCCGTCGACCTTCGCCGCGGCGCTGGTGGTGCTGGTGGCGCCGGTGCCACCGCCACCCCCGTTCGCCGTGGCGAGGGCCGCGCCGGTCAGTACGAGCGCGGCCGCCGAGACCACCGCCGCGATGGCGTGCGTGAACTTGTGCTTCATCCCGTGCTCCTCCGGAAGTGGGGTGCGTGACCGTTCCATCGTCACCGCACCGGAGCGCCCCCGCCACGCTCGGAGTCCGTTGTGGACTCCGGCCCGGTTCGCTCCGTCAACGCGGTCGCGGTTTTTCCGCGGCAAACACCTATTTCGCGTGACGCCTCAGGAAATGGTGCGTACGTTCCATTCACGCGCGGTGCCCGCCACCACCCGCCGGAGACATTCCCGGCACCCCGTCGGGTGCATTCGGCGGTCGATCTTGGCTCGACCGTTCTCCGACGTGATAAGCGCTCTGGTACCGAGGCCGAAAAAAGCCCCCGGCGCACAGCACCGGGGGCTTTTTCACCGCAACGTTCAGCCCGGCGGGTTCCGCCGCGGGGCCGCGGGCGGATAGGCGTTGGCGGGCGGCTCCTCCGCACGCGCGGCCGGATAGCCCGCCATCGCTTCCCGCTTCGGGCCGCGGCGGAACAAACCGCCGAGGCCGAGCAGGCCCAGCAGGCCGAGCAGCCCCCACCAGCCGTTGTCGCCGTCGTCGTTGTTGTCGCCGGTACCGCTGTTGTCGCCGTTGTCGCGGACACCGTCGCCGTCGTCGTCGGGAGCCTGCTGGACCACGGCCGGTGCGGTGGCCGTGGCCGAGGCGAGTGGCGCGGTGCCGAGCGCCACCGCCAGCGCGGCCAGCACCCCGCAGATCGTCCTGCGCATACCGTTCGTCTCCTTACGTCGCCGCAGTGTTCGGAGGTCCAGCGGTACCCGGGGGCCGCCGGTCCATGCGCACCGTCACCGGATCGGGGGAGGAAGGGGTGCGCCGAGCCGTCAGCCTTTCGAACGGTGGCCCGGTGAAGATCGACACCGATCGCAGTTTTGCGTCAACCATTCGGGTGAGGGCCGATTACCGTGCCGGGTGTACCACCGCGAACGGAGGCGGGTCGCTTGTTGGTGCTCGAGCACGGTACGTACCATGTGACGCTGGTTCAGCCAATCGATCGAAGTGCCCGAACTCGAGCGGGTTGTTTTTTCGAAACCGAGGGACAACAACGAATGTTCGACCACCTGTCGGTGTCCGCGCCCGGCGCGGTCTTCACCCCGCGACTGCTGCCGATCACCGGTGACCGGCTCATCCACCCCGCCGACCGCCAGAACGAACTGGGCCGGATCGTGCTCCGGTGGGGCAGGCAGTGGATCGCCCAGACCTGGGCGGCCGGCGAGCACTTCCGCATACTCGGCGCGGGTGCCGGCGAGCCACCGCGTTACGAGGACAAACACGTTCGGGGGTGGTTGTTCCTCCGTCCGGAAATGGGTTCTCTGGCGGAAAAGGTGCGCACCGGTGAGATAGATGTCGCCACTGCGCTGTGCGTGGAGGCCGAAGCGTGGCCGGAATTGGCGGGCGGCCGACAACGCGGCGCCGACGCACTATCGGGTGGCACCGGGTTTTCGGCGAAATAATGGGGTATTCATGGAGCAGCGGCGATCGCCGCTAGATAAGTCCATGGAAAGGATCGAACACCCGATGTCTGTCATCCGACGCGCTCTTGGCGCGGGGGCACTGGTAGTGCCCGTGATCCTGCTGACGGCCGGTCCTTCGGCTGCCGATGCTCCGTTCGACTACGACGGTGGTGGTGCCTTCTACTCCGCATCCGGCACCCACGCCGGGTTCGGTGGCGCCGGCACCTTCGATGTGGCTTCGGCCGTCGACGGTGACGGTGACGCCTGGTACTCCCTGTCCGGATCGTACGCCGGCTTCGGTGGCGCCGGAACGGTGGATGTCCAGTCGGCGGCGGAGGGCCCGTCCGACTGGGACGACGACTCGTGGGACGACGAAGACAGCTGGCACCACGAAGAGACGTACTACCACGAAGAGTCGTACTACGAAGCCGACGACGAGCGCGAGGTCACCGTGGTAGCGGTGGATCTGGCCGAGCGCGACCCGATGCCGGCCGAGGAGGAGGGCAACGAGGCGGAAGCGATCGAGTCCGACGAGTCCGAGGCAGTCGAGGTCGAGGAAGCCGAAGAGAACGAGTCCACTGTGGTCGTCTACGAGGAGGACGACGACTACGGGCCCACGCTCAGCTCGTACGAGAACGCTTCGGCTGTCGGCCCGGACGGTGCCGCCACCACCGGTAACTACAGCGCCACGCACATGGGCAGCGCCGTGCACCTGAGCTGGGCCTCGGCGGCGAGCGAGAACGGTGCCGCCACCACTGGTGTGTTCAGCGGTTCGGGTCCGGACGGTTCGGCCTACGGTGAGTGGACCTCGGCCGCCGGCCCCGACGGTGCGGCCCTGTACGAGAACGGCAGCTCGGCGGAGCACTCGTTCGGCGACTACGAAGTCGAAGACGACTGATCCATCCGTGACAAAAGGCTCCGCGCCGGCCCAGTGCCGACGCGGAGTCTTTTGCTGCGCGGAAAAACTTCATCGCCGCCGGCTCGCATTTCCGGCGAATTTGACGGCCCGAACCACCCCAACGGGGGAATGGTCCGGTGGTCAGCGGGTCGCCACCAGACACGATCGTTGTACTCGACTGGAAAGCAGGCGGTCTGGTCAGTACTTTGTGTCGCACGGTGCGGAGAACGAAAAACTCCTGTCGCCGGACATTTCCCCTTTTCCACTTCGAGGAGTCCGCTTTGCTGAAGAAACTCGGCTACGCCTCCGTCCTGACCGCGGCTGGTTTGCTCGCGATGGGCGGCGCCGCTTCTGCCGACGACCACGACGACCAGGCCGGTCTGGTCAACCTGAACAACCTCGACGTGCTGCACAACGTCAACGCCGTGGCCGGCGTGTGCGACAACAACATCAACGTGCTCGGCGTCCAGGTCGTGGTGGAAGACGTCGCCAACGGTCTCAACGTGCCGATCCTGTCGCCGGGCGAGAACGAGGCCGACGGCGAGACGCCGGAGAACTGCGCCTCCGGTGGCGTGCTCGACGGTGGCTCGGTCCAGGACGACTGAGCGTCCGCGGTGCCCGCTCCTCGCGGGCACCGCGGATCCGGTGGCGCCCGCCGCCACCGGACCATTCAACCCCTGAAGTCAGCTAGGAGCTTTTGTGTTGAAGAGGATCGGTGTCATCGCGGGTTCGGCCGCGGCCGGGCTGGTCATGCTGGGGGGTGTGGCCGCCGCCGAAGGTGGCCAGGCGCCGCGCATGGAGGATGACGACCAGGTCGGCCTGGCGAACCTGAACAACCTCGACGTGCTGCACAACGTCAACGCCGTGGTGGGCGTGTGCGACAACGACATCAACGTGCTCGGCGTCCAGGTCGTGGTGGAGGACGTCGCCAACGGCCTCAACGTGCCGATTCTCTCCCCGGGGGAGAACGAGGCCGAAGGCGAGACGCCGGAGAACTGCGCGAGCGGCGGGATCGCCGACGACGGGACCGTTCAGGACAACTGACGCCTGTGACGCGAAGGCCCGGGACTTGCCCCGTCCCGGGCCTTCGCCCGTGTCCGGGCCGGGAATCCGTCCACTCGGGAACCCGGGGCCCGGCTGCGCCTGCTCCACTGTGGACCGGTGACCACGGCCGGCCCAATGGCACCGGCCGCCCGGGTGAGGGGCAGGATTTTCTGACTACTTTGCGTAGGGGTTTCCGGAAGACCAATGATCACCCTTCGTCACCGTTCTGTTATTTTCGGGGTGACCTGTCAGCCGTCTCAGTGAGTTGAATTCGGCGTGTGACCTTGTAACGCTGCTTTCGGAGTGACCGATACCACCGCGTGTATCGCTCGGGACACTACTGAGCGTATACCACCTCTGGTCGCCCTCAGTAACAATTCTGGGGGTCCCCTGCGGAGAGTGGGAGGTCCGATGGAAGAGTCGGCGCGGCGGTCTTCACCGGTCAATTCCTTGCCGGTCGACGACGCGCGGCCCCACATCGGCCTTCCGGCGACTCCGCGCCCGCCCCAGCGGCCACCGCAGAGCCCACCGCCGGGCCCACCCCAACCGGCCGAGCCGCGCCCGGCCGCGGGCCCCGCGCCCGCGCCGCGCTCGGCGGACTGGGAATCCGGCTACCGCAGCCTGGTCGTGCTCGGTGACCTGCTCGCCACCACCGCCGTGGTCACCGCGGGCGCGTTCGTGCTGCACGGTTTCGGGGCCGCCTGGCCGCTCACGCAGTGGCTCGCGCTGGGCACCGTGCTCGCCATCGCGTGCGCGCTGCCCGCCAGCCGGGCGTGGAACCCGAGGGTGCTCGGTGAGGGTGCCGAGGAGTTCCGAAGACTCGGGCGGGGCCTGTTCGCCGCGGCGGTCGTGGTCGCGCTCGGCGGGCTGCTCTTCGGTGCGCTCGCCGTGCAGCCCTGGGTGTTCGCGATCATCCCCGCCGTCGCACTGGTCTCGTTCCCGCAACGTTATGTGCTCCGCCGCTGGCTGCACCGCACCCGCCGCCGCGGCGGCTGCCTGCTGCCGGTGCTCGCGGCGGGCAGTCCGGAAACCGTGCGCGACCTGATCGCGCGCACCCGCGCCGAATCCCACGTCGGCTGGCGCGTCGAAGCGGTGTGCACCTTCACCGGTGAGGGCGAGCCCGGCAGCGGTGAGCTGGACGGCGTGCCGGTGGTGGGCAGGCTCGACGAACTCGCCGACCACGTCCGCCGTGGTGGTTACCGCGTGGTCGCGGTCACCGCCGACCCGTACTGGAGCCCCCGCAAACTGCAGCAGGTGGCCTGGGACCTCGAAGGCACCGCCGCCGAAATGGTGGTCGCGCCGGTGCTGATGGAGGTGGCGGGCCCGCGCCTCAACGTCTCCGGTGTGCTCGGCATGCCGCTGCTGCGGGTGACCGCGCCGACCTTCACCGGCGGCCGCCGCCTGGTCAAGGAGGTCGTCGACCGGGTCGCCGCCGGCCTGCTGCTGGCGCTGCTCTCCCCGCTGCTGCTGGCCATCGCGGTGGCGATCAAGCTGGGCGACCGCGGGCCGGTGATCTACCGCCAGCGCCGGGTCGGCCGCAACGGCCAGCCCTTCACGATGCTGAAGTTCCGCACCATGGTGGTCGACGCCGAAGCCGCGCGGAAGCAGCTGCTCGAAGCCAACGAGGGGGCCGGCCCGCTGTTCAAGCTGCGCCGCGACCCGCGGGTCACCCGGGTCGGTGGCCTGCTGCGCCGGTACTCCCTCGACGAGCTGCCGCAGCTGTTCAACGTGCTGACCGGCCGGATGTCGCTGGTCGGCCCGCGCCCGCCGCTGCCGGAGGAGACCAAGGCCTACGCCGCCGACGCCCGCCGCCGCCTGCTGGTCAAGCCGGGGCTGACCGGGTTGTGGCAGGTCAGCGGCCGCAGCGATCTGACCTGGGCGGAGAGCATCCGCCTCGACCTGCGTTACGTCGAGGACTGGTCGCTGGCGCTGGACCTGGTGATCCTCTGGAAGACCGCGCGGGCCGTGCTGAGCGGCGACGGCGCTTACTGAGCTCCTGGTGTGACCTGAATCTAGTTGAATTCGAAATAGTCAAGCGCTCAACTATGTTGGCGGGAGGGAGTCAGGAACCAACCGGGAAGGACAGTCCGATGAGCATCACCAACACGCGCACCGACGGCCTGGCACTGGCGGACGAGGTGCAGGACCTCCTCTTCCGCGAGGCCCGCACGGCCAACACCTTCAGCGACGAGCCGGTCGGGGAGGACCAGGTCAAGGCCATCTACGACCTGGTCAAGTGGGCGCCCACCTCGATGAACACCCAGCCGCTGCGGGCGCTGGTGCTGCGCAGCGACGAGGCGCGCGAGCGCCTGGTGCCGCTGCTGGCCGAGGGCAACCGCGCCAAGACCGCCGCCGCCCCGCTGACGGTGATCCTGGCCGCCGACACCGAGTTCCACCAGAACCTGCCGCGGTTGTTCCCGCACAACCCGGCCGCCAAGGACTACTTCGCCGACGAGGACGTCCGCGTGGAGACGGCCAAGGCCAACTCGCTGCTGCAGGTGGGTTACTTCATCATCGGCGTGCGCGCGGCCGGGCTGGCCGCCGGTCCGCTGACCGGGTTCGACGCGCACGGGGTGGACAAGGAGTTCTTCCACGACCGCCCGTGGCGCTCGCTGGTCGTGGTGAACGTCGGCAAGCCGGGTGACGGCGCCTGGTACGACCGGCTGCCCCGGCTCGGCTACGACCAGGTGGTGGAGACCGTCTGACCGGGCGGACGGCACCGTTGCCGCCCGGCCGAACCACGGTTGCGGCCCGTTCGCACGCTTGATCGCGGGAAGTGCTCCGTTGGCGTTCGCCTCGGATGAGCCCGCGCGGTCACGGCGGCTAGCATCACTGGAGTCATCGGAACACCCCAGTTGAGGAGCCCACCGTGTCAGAGTTCTCGCCAACCGCGGCCACCCCGTCCGAACGCGTGGTGGTCACCGCGGGCACTACGGCGAGCGCGGCGGTACGCGAAGCCGGGCTCCCCGGCAAGGGGCCGGACGCGATCGTGGTGGTGCGCGACCCCGAGGGCAGGCTCCGGGATCTGGCCTGGGTGCCGGAAACCGACACCGAGGTCGAGCCGGTGGCGGCGAACACCGAGGACGGCCGCTCGGTGATCCGCCACTCCTGCGCGCACGTGCTCGCGCAGGCGGTGCAGCAGCAGTTCCCCGAGGCGAAGCTGGGCATCGGCCCGCCGGTCAAGGACGGCTTCTACTACGACTTCGCCGTCGACACCCCGTTCACCCCGGAAGACCTGCAGGCGCTGGAAAAGCGGATGAAGCAGATCATCAAGGGGTCGCAGCAGTTCTCGCGGCGGGTGCTGGAGTCGGTCGAAGCGGCCAAGGCCGAGCTGGCCGATGAGCCGTTCAAGCTGGAACTGGTGGACATCAAGTCCGATGTGGACACTTCAGAGGTGATGGAGGTCGGCGGCGGTGAGCTGACCGTCTACGACAACCTCGACCCGCGCACCAAGGAACGGGTGTGGGGCGACCTGTGCCGCGGGCCGCACCTGCCCACCACCAAGCACATCCCGGCGTTCAAGCTGACCAGGGTCGCCGCGGCGTACTGGCGCGGCAACGAGAAGAACCCGCAGCTGCAGCGCATCTACGGCACCGCGTGGGAATCGGCCGAGGCGCAGGAGCGCCACCTGGAGCTGCTGGCCGAGGCCGAGCGGCGCGACCACCGCAAGCTCGGGGTCGAGCTGGACCTGTTCTCCTTCCCCGACGAGATCGGCTCCGGGCTGGCGGTGTTCCACCCGAAGGGCGGGATCATCCGGCAGGAGCTGGAGAACTACTCGCGGCAGCGGCACGTCGAGGCGGGCTACGACTTCGTCAACTCGCCGCACATCACCAAGGCTTCGCTGTTCGAGATCTCCGGGCACCTCGGCTGGTACAAGGATGGCATGTACCCGCCGATGCACCTGGACGCGGAGTACAACGAGGACGGCACGGTCCGCAGGCCGGGGCAGGACTACTACCTCAAGCCGATGAACTGCCCGTTCCACGACCTGATCTTCCGCTCGCGCGGGCGGTCCTACCGCGAACTGCCGCTGCGCATGTTCGAGTTCGGCTCGGTGTACCGGTACGAGAAGTCCGGCGTGGTGCACGGGCTCACCCGCGTGCGCGGCATGACGCAGGACGACGCGCACATCTTCTGCACCCCGGAGCAGGTGCCCGGTGAGCTGCGCTCGCTGCTCGGCTTCGTGCTCGGGCTGCTGCGCGACTACGGGCTCGACGACTTCTACCTCGAACTGTCCACCCGGAACGACGAGAAGTACGTCGGTACCGACGAGATGTGGGCCGAGGCCACCGAAACGCTGCGGGCGGCCGCCGCCGACTCCGGGCTGGAGCTGGTGCCCGACCCCGGTGGCGCGGCCTTCTACGGCCCGAAGATCTCGGTGCAGGCCAAGGACGCGCTCGGCCGCACCTGGCAGATGTCGACCATCCAGCTCGACTTCAACCTGCCCGAGCTGTTCGAGCTGGAGTACACCGCGCCGGGCGGGGAGCGGAAGCGGCCGGTGATGATCCACCGCGCGCTGTTCGGCTCGATCGAGCGGTTCTTCGGGGTGCTGACCGAGCACTACGCCGGTGCGTTCCCGGCGTGGCTGTCGCCGGTGCAGGTGGTCGGCATCCCGATCGCCGACGAGCACACCGAGCACCTGCGCGGGGTGGAGAAGGCGTTGCGCACCAAGGGGATCCGGGCCGAGCTGGACCTCGGGGACGACCGGATGCAGAAGAAGATCCGCACGCACACCATGCAGAAGGTGCCGTTCATGCTGCTGGCGGGCGGCAAGGACGTGGAGTCGGGCGCGGTGTCGTTCCGGTTCCGCGACGGCGGTCAGCTGAACGGGGTGCCGGTGGACGCCGCGGTGGAGGCGATCGCCGGGTGGATCGGCCGCCGGGAGAACGCCTCGCCGTCGGCGGAGAGCTTCGGAGCGGTCCTCGCGTGAGTGGCGGCCCGGAATTCGAGGCGCAGGACGGCGTCGGGGTGCCCGACGCGCTGCAGCGGTTGTGGACCCCGCACCGGCTGGCCTACATCCAGGGGGAGAACAAGCCGGAGGGGGACCAGCCGACCGGCTGCCCGTTCTGCCGGCTGGTCGACCTGGACGACGCCGAGGCGCTGATCCTGGCCAGGGGTGAGTCGGTGTACGCGGTGCTGAACCTGTACCCGTACAATCCGGGGCACCTGATGGTGGTGCCGTACCGGCACGTGGCCGACTACACCGATCTCACCGCCGACGAGACGGTCGAACTGGCGCGGTTCACGCAGCACGCGATGGGGGTGGTGCGCAAGGTGTCGGATGCGCACGGGTTCAACATCGGGATGAACCAGGGCGTCATCGCCGGCGCGGGCATCGCCGCGCACCTGCACCAGCACCTGGTACCGAGGTGGGGTGGCGACGCCAACTTCATGCCGGTGGTGGGGCACACGAAGGTGCTGCCGCAGCTGCTGAACCAGACCCGCACCCTCCTGGCGGACGCCTGGCACGCCGAATAACCACCCGCGGCCCGCGAGCGCTCGTACCCCCGACGACACGAGCGCTCGCCGGGACCCGGTGAGTCCTTCGGAGCCAGCCCGCAGCGCGGCGGCGATGAGCCGTGCCCGGCGGTGGGCAGCACGTTCGGCGCAGTGGTGGCTCGGTGTCAATGCGGTCTGATCGCCCGCTGCACGGATCGTGTGCGGATCGACCAGCCGGTTCTGGGATTAGGCTGCCCAGCGGACTCGTGCACCGGCGGTGGACACGCAGGAGCCGGTGATCTGCTGTGCCCGCCTGCTTACCGCCGATGTCGCCTGGCGGGTTGTTCAGGTCACCGGCGGGGGTGATGTCCCTTGCCTTGCCTGGTAGTGGCGGCATGTTCGGTGCAGTGGTGGCTCGGTGTCAATGCGGTCTGGCCGCCCGTCGCGCGGGTCGTGTGCGGGCGGCCTGGTCAACGCGCTGCGGGCTGACGAGGTCGATCCGCTGAGAAGCCGACCGGCGGTTCCGGGGCCGGGTTGCCGAGTGGACTGGTGCACCGGCAGCGGACGCGCACCGGCTGGTGGTGGGCTGTACCCGCCTGCTGCCGCCAAGGTCGCCCGGCGAGTTGTTCAGGTCACCGCGATGTCCCTTGCCTTGCCTGATAGCGGCGGCACGCTCGGCGCAGTGGTGGCTCGGTGTCAACGCGGTCTGATCGCCCGCCGCACGGGTCGCGTGCGGATGGCCAGGCCGCCAGGCGGACTCGGGCACCAGCGGCGGACGCGCACAGCCGGTGGCGTGCTGCGCCCACCTGCCTTCCGTCGCTCCCGCCTGGCGGTTCATCGATAGCACCACTCTCCGGCGGGATGATGAGCCTGCCAGGCAGCGGGCGAAACGTTCGGCGCATCAGTCGCCGGGATCTGCCCGGCTCGGCCTCGAAGGCGGATCCGCTCGCCCGCCGTACGGCCGGTCTGGTCAACGCCCCGCGCTGATGAGGTTGAGCCGCCGATCCTGCTTGGCGGGTTGTTCAGGTCCCCAGGTGCGGTCACCCGGCCCACCGTCGTGAGGGTGGCCGTCCCCCTGGGCGGTCACCCTCACGACGTGCTGGCTGGCACGCTCAGTCCTGCAGCGCGGCCTCGATCTCGAGGGTGATCTTCACCTTCTCGCCGAGGAAGGCGTTGCCCTCCGGGCCGATGCCGAAGTCGCGGCGGGCGACGGTGGCTTCGGCGGAGACGCCGATGGTGGTGGCGTTGTTGTTCGCCGGGTTCGGGCCGATGCCGTTGAACTCGGCCTCCAGGGTCACCGGCACGGTCACCCCGCGCCAGGTCAGCTCGCCGTCGATGAGGAACTCGTCGTCGTCCTGGCGGATGCCGGTGGAGCGGAAGACGATCTTCGGGTGGTTCGCCGCGTCGAAGTACTCCTCGGTCTTGAGGTGCTCGTCGCGGGCACCGACGCCGGTGCTGATCGAGGCGACCTCGATCTCGGCGGTCACGCTGGAGTCGAGAATGCTCTCCCCGGTCACGATCTGGCCACCGAACTGCTGGAAGCTGCCCCGGGACTTGGCCAGGCCGAGGTGCTTGACGCTGTAGGTGACCTCGGAGTGGGCGGGGTCGATGTTCCAGGTCCCGGTGACGTAACCGGGGATCTCGGTGGTGGGTGCGCTCATGTGAAGTCCTCCTAGGTCGTTCGAGGGCCTGGTAGTTGAACCCTCAACCAGACCATAGCGAAATATGGTTGAGCGTTCAACCAGGTATCATGGGCGGTATGACCGAACCGAGGTGGCTCACCGATGAGGAGCAGCGGGTCTGGCGCTCGTTCTCGGCCGCCGTCTCGATGCTGCGCGCGCACGTCGAAGGGCAGCTCCAGCAGCAGAGCGGCATGCCGCACACCTACTACGAAGTGCTCGTCGCGTTGTCCGAGGCACCTCGCCGCACGCTGCGCATGAGTGATCTTGCCGACGTTTCGCGGTCCTCGCGCAGCAGGCTCTCCCACGCGGTGTCCCGCCTCGAAGCCAACGGCTGGGTCCGGCGCTACTCCTGCGCCACGGACAAGCGCGGGGCGTGGGCCGAGCTGACGCCCGAGGGGTTCGCGGCACTGGAAGCGGCTGCTCCCGGGCACGTGGAGGCGGTGCGGGACAGCCTGTTCGACCCGCTCACCCCGGACCAGGTGCGGGCGCTCGGCGAGATCAGCGACGCGATCGTCGCCCGTCTGGCAGGCACCTGCGCCGAAGCCAAGGCCAGGGAACTGGCCGAGGAACCCTGCGCCGCCGAGCCGTGCACCGAGGAGCCGCCGGTGCGTTCCGGCGAGCCGAAGGCCGGGTCCCGGGGAGCGTCTGGATAGGCTGCGGGGGACCCACACCCCTCCCAGCTAGGTCCGGCCACCACACTCATGCTCAACATCTTCGCGCGTGCCTCGGTCTCCCGCGTCACCGATCCCATCGGCGCGGTGCTGGTGCGCGCCGGGCTGACCCCGAACGTGATGACCGTGGCGGGCACCCTGGGCGCGATGGTCTGCGCACTGGTCTTCTTCCCGAACGGCTGGCTGCTCACCGGCACGTTCACCGTGTGGGGCTTCGCCATGCTCGACCTGCTCGACGGCGCGATGGCCAGGGCGAGGGGCCACGGCACCCCGTTCGGCGCGGTGCTGGACGCCACCTGCGACCGGCTGGTCGACGGGGCGTTGTTCGCCGCGATCGCCTGGTGGTGCTTCGCCATCGCGGACAACCACCGCGCCGCCGCGGCCGCGCTGGTCTGCCTGGTGCTCGCGCAGGTCATCTCCTACGTCAAGGCCCGCGCCGACGCCTCCGGCCTGGCCGCCGACGGCGGGCTGGTCGAACGCGCCGAACGGCTGATCATCGCGCTGGTCGGCACCGGGCTGATGGGGCTGGGCGTGCCGCACGCGGTGGAGGTGTCGCTGTGGCTGCTCGCCGTGCTGTCGCTGATCACCCTGCTGCAGCGGCTCAGCGCGGTGGCCACGGCGGCCAAGGCCGCGCGGGAGGACGGATGAGCCTCGCCGGCCGGATGACGGACCTCGCTTACGCGGCGGGCTGGCGCGCTTCGCGCATGTTGTCCGAACCGGCCGCGAGCGCGGTCTTCGGGCTCGGCGCCGACCTGGCCACCTGGCGTGGCGGGCCGAGCGTGCGGCAGCTGCGCCGCAACCTGGCCAGGGTGGTGCCCCAGGCCGACGAGACCGAACTGGACGAGCTGACCAAGCGCGCGATGCGCTCCTACGCGCGGTACTGGCAGGAAAGCTTCCGGCTGCCGGCGATGGACCCCGAAGTGGTCCGCGCGAAGGTCGCCGCCGCGATCACCGGGGTGGAGAACCTCGACGCCGCGCTCGCCGAGGGCAACGGCGTGGTGTTCGCCCTGCCGCACACCGGGAACTGGGACGCCGCCGGGGTCTGGCTGACCGGTTACCTCGGCGGGTTCACCACGGTGGTCGAACGGCTCAAACCCGAATCGCTGTTCCGCCGCTTCGTCGCCTTCCGCGAATCGCTCGGCTTCGAGGTGGTGCCGCTGACCGGCGACAGCGCCGCGTTCCGCGTGCTGCTCAAGCGCCTGCGTGAGAACAAGGCCATCTGCCTGCTCGGCGACCGCGACCTGACCCGCTCCGGGGTGGACGTGACCTTCTTCGGCGAGCACACCCGCATGCCGCCCGGCCCGGCCCGGCTCGCCGCCACCACCGGCGCCGCGCTGATCCCGGTCGGCTGCTGGTTCACCGAGGGCGGCTGGCAGATCCGGATGCACCCGCGGATCCGGGTGACCGCGCGGGCCGAGGTGCCCGCCGCCACCCAGGCGCTGGCCGACATCTTCGCCGGCGACATCGCCGCGCACCCGGCCGACTGGCACATGCTGCAACCGTTCTGGACCGCCGACTTCCCCGGCGGCCTGCCGGAAGAGGTCGAGGCGGGCAAGGCATGAGGGTCGGCGTCGTCTGCCCGTACTCCTTCGACGTGCCTGGCGGGGTGCAGGGGCACGTGGTCGACCTGGCGCAGGCCCTGCTCGCCCGCGGGCACGAGGTGTCCGTGCTGGCCCCCGCCGACGACGACGCCGACGTGCCCGCGTTCGTGCACCCGGCAGGCCGGGCGCTCGGCATCCCGTACAACGGCTCGGTGGCCCGCCTGCAGTTCGGCCCGGTGTCCTACGCCAGGGTCCGGCGCTGGTTGCGGGACAACGACTTCGACGTGCTGCACCTGCACGAGCCCGCGGTGCCGAGCCTGTCGCTGCTGGCGCTGAAGATCGCCGACGGGCCGATCGTGGCCACCTTCCACACCGCCACCCCGCGTTCGCGCACGCTCTCGGCGTTCCAGCCGGTGCTGCGGCCGCTGCTGGAGAAGATCACCGCGCGCATCGCGGTGTCGGCGCTGGCCCGCCGGGTGCAGGTGGAGCACTCCGGCGGGGACGCGGTGGAGATCCCGAACGGCGTGGACGCCGCGTTCTTCGCCGAGGCCGCCCCGCTCGACGGATATCCGCGCAGCGGCGGCACGGTGGGTTTCCTCGGCCGGTACAGCGAACCGCGCAAGGGCATGGGCGTGCTGCTCGACGCGCTCCGGCCGCTGCTGCCGGAGTTCCCGGAGCTGCGCGTGCTGGTGGCGGGCCGGGGTGACGAGAAGGCGCTGATCCGCGAAGCCGGTCCGGAACTGGCACCGCACCTGGAGCTGCTCGGCCAGGTCGACGACCGGACCAAGGCACGGGCGTTGCGCAGCGTGGACGTCTACTGCGCGCCCAACACCGGCGGCGAGAGCTTCGGCATGATCCTCACCGAGGCGATGGCCGCCGGGACCTGCGTGCTGGCCAGCGACCTCGACTCCTTCCGCCGCGTGCTCGACGACGGCCGCGCCGGCGCGCTCGCCCCGACCGGGAACCCCGCCGCGTGGACCGCGGCGCTGCGTGAACTGCTCGGTGATCCCGCGCGGCGCGCGTCGCTGGCCGCGGCGGCGGGGGAGCGGGTGGTCATCTACGACTGGTCCGTGGTCAGCACCCAGGTGCTGCGGGTGTACGAAGCGGCGATCGCGGCGGATCCGCGGCGCGTCAGCCCGGACGTGGAGCCCGCTTCGTGACCACGCTGATCGTGCTGCTGTCGCTGGCGGCGGTGGCCATCGTGCTGTTCGGGCTGTTCCTGGTGGCCACGGCCAACCGGCTGGACCGGCTGCACGTGCGCACCGACGCGGGCTGGGCCGCGCTCGACGCGGCGCTGGCGCGCCGGGCGGTGGTGGCCCGCGCGGTCGCCGCGGCGGGTGACCAGTCGGACGCGCGGGCGGCCCGCCTGCGCGAGGCCGCCGCACGGGCCGAGGCGGCGCCGCGGTCCGAGCGCGAGGCCGAGGAGAACGAACTGACCCGCCTGCTGTCCGAAGTGGACCGTTCGGTGCTGCCGGCCGGGCTGGCCGAGGAACTCGACGACGCCGGGTACCGCGTGGTGATCGCCCGCCGGGTGCACAACGACGCCGTGCGCGACACGCTGGCGCTCCGGCGGCGGCGCAAGGTCCGGTACTTCAAGCTCGCCGGGACCGCCCCGCGGCCGGAGTACTTCGAGATCGCCGAACCCGAACTGGGCGGCTGATCACCCGCTCTTCACCGCTCCCTCCGGCATCGGGTCGAACCGGGCGTGCCGCCGGGTGAAGGTGGCCGTGCCCGAGGTCAGCGCCCGCAGGTCGATCGCGTAGCGCAGCAGTTCGGTGGCGGGGACCTCGGCGCGGACGACCGTGCGCCCGCCACCGGCCGCCTCGGTGCCCAGCACCCGGCCGCGCCGGGAGGACAGGTCGCCGAGCACCGTGCCGAGGTGGTCGTCCGGCAGGTCCACCGCGACCTCGTCGAGCGGTTCGAGCAACGCGATGCCGGCCTTGGCTGCGGCGTCCTTGAGCGCCAGCGCACCGGCGGTCTGGAAGGCGGCGTCGGAGGAGTCCACGCTGTGCGCCTTGCCGTCGACCAGGGTGACCTTGATGTCCACCACCGGGTGCCCTTCGGCGAGCCCCCTGGCCAGTTGCGCCCGCACGCCCTTCTCCACGCTCGGGATGAACTGGTGCGGCACCGCCCCGCCGACCACCTTGTCGACGAACTGGAACCCGCCGCCGCGCGGCAGCGGTTCGACCTCGATGTCGCACACGGCGTACTGGCCGTGCCCGCCGGACTGCTTGACGTGCCTGCCGTGCCCGGTCGCCTTGCTCGCGAACGTCTCCCGCAGGCTGATCCGCACCGGCTCGGTGTCGATCTCGGCGCCGCCGGCGCGCAACCGGGAGAGCACCACGTCGGCGTGCGCCTCGCCCATGCACCACAGCACCAGCTGCGAGGTCTCGGCGTTGCGGTCCAGCCGCAGGGTCGGATCACCGGCCACCAGCCGGGACAGGTTGCGGGCCAGCGTGTCCTCGTCGCTGCGCTTCTTCGCCACCACGGCGACGGGCAGCAGCGGCTCGGGCATCGGCCACGGTTTCATCAGCAGCGGTTCCTCCGGCGACGACACCGTGTCGCCGGTTTCGGCGGACCCCACCTTGGTCAGCGCGCACAGGTCGCCCGCCACGCAGTACGGCACTTCACGCAGGTTCGAGCCCAGCGGGGAGTACAGGTGCGCCACGCGCTCGTCGGCGTCGTGGTCCTCGTGCCCGCGTTCGGCGAGGCCGTGCCCGGAGACGTGCACCGGCCGCTCGGGGCGCAGGGTCCCGGAGAACACCCGCACCAGCGAAACCCGGCCGACGTAGGAGTCCACCGCGGTGCGCACCACCTCGGCGGCGAGCGGACCGGCCGGATCGGCGCTGAGCCGGGGCCGGGGGATGCCGTCGGGTGAGGTGACCTCGGGCAGCGGGTGCTCCAGCGGCGACGGGAAGGCCCGCGCCATGCCGTCGAGCAGTTCCCCGAGGCCGACGCCGGTCTGCGCGCACACCGGGATGACCGGGTGGAAGGAGCCCTTGGCGACCGCGGCTTCGAGATCGGCGATCAGCGTGGCTTCGGAGATCTCCTCACCGGCGAGGTAGCGGTCCATCAGGCCCTCGTCCTCGCTCTCGGCGATGATGCCCTCGATCAGCTCGTTGCGGGCGTCGGCGAGGCGGTCGAGGTCGGCCGGGTCCGGTTCGCCGATCTTGGGCGGGAAGCCGCCGGAGTAGTCGAAGTACCGCTGGGTGATCAAGCCGATCAGGCCCTCGCCCGCCGGCAGGTACAGCGGCAGCACCCCGCTGCCGAAGGCGGCCCGGCAGGCGGCGATCTCGGCGTCGGCGTCGGCGCGCTGGTGGTCCAGCCGGGCGATCACCACCGCGCGCGGCATGGCCACCGCGGCGCACTCGGCCCAGACCGCGGCCGTGGCCGCGTCCACGCCCTCGGCGGCGCACACCACGAACAAGGCGGCGTCCGCCGCCCGCAGCCCGGCCCGCAGTTCCCCGACGAAGTCCGCGTAACCGGGGGTGTCGATCAGGTTGATCTTGATGCCGTCGTGCAGCAGCGGCGCGACGGACAGCCCGACCGAGCGCTGCTGCCGCACGGCGGCGGGGTCGTGGTCGCACACGGTGGTGCCCTCGACCACCGAACCGGCCCGCGACACCGTGCCGGAGGCGGCCAGCAACGCCTCGGTCAGCGTCGTCTTGCCCGATCCGGAGGGACCGACGAGCACCACGTTGCGCACGTTGGCCGGGTCGTCCACAGCGACCGCGGCCCCGGCTCCACCGTTCTTCGAGTGCTTTTCGGCCATGAGTGGCCTCCCTGCGTCGGTGTCGGCTCGAGTGTGTGTCCTCGATCACACACCCGGACGGACAGTGACCACAAGGCGCAACCGCAACAAGCACCCGGCTGGCGCGGCCGCACCCGAGTGGCCTCCCCGCTCACCAGGCCATTCGCCGCAAGTGGACTGCTGAGATAGCCGCGCACTGGCCTGTGAGGAGGGGCCACGTGCGTCGTATCTTCGAGCTCGGTTCCCGGAAAGCTCACCCCGAAAGGCCCAGTCGTGTCTGACGTCCAGCCCACCAGCCCCGCCCAGCCCGAAACCGGCACCGCACGCGTCAAGCGCGGCATGGCCGAGATGCTCAAGGGCGGCGTGATCATGGATGTGGTCACCGCCGAGCAGGCCAAGATCGCCGAGGACGCCGGCGCGGTCGCGGTGATGGCGCTCGAGCGCGTCCCGGCCGACATCCGCGCGCAGGGCGGCGTGGCCAGGATGAGCGACCCCGACCTGATCGACGGCATCATCGAGGCGGTCTCCATCCCGGTGATGGCCAAGGCCAGGATCGGCCACTTCGTCGAGGCCCAGGTGCTGCAGTCGCTCGGCGTCGACTACATCGACGAGTCCGAGGTGCTCACCCCGGCCGACTACGCCAACCACATCGACAAGTGGGCGTTCACCGTGCCGTTCGTCTGCGGGGCGACGAACCTCGGCGAGGCGCTGCGCCGGATCAACGAGGGCGCGGCGATGATCCGCTCGAAGGGCGAGGCCGGCACCGGCGACGTGTCCAACGCGACCACGCACATGCGCAAGATCCGCGCCGAGCTGCGGCGGCTGTCGTCGCTGCCCGAGGACGAGCTGTTCGTCGCCGCCAAGGAGCTCCAGGCGCCGTACGAGCTGGTCAAGGAGGTCGCCGAGCGGGGCAAGCTGCCGGTGGTGCTGTTCACCGCGGGCGGCATCGCCACCCCGGCCGACGCCGCGATGATGATGCAGCTGGGTGCCGAGGGCGTTTTTGTCGGCTCGGGCATCTTCAAGTCGGGCAACCCGGCCCGCCGCGCCGAGGCGATCGTCAAGGCGACCACCTTCCACGACGACCCGGACATGCTGGCCAAGGTCTCCCGCGGCCTCGGCGAAGCGATGGTCGGCATCAACGTCGACGACGTGCCGGAGCCGCACCGCCTGGCCGAACGCGGCTGGTAGCAGTACGCGGCGGCGGGGTCGCCGCCACTTGTCGGGGTCGTCGCGTCAGGTGTGCTCGGAGAGCATGACGACCGTGGTGCCCGGGTCCAGCGCCTCGAACACGTGGACTTCGTCGCCGGGGTAGGCGACGTAGTCACCCGGGCCCACCTCGACCGGCTCGTCGGCCATGCCGACCAGCGCGCGGCCGTGGCAGACGACCACGTGCTCGACGATCCCGGCCCGGTGCGGGTCCGAGCGGCGCACGCTGCCCGGCTCCGCCCGGATCAGGTAGATGTCGCGGCGCGCGTGCGGCGGGCACGACGCCAGCAGGGTGGCCAGGTAGTCGGCCTCCTCGGAGGCTACCGTGATGCCCTCGCCGGAGCGGATCACCTGCACCCGCGGCACCGCGGGCTCGACCAGCCGGGAGAACGGCACGTCGAGCGCCTTGCCCAGCGCCCAGAGCGTTTCCACGCTCGGGTTGCCGGTGCCCGACTCCAGCTGCGACAGCGTCGACTTGGCGATCCCGGCCAGCCGGGCGAGCTCGGTCAGGGTCAGTCCGGCGCGTTCGCGTTCCCGCCGGAGTGACGCCGCGATCACGTCGAGTGGGGCGCCTTCGGTAGCCATCTGTGTTCGCTCCGTCAGTCGTTTCGTTCGGCTTGACGAACAGCCGCCAGGTCTGTTCATCTTAGGAGGTGATCCGTTCGATACAACGAACCCTGGGCCGGGAGCTGGTGCGCGACATCGGGCTGGTCTGCCTCGCCGACGGCATCGTCGGCATCTCGTACGGGGCCATCGCGGTCAGCTCGGGCTTCGAGATCTGGGTGCCGATGCTGCTTTCGGTGGTCGTGTTCGCCGGGGCCGCGCAGTTCCTGTTCATCGGCCTCGTCGCCGCGGGCGGCAACCCGGTCGCGGCGGTGGTGGCGAGCCTGCTGGTCAACGCCCGGCACGTCCCGTTCGGCTTCGCCATCGGGGACGTCTTCGGCAAGGGCTGGGCGCGGCGCCTGGTGGGCAGCCACCTGATGATCGACGAGACGGTCGCCTTCGCGCTCGCGCAGGAGGACCGGCAGCGCCGCCGGGCCGCCTACTGGGCCTGCGGCGTGAGCCTCTTCGTGGTGTGGAACGCGGGCGTGGTGATCGGTGCCTTCGCCGGGACCGCGATCACCGACACCGCCGCGTTCGGCCTGGACGCCGCGTTCCCCGCGGTGCTGTTCGCGCTGGTGCTGCCCTCGCTCAAGGACCGCGGGGTGCGCAACGCGGTGCTGGCCGGGGCCGTGCTGGCGGTGGCCGGTGCGCCGTTCCTGCCCGCCGGGGTGCCGGTGCTGCTGGCCCTGCTCGGCGTGCCGCTCGCCCTGCTCGGGCGCACGCCCGGCGAGACGGAGAAGAGCGGGGTGGCGGCGTGATCATGTCACCGGTGCTGCTCATCGCCTGCGCCCTCGTGCTGGGCGCGGGCACCTTCGCCTTCCGGTTCGCCGGACCCGCGTTGCGCGCGAAGGTGGAACTGAACGCACGGGCCGAGAAGCTGATGGCCACCGCCGCGGTGGTCCTGCTCGCCGCGCTGGTGGCGACCTCGGCGCTGATCGAGGGCACCGAGTTCGCCGGGGTCGCCCGCCCGGCCGGGGTGCTGGTCGGCGGCGTGCTGGCGTGGCGGAAGGCGCCGTTCGTGGTCGTGGTGCTCGCCGCGGCCGCCACCGCGGCGGGCCTGCGCCTGCTCGGCGTGCCCTGAGTCCGGACCCCCGGCACCCCGCCCCGGGTCGAGGCCCTAGGCTTGACCAGCGGAATCCTGGTCGGGAGGGAACTGACGTGTCGAAGGCGCGGCCGGTGGTCGGCGTGCTCGCCCTGCAGGGTGACGTGGCCGAGCACCTGGCGATGACCGAGCGGGCCGGGGCCACCGCGGTTCCGGTGCGCCGCGCCGCCGAGTTGTCCGAAGTGGACGGTCTGGTCCTGCCCGGCGGCGAGTCCACCACGATGTCCCGGCTGCTGGAGACCTTCGAACTGCTCGAGCCGCTGCGCGAGCGCCTGCGCACCGGCCTGCCCGCGTTCGGCTCCTGCGCCGGGATGATCCTGCTGGCCCGCCAGGCCCTCGACGGCCGCGCGGACCAGCACCAGCTCGACGCGCTGGACGTGGTGGTGCGCCGCAACGCCTTCGGCAGGCAGGTCGACTCCTTCGAGGAGGACCTGGCGTTCACCGGCGTGGACGGGCCCGCGCTGCACGCGGTGTTCATCCGCGCGCCCTGGGTGGAGAAGGTGGGCCAGGACGTCGAAGTGCTGGCCAGGGTGCCGGAAGCTCCCGGCGGGCCGGACGCGGCCGCTAGGATCGTCGCGGTCAGGCAGGGGAGGGTGCTCGCCACGGCCTTCCACCCGGAACTCACGGGTGACGAGCGCGTGCACCGGCTGTTCGTGCGAATCGTGCGTGGGCAGGCATAAGTACGGCGGCACGCCGCCGGATCGGATGGAGGAAAGATGAGCGGCCACTCCAAGTGGGCCACCACCAAGCACAAGAAGGCCGCCCTCGACGCGAAGCGTGGCAAGCTGTTCGCGAGGCTGATCAAGAACATCGAGGTCGCCGCGCGGACCGGCGGGGGCGACCCGGACGGCAACCCGACGCTGTTCGACGCGATCCAGAAGGCGAAGAAGAACTCCGTCCCGCAGGACAACATCGAGCGCGCGCGCAAGCGCGGCGCCGGTGAGGAAGCGGGCGGCGCCGACTGGCAGACGATCATGTACGAGGGCTACGGGCCGAACGGCGTCGCCGTGCTCATCGAATGCCTCACCGACAACAAGAACCGCGCCGCCAGCGAGGTGCGCACCGCGCTGACCCGGAACAACGGCTCGCTGGCCGACCCCGGTTCGGTGGCCTACCTGTTCAACCGCAAGGGCGTGGTGCTGCTGCCGAAGGCCGGCGCCGGCGAGGACGACGTGCTGATGGCCGTGCTCGACGCCGGTGCCGAAGAGGTCAACGACCTCGGCGAGAGCTTCGAGATCGTCTCCGAGGCCACCGACCTGGTCGCGGTGCGGAAAGCCTTGCAGGAAGCCGGTTTCGACTACGAGTCGGCGGAGGCGAGCTTCGTGCCGTCGGTCAACGTGCCGCTCGAAGCCGACGGCGCGCGCAAGGTCTTCCGGCTGATCGACGCCCTCGAGGACTGCGACGACGTGCAGAACGTGTGGGCCAACTTCGACGTCTCCGACGAGGTGCTGGCCGAAGTCGGTTAGCTTCTTGGGCCGGGCCTCGGTCATGCGGCAGAATGTGCGCCGTGACGACCGAGGCCCTCGCCCCAGAAGAACAGGCACTGCAGGACTGGATCGTCGCCGAGGGCGAACGCCGCGGCAACGCGGTGATCCAGGTACCCGCCGACGAGGAGGGGGCGGGCTACTGCTTCACCGCCTGCGCGTGGGCGATGCACCAGGTGCCGGAGGCGGTGGTGATCGGCCTGCCCGAGCACATCGGCCCGGTGCTGCTCGACGCCTACGTCGACCGCGCCGCCGCGGGGGAGCGGTTCGAGTTCGGCGGGCTCTACCACGACTTCTTCGACGGCCTCCCGGTCACCTTCGAGAAGGTGGCGCTCGGGCACTACGCCGAATACTTCGGCAGCGCCTTCCTGATCTACCCCGAAGGCGACTTCCCGGCCGTGCAGATCATCGTGCCCTCCCCGGACGGGAAGTGGCCGTGGGACCCCGACGCACCGGAGGGGTTCATGACCTGGCAGCACGTGCTCACCGAAAGCGGTGACCCGGAAAGCTGGACCCCCGGCGTCAACGGTCCCTGAGCCCCGGCGCGCCCTCGCCGGTCCGGCGGCGCCCGACCGGTAGCCTGCTCCTCGAACGGTTGTTCGGCGAGGAGTGGAACCTGTGCGCGTGCTCGGTGTGGACCCCGGCCTGACCCGCTGCGGTCTCGGCGTGGTGGACGGGGGGGCCGGCCGCACGGTCCGCTGCGTGGCCGTCGACGTGGTCCGCACCCCACCGGAAGCCGACCTGGCCACCCGGCTGCTCGCGGTGGCCGACGCGGTGGACAGCTGGTTCGACACCTACCAGCCCGAAGTCGTCGCCATCGAGCGCGTGTTCAGCCAGCACAACGTGCGCACCGCGATGGGCACCGCGCAGGCCGGGGGCGTGGTGGCACTGGGTGCCGCGCGCCGCGGGCTGCCGGTCCACTTCCACACGCCGAGCGAGGTCAAGGCCGCGGTCACCGGCTCGGGGCGGGCGGACAAGGCGCAGGTCACCGGCATGGTCACCAAACTGCTCGGGCTGGCGCGGGCCCCGAAACCGGCGGACGCCGCCGACGCGCTCGCGCTGGCGATCTGTCACCTGTGGCGGGAACCGATGCGGGCCAGGCTCGCCGCCGCCGAGGCGCGGGCCGCCGAACTGGCCAAGGTCCACCGCGCCCGGCTGGCCGAGGCGGCGAAGAAGAATGCGAGGGCGGGACGATGATCTCTTCGGTGCACGGGGAAGTGCTCTCCGTCGGACTGGACCACGCGGTGGTCGAGGTGGGCGGGGTCGGGTTCGCGGTGCAGGCCACCCCGAGCACGCTGGCTGCGCTGCGCCGCGGTGAGCGGGTGCGGCTGCACACGTCGCTGGTGGTCCGCGAGGACTCGCTGACCCTGTTCGGCTTCGCCGACGCGGACGCCCGCGAGCTGTTCGTGCTGCTGCAGACGGTCTCCGGCATCGGACCGCGGCTGGCGCTGGCCGCGCTGGCCGTGCTCGACCCGGACAAGCTGCGGTCCGCGCTGGCCGACGGCGACATCAACGTGCTCACCCAGGTGCCCGGTATCGGCAAGAAGGGCGCCGAACGGCTCAGCCTGGAACTGCGGGACAAGGTCACCGCGGTGCCCGGTGCGAACCCGGCGGACGCGGTCCCGGCGGCAGGCGGCGCGGTGCGCGGTGAGGTGGTCGAGGCGCTGGTGGGCCTCGGGTTCGCGGCGAAGCAGGCCGAACAGGCCGTCGACCGGGTGCTCGCGGAAGCGGGTGAGCAAGCGCCGGTCGACACCTCGCAGGTGCTGCGCTCGGCGCTGACCACCCTGGGTCGCAAGCGCTAGGCGGGCACCGTGCACGATGAGCGGGTGACCGAGCCCGATGCCGACGCCGAAACCCTGTCGGCGTTCGCGCAGACCGGCGACCGGGACGTGGAGACCACGCTCCGGCCGCGCAAACTGGACGACTTCGTCGGCCAGCCGCGCGTGCGCGAGCAGCTGCAGCTGGTGCTGGAGAGCGCCCGCCGCCGCGGGGTGCCGCCGGACCACGTGCTGCTGTCCGGCCCGCCGGGGCTCGGCAAGACCAGCATGTCGATGATCATCGCGGCCGAACTCGACGCCGCCATCCGGATCACCTCCGGACCCGCGCTGGAGCGGGCGGGCGACCTCGCCGCGATGCTGTCCAACCTCGCCGAGGGCGACGTGCTGTTCATCGACGAGATCCACCGCATCGCCCGGCCGGCGGAGGAAATGCTCTACCTGGCGATGGAGGACTTCCGGGTGGACGTGGTGGTCGGCAAGGGGCCGGGCGCCACCAGCATCCCGCTGGAGATCGCGCCGTTCACCCTGGTCGGCGCCACCACCCGGTCCGGCGCGCTGACCGGCCCGCTGCGCGACCGCTTCGGCTTCACCGGGCACATGGAGTTCTACAGCGCCGAGGAGCTCGCCCAGGTGCTGCGCCGGTCGGCCACCATTCTCGGCATCACGCTGGAGGCCGACGGCGAAGCCGAGATCGCCCGCCGGTCCCGCGGCACCCCCCGGATCGCCAACCGGCTGCTGCGCCGGGTCCGCGACTACGCCGAGGTCCGGTCGGACGGCCGGGTCAGCCTCGACGTGGCCCGCGCCGCGCTCGAGGTCTACGACGTGGACGAACTCGGGCTCGACCGGCTCGACCGCGCCGTGCTGTCCGCGCTGGTCAAGTCCTTCCACGGCGGCCCGGTCGGGGTGGCCACGCTGGCCGTCGCGGTGGGCGAGGAGGCGACCACGGTGGAAGAGGTGTGCGAGCCCTACCTGGTCCGCGCGGGTATGCTCGCCCGGACCCCCCGTGGCCGGGTCGCTACCCCGGCGGCGTGGGAGCACCTCGGCCTCCGGCCGCCGACCGAGGTGCCCTGGGAAACCGGACGGTTCGACCAGGCGAACCCTGGTCTGTTCGGGTAGCGGGACGGCCGGGCCGCGGTGCCGCCGACGGCACCACGGGTGGCACCTGGCACACTCGAACAAGCAGACCCAGAACAAATCGGGCGAATCGGCAGGCGGTCCCCCGCTGTCGGACCCGCTGAATGGAGAGTCATGGAAGGCCTTTTCCTGCCGCTGCTGCTCATGCTGGTCGTGGCGATCCCCCTGTTCCTGGGGAGCCGCAAGCAGAAGCAAGCGGTCCAGCGTCAGCAGGAGCTGCAGAACAACCTGGTCGAGGGCGACCGCGTGATGACCACCTCCGGTCTGTACGCGACCGTCGCGGACACCAGCGGCGACACCACCATCGACCTGGAGATCGCTCCCGGGGTGGTGACCACCTGGCTGCGCCAGGCCGTCCGCGAGAAGGTCGAGCCGGTCATCGAGGACACCGCGGACGACGAAATCGAGACCGACGAGGACTCCGCGACCGACGCGACGCTGGTCGAGGCTTCCGACACCGAGGTCGAGAAGAAGGACGCCGAGAAGGCCGGTCCGCAGATCGCCCCGCCGCTCGAGCACGGCAAGAAGTAACACCCTGCGCACCGGCGCGCACGCGCCGATGAGGGGGTAACGCAGGGCTCACGCAGCACCGAGTAGTGTCTCGGTGCTGCGTATGCCCGCGTCCGCGCGGGCTTACCCGGACAACTTCCAGTCAGGCAGGCCCAGCCCAACGCACCACCGCGGGAAGGCCCCAGTTCGAGGAGACCGACGCACCGTGGCACCACCGGCCGGGCAGATCCGCCCGGGACGCTATCTCGCGTTCTTCGTCCTGATCGTCATCGGTTTGTACTCGCTGGTGTTCTTCACCGGCAACGGGAAACCGACCCCCAAGCTGGGCATCGAGCTGCAGGGCGGCACGCGGGTCACGCTGACCGCGCGGACCCTGGACGGCGCCGAGCCGTCCAAGGAGGCGCTCAACCAGGCGAAGACGATCATCGAGACCCGGGTCAACGGGATCGGTGTCGCCGGCACCGAGGTGGTGCTCGACGGCAACAACGTCGTCATCACCGTGCCCGGTGAGCAGGGCGACCAGGCCAAGAGCCTGGGGCAGACGGCCAAGCTCGGCTTCCGCAAGGTGGCCAGCGTGCAGCCGAACACCCCGGTCCAGCAGCCGCCCGCCGGTCAGCCGCCCGCGTCGCAGCCGCCCGCCGGCGGGCAGCCGAGCGAGGCTCCCGCCGCGGGGCAGCAGCCGTCGACGCCGCCCGCCGGTGGGTCCGCCCCGGGTGCCGCGCCCGCGCAGGAGCAGCCCGCCCCGCCGCCGCCCGGTTCGCCGGAGGCCGAGGCCGCCGCGATCCAGGCCGCCAAGGCGCTGCGGCAGAACCCCGCGCTGGTCGCCGCCAACCCGGCCGACCAGGCCGCGGCCGCCGCCGCCCAGCAGCTGCAGCAGGAGACCCTGGCGCAGTTCCAGTGCACCCCGAACGACCCGCTGCGCGGCAACGACGACCCGACCCTGCCGCTGGTCGCCTGCCTCAAGGACGGCACGCAGAAGTTCGTGCTGGAGCCCGAGTTCCTGCCCGGCACGATGATCGACACCGCCAGCTCCGGCTACGACAGCCAGCGCGGCGGGTACGTGGTCGACCTGACCTTCAAGGCCGACGGCACCAAGGTCTGGGGCGACTTCACCTCGGCCAACGTGAACAACCAGGCCGCGTTCGTGCTGGACACCCAGGTGGTCTCGGCGCCGAACATCACCGTGCCGATCCTCGACGGCCGCACCCAGATCACCGGCGGTTTCACCCAGTCCGAGGCGAAGAACCTGGCCGACGTGCTGAAGTACGGCTCGCTGCCGCTGTCGTTCGCCTCCTCCGACGCCACCACGGTCTCCGCCACGCTGGGCCTGGCCTCGCTGCAGGCCGGGCTGATCGCCGGTGGCATCGGGCTGCTGCTGGTGTTCGTCTACTGCCTGTTCTATTACCGCCTGCTCGGCGTGCTGACGATCCTTTCGCTCGGCCTGTCCGCCGTGATCGTCTACGGCGTGCTGGTGCTGCTCGGCCGGTGGATCAACTTCTCGCTCGACCTGGCGGGCGTCGCCGGGTTCATCATCGCCATCGGGGTCACCGCGGACTCGTTCGTGGTCTTCTTCGAACGGCTCAAGGACGAGATGCGCGAGGGCCGGTCGTTCCGCTCGGCGGTGCCGCGCGGCTGGATCCGCGGCAGGCGCACCATCCTGGCTTCGGACGCGGTGATGTTCCTCGCCGCCGCCGTGCTCTACCTGCTGGCGGTCGGCGAGGTGCGCGGGTTCGCCTTCACCCTCGGCATGTCCACCGTGCTCGACCTGGTGGTGGTGTTCCTGGTGACCCACCCGCTGGTGGCCATGGTGTCGAAGTCCAAGACGCTGTCGAACCCGAAGATCTCGGGGCTCGGCGGGGTGCAGCGAGTCGGCTCACAACGCCGCACAGCCAAGGTCGCCGGCGCGACCGTGAAGGAGGCCTGACGTGGGGGTCGAGGAGCGGGGCAGCACCGCGAAGAAGAAGGGCTCGGTGTTCCACCGGCTCTACGTCGGCACCGGCGCCTTCGACATCGTCGGCGCGCGCAAGTACTGGTACGTCTTCTTCGGCCTGCTGATGCTGGTGTGCGTGGGCTCGATCGGGATCAAGGGCTTCAACCTCGGCATCGACTTCGAGGGCGGCACGCAGATCCAGATGCCCGCCGCCGGGGCGGCGGGCGAGGTGGACGAGCAGCGCGCCAAGGAGGTCTTCGCCGAGGCCGCCGGTGAGCCCGCCGCCGAAGCGCAGAAGGTCGGCACCGGCGCGGCGCAGACCGTGCAGATCCGGTCCGACACGCTGGACGCGGCCCAGGTCGCCAGGGTCAAGCAGGCGTTGTTCGAGGCCTTCCAGCCGCTCGGCGCGAACGGCCAGCCCAATCAGCTCTCCATCAGCGACAGCGCGGTCAGCGCGTCGTGGGGCGGGGAGATCTCGGAGAAGGCGCTCATCGCGCTCGGTGTCTTCCTGGTGCTGGTGACCATCTTCCTGGCGATCTACTTCGAACGCTGGATGGCGGTCGCGGCGCTGATCTCGCTGATCCACGACATCGTGGTGACCGCGGGCATCTACTCGCTGGTCGGCTTCGAGGTCACCCCGGCCACGGTGATCGGCCTGCTGACCATCCTCGGGTTCTCCCTGTACGACACCGTGGTGGTCTTCGACAAGGTCAAGGAGAACACCCGCGGCATCCTGGGCCTGACCAGGCGCACCTACGCCGAGGCGGCGAACCTGGCGCTGAACCAGACGCTGATGCGGTCGATCAACACCGCGGTGATCGCCCTGCTGCCGGTGCTCGGCCTGCTGATCATCGGTTACGTCCTGCTCGGCTCCGGCACGCTGCAGGACCTGGCGCTGGTGCAGCTGACCGGCATGCTGGCCGGCGTGCTGTCCTCGGTCGCGCTGGCCACCCCGCTGCTGGTCGACTTCAAGATGCGGGACCCGAAGTTCAAGCAGCAGGCGCAGCGGGTCAAGGCGCGCCGGGAGAACCTGGCGCGCAAGGCCGCCGAGCGCGACGCCGCCCCCGACGAGGACGACTTCGATGCGAGCGACGACGAGCAGCTCAACGCCGAACTGCGCAAGGAACGCGCCTACGCGGCCGCGTCGAGCGTGCCGGCCCGGCACCAGAAGGCCGCGCCGCGGCGTGGCCGCCCGACCGGCAAGCAACCGTCGGGCAAGCGCCGGCGCTGATCGTTTTCACCGGGAATGGGGCACTGCCGCGGGTGGTGCCCCTTTTCCGTTCGAGGGAGCACAGATGGACTTGGACAAGGCACTCGGGCTGATCGCCGAGGTGCCCGACTTCCCGAAGCCGGGCATCCTGTTCCGGGACTTCGCGCCGCTGTTCGCCGACGCGGACGGGTTCGCCGCGGTGACCGGCGCGCTGGCGGGCACGCTCGAGGAGGGGGTCGAGCTGCTGGCCGCGGTGGAGGCCCGGGGGTTCCTGCTCGCCGCGGCGCTCGGGCAGGCCAGCGGGCTCGGCGTGGTCATGGTGCGCAAACCGGGCAAACTGCCGCGGGTGGCGGCCAAGGCCGACTACGAACTGGAGTACGGCCGGGCGACGCTGGAGCTGCCCGCGGGCGTGGTCCAGCCGGGTCAGCGCGTCGCGGTGATCGACGACGTGCTGGCCACCGGCGGCACCGTCGCGGCCGCGTGCGACTTGCTGGAGCAGGCCGGTGCGGTGGTCAGCGGGGTTTCGGTGGTGCTCGAACTGGACGGCCTCGGCGGTCGCGCGGCGTTGCCGGGGCACGTGGTGCGCACCCTGCGCACCTGCTGAGCGGGGCAACGGAACGCCGGTGCCCGCGGGCGCGTTACGCTGATTGCACGAGGTCGCCAATCGACGGGAGGTGCGGGTGAGCCAGGAATCCGCGGCGCCTGCCAAGGACGGCGGCAAGTCCCGCCCGGTGCCGTCCCCGGCCGTGCAGCCGGCCAACGGCAACGGCAACGGCAGCAGCCGGGCCCCGTCGGCGACCCGGCGCGTGCGCGCCCGGCTGGCCCGGCGCATCACCGCCCAGCGCGCCGCCTCGGTCAAGCAGGTGCTCGAGCCGCTGGCCGCGGTGCACCGCGAGATGCACCCCAGCGCCGACCTGGCCCTGCTTCAGCGCGCCTACGACGTGGCCGAGGAGCTGCACCGCAACCAGCGCCGCAAGTCGGGCGACCCGTACATCACCCACCCGCTGGCCGTGGCGACGATCCTGGCCGAGCTGGGCATGGACACCACCACGCTGGTGGCCGGCCTGCTGCACGACACCGTGGAGGACACCGGCTACCCGGTCGAGCAGCTCTCGGCCGACTTCGGCGACAAGGTGGCCCAGCTGGTCGACGGGGTCACCAAGCTGGACAAGGTCAAGCTGGGCACCGCGGCCGAGGCGGAGACCATCCGCAAGATGGTCATCGCGATGGCCCGCGACCCGCGCGTGCTGGTGATCAAGCTGGCCGACCGGTTGCACAACATGCGCACCATGCGCTTCCTGCCGCCGGAGAAGCAGGCCCGCAAGGCGAAGGAAACGCTGGAGGTGCTCGCCCCGCTGGCCCACCGGCTGGGCATGGCCACGGTGAAGTGGGAGCTCGAAGACCTGGCCTTCGCCATCCTGCAGCCGAAGAAGTACGACGAGATCGTGCGCCTGGTGGCCGACCGCGCGCCTTCGCGCGACACCTACCTGCGCTGGGTCATCGGCGACCTGACCACCAACCTGGACGCCTCCCGGATCACCGCGAAGGTCGAGGGCAGGCCGAAGCACTACTACTCGATCCACCAGAAGATGATCGTCCGCGGCCGCGACCTCGACGACATCCACGACCTGGTGGGCGTGCGGATCCTGGTCGAGGACGTGCGTGACTGCTACGCCGCGATGGGTGTGGTGCACGCGCTGTGGCAGCCGATGCCCGGCCGGTTCAAGGACTACATCGCGCAACCCCGGTTCGGGGTGTACCAGTCGCTGCACACCACGGTGATCGGCCCGGACGGCAAACCGCTCGAGGTGCAGATCCGCACCTACGAGATGCACCGCACCGCCGAGTACGGCATCGCCGCGCACTGGCGGTACAAGGAGACCAAGGGCACGCACACCGGCAACGCCGTCGACGTCGACGAGATGGCGTGGATGCGGCAGCTGCTCGACTGGCAGCGCGAAGCCGCCGACCCCGGCGAGTTCCTCGAATCGCTGCGCTACGAGCTGGCCGCGCGTGAGATCTTCGTGTTCACGCCGAAGGGCGACGTGATCACGCTGCCGGTCGACTCGACGCCGGTGGACTTCGCCTACGCCGTGCACACCGAGGTCGGGCACCGCTGCATCGGCGCGCGGGTCAACGGCAGGCTCGTCGCGCTGGAACGCAAGCTGGAGAACGGTGAGGTCGTCGAGATCTTCACCTCGAAGGCCGAGGGCGCCGGCCCCAGCCGCGACTGGCTGGGCTTCGCCGGCTCACCGAAGGCGCGGGCGAAGATCCGGCAGTGGTTCGCCAAGGAACGCCGCGACGAGGCGATCGACGCGGGCAAGGAGGCGATCACCAAGGAGGTCCGCAAGGTCGGCCTGCCGTTGCAGCGGCTGGTCTCGGCGGACGCCATGGGCGCGCTGGCCACCGAACTGCGTCACGGGGACATCAGCTCGCTCTACGCCGCGGTCGGCGAAGGCAACACCAGCGCCAAGCACGTGGTCTCGCGCCTGGTCGCGTTGATCGGCGGGGTCGAGGAGGCCGAGGAGGAACTCGCCGAGCGGGCGACCCCGTCCACGGTGACCCGGCGGCGCGGTTCGAACGACGTCGGCGTGATCGTCAAGGGCGCCAGCGACGTCTGGGCCAAGCTGGCGCGCTGCTGCACCCCGGTGCCGGGCGACGAGATCCTCGGGTTCGTCACCCGCGGCGGTGGCGTGAGCGTGCACCGCACGGACTGCACCAACGCCGAGGACCTGCGGGCGCAGCCCGAGCGGCTGGTCGAGGTCGAGTGGGCGCCGTCGGAGTCGTCGGTGTTCCTGGTGGCCATCCAGGTCGAGGCGCTCGACCGGCACCGCCTGCTCTCCGACATCACCAAGGTGCTGGCGGACGAAAAGGTGAACATCCTGTCCGCCTCGGTGACCACCTCGCGCGACCGGGTGGCGGTGAGCCGGTTCTCCTTCGAGATGGGCGACCCGAAGCACCTCGGGCACGTGCTGAAGGTGGTGCGCAGCGTGGAGGGCGTCTACGACGTGTACCGGGTCACTTCGGCGGCCTGACCGGGTTGGCCGCTGCGTAAGGTGCCAGCCATGACTGACGGGCTCCAGTTCGGCGTGCACGACGAGGTCGCGCGGCTGACCTTCGCCAGGCCGGAGAAGAAGAACGCGATCACCCACGGCATGTGGGCGGGGATCAGCGAAGTGGTCGCCGAGGTGGAGCGCGATCCGGCGGTGAAGGTGCTGGTGCTGACCGGAGCCGGCGCCGACTTCTCGGCGGGCGCGGACATCAGCGAGTTCGGTGCACTGCGGTCGACCGCCGAGGCCGCGGCGACCTACGACAAGGCGATCGAGACCGCGGTGGGCGCGCTGGCCGGCCTGCGGAAGCCGACCGTCGCGATGATCCGCGGCAACTGCATCGGCGGCGGCTGCCAGCTCTCGGTGGCCTGCGACTTCCGCTTCGCCGCGACCGGCTCGCGGTTCGGCATCACCCCGGCCAAGCTCGGCATCGTCTACGACTTCCAGTCCACCCGGCAGCTGGTCGAACTGATCGGACCGGCCCACGCGCGGTACTTCCTGCTCAGCGGCTCGCTGATCGACTCGGCTCGCGCGCGGGAGATCGGCCTGCTCAACGAGGTCTACGACGACGACGCGCTGGAGGACTCGGTCGCCGAGTTCACCCGCACGCTCTGCTCGCGCTCGCAGGCGTCGATCCGGGGGATGAACCGGATCATCGAAAAGATCCTGTCCGGCCAGTCCGAACCGGACGCCGAGGTCGACCAGATCCGCCTCGACGCGCTGCACGGCGAGGACTACGCGGAGGGTGTGGCCGCCTTCCTGGCGCGGCGCCCGCCGAACTTCACCCACCGCTGAGCCACCGGAACGGCAAAAGGGGCGCCACCCGCGCGGGTGGCGCCCCTTCCGCTGTGCGTCCGGTGCCTCAGCCGACCGTGGCCGCGGTGAACTTGACCGGGGTCTTCGGCTTGCCGGTGCCGTCCTGACTGGACGCCGCGGCCGCCGGGTCGATCCCGTCGCGCGCGACCTTGTCCAGCACCTCCAGGCCGGGATCGCCGATGGTGCCGAACACGGTGTAGTTCGGCGGCAGCTGGGCGTCGCCGTAGACCATGAAGAACTGGCTGCCGTTGGTGCCCTTGCCGGTCTCCGGGTCCTTGCCCGCGTTCGCCATCGCCAGGATGCCGCGGCCGTAGGTCAGCTCGGGGAACACCTCGTCGTCGAAGGTGTAGCCCGGCCCGCCCATGCCGGTGGCCTGCGGGTCGCCGCACTGCAGCATCTGCAGCCCCTCGGTGCCGAGGCGGTGGCATTCGGTGTCGGTGTAGAAGCCCTGGTTCACCAGGTTGACGAAGCTGTTCACGGTGCACGGCGCGAGCGCCTTGTTCAGCGTCAGCGGGATGTCGCCGGCGGTGGTCTTCATCGTCACGTTCACCGTGCCGCTCGACGGGACCTGCCCGGCGGCCGGCGCGTTCACCGGCTTCGCGGCCGGCTTGCCCGCCTCGGCCGGGTACTCGCAGGACACCGGGTCGGCCAGCGGCTGCGCCCGCTTCGGCTCGGGGTGGCGCTCGGTCGGGATCTGCACCGGCGCCGGGGTGGGCGGCGTGTCCGACGCCTCCGGCTGCGCGACGTCCTCCCGATCCCGGGTCACCAGGAACACGACCAGGCCGGCGACTAGCCCCACCACGACGATCGTCACGCCGACGCCGATGATCCTGCGCCGCTTCGCCCGTTCCGCACGTCGAGTCAGCTGCCGCTCGAGCTTGCGCTTGGCGGCTTCGCGGCGTTGCTGGTTGGTCGCCACCTGCCCTCCCGCTTCCAATCGGTGTCACACGTCGGTGTCCTGCGTGGCGGCAGTCTATTGGCACAGCCTGTGAGAACCCTGTAGAGGGGCCGCTAGGCTGGCCCAGCCGGTTCATCCGGACGGGTGGAGTGGGTCGTTTCGCGCGCTTCGGAGGTGCGGTTCTTGCTCGTCGTCGGGTTCCCCAGCGGGACCTTCGCCGCCAACTGTTACCTGGTCGCCCCGGAGGCGGGCGCCGGATGCGTGGTCGTCGATCCCGGGCAGGACGCCGCGGCGAAGATCGCCCCGGCGCTCGAAGAGCACCGGCTGACCCCGGTCGCCGTGCTCGCCACGCACGGGCACTTCGACCACATCGCGGACGCGGCGGAACTGGGCCTCCCGGTGCACATCCGCCCCGAAGACCGCGGCCTGCTCGCCGACCCGTGGTCCGGCGCCAGCCCGCAGCTGGTCGCCGCGCTCGGCGACGCCGTCCGCCCGGTCGAACCAGCTGAACTCGCCGACCTCACCGACGGGGAACTGCGGCTCGCGGGGCTGACGATCACCGCGCAGCACACCCCCGGGCACACCCCGGGCTCGGCGATCTTCCGCATCGGCGAGCTGGTGTTCACCGGGGACACCCTGTTCGCCGGTTCCGTCGGCCGGACCGACCTGCCCGGAGGCAGCGTGACGCAGCTCGAGCGGTCACTGGCGGAGCGGCTGCTCACCCTGGACGACCGGACCGTGGTGCTGCCCGGCCACGGCGGCACCACCACCATCGGTGCCGAGCGCCGGGCCAACCCGTTCCTGACCGGTCTGCGGGTGACCCGTGGCTGAGCCGGAGAAGCCGTCCGGGCGGATCATGCTCACCTCGGACGACCCGAAGCTGCGGCGGCGCCGCGGCTGCTCGGGCCTGGTCGGCGTGGCCATCTTCGCGGCCGCGTTCGGCGGCATCGGCGGGCTGATCGGCGGGCAGGTGGCCGGACTGGTGGTCGCCGCGGTGGTCGCGCTGCCGCTGCTCTACCTGGTCGCGTTCAACCTGCGCCGCCGCGTCTGGCTCGAGTCCAACAAGCTGTACGTGCGCACCTGGCGGGTCCGCGAGATCGACCTGACCCAGGCCGGGCGGCTCGACCTGCTGGTCACCGACGTGCGCGGCACCCGCTCGGTCGGCCTGCTGGTCAACGCGGGCAACCGGCGCAAGACGGTCAAGATCGACCTGGCCGTCTACGCCGGAACCGGTGGCCGTGAGCTCCAGATCCTCGCGCTGCGCAAGCTCGCCGACGCGCTGGCCGACAACTTCGAGGCCAACGGCATGGTGTTCTCCCAGCTGCTCGTCGCGCAGCTGCGCGCGGAGGCCCGCGGCGACGCCGCCCCGGACCGCCCGCTCTACCGCCTCGCCTCCGCCGCGCCGACGGGCAAGCTGGCGCAACGGTTCACCATGGAAGCCGTCAGCCGCTTCGTGGCGAGCCTGGACTAGGGGCTTCGCGGGGCCTCTCGGCTGGCGATCAACGCGGCGAGCACGGTGGTCACCGGCACCGCGGCCACGATGCCGATGCTGCCCGCGAGCGTGCGGACGATCTCCTGCGCGATGTCCTGCGACCCGAGGATCGAGCCGAGCCCCACGCCGGACAGCGAGGACACCAGCAGCACCGGTAGCGCCGCCCCGGCGTAGGCCATGACCAGCGTGTTCACCGCCGACCCGACGTGGTCGCGCCCGATGCGCACACCCGCCGCGTACAACTCGCGCCACCCCAGCTCCGGGTTCGCGCGCCGCAGTTCCCAGACCGCGCTGGTCTGGGTGACCGTCACGTCGTCGAGCACCCCGAGCGCGCCGATCACCACCCCGGCGAGCAGCAGCCCGCGCGCGTCGATGCCGTGCCCGAGCGCGGCGATCAGCGACGAGGTGTCCTCGTCGAGCCCGGTCAACGAGGCGGCGGCGGAGAACGCCGCGGAGATGCCGCCGATCAGCGCGAGGCTGACCAGCGTGCCGAGCACCGCCACCGACGTCCGCGCCGACAGCCCGTGCGTCAGGTACAACGCGATGAACATGATCAGCCCGGCGCCGCTGATGGCCACCAGCAGCGGGTTCTCCCCGGCGAGGATGGCGGGCAGCACGAACAGCACGAGCACGGCGAAGCTGAGCACCAGCGCACCGAGTGCGGCGAGCCCGCTCCACCGCCCGAGCACCACGACCGCGATCGCGAACAACGCCGCGAGCGCGGCCAGCGGCAGGCCGCGCTGGAAGTCGACCAGCTGGTAGGACTCGGCGTCGGCGGGGTCGTCCCCGGCGAACGAGAGCACCACCGCGTCGCCCGCGGTGAACCGCGGGGTGCTCGGCTCGAGCGGCATGATCTTGCGAATGGTCTGCCCGGCGGCGCCGCCGTCGCTGAGCAGCACGTCCACCGTGAGGCACCGCGGCCCGCCCTCGACCGGTGCACCCACTTGGACCTCACCGGGGGTGAGGCAGGGGCCGGTCGCGGTGGTGGTGACGTCGCCGTGCACCGGGGTGCCGACCAGGATGGCAGGCTGGGGGTCGGCCTGACCCCACGGATACAGCAGCCCGACCCCGACGACGGTGGCCAGCGCCAGCGGCGCGAGCAGGAGGAGCAGGAGCTTCTTCACCCGCGCGGAGGCGGGGGCCGCCGGGCCGTGCCCATGGCCATGGCCGTGCCCATGCCCGTGACCGTGCTCGCGGGCTGCTGGCTTCGCGCCGGGCTCTGACTCGGGCGTTGCCGCACTCGCACGTGCTGTCGCGTCCGCTTGCCCGGCCCGCTTCCGGACAGGTGCAGCCCGTTCAACCGACTCGGCCCGCTCCCCACCTGCACCACGAGCGACGGCTCGCTCCGCCCGGGGCGCCCGCTCGCGAGCACCCCGGCGCCCGGCCGAGGCACCTCGCTCCGCGGACACCGGTCGTTCGCCGGTGCCGGTGCGCTGGACAGGCGTCGGCCACTCGCCACTGTTCGTGCCGTCGGCAGCGGGCCGCTCCCCAGCGCCCTCATCCGCGACCGGCCATCCGCCGGTGCCCGCGCCTTCATCCGCGACCGGCCACCCGCCGGTGTCCGCGCGCTCGGCCGGAGGGCGGCGTTCCCCGGTGGGCGAGCGGCGAGTGGAGCCACGTTCAGCGGGATCCCGGATATCCGAGCGGCGAGGTGCCCTGCGCTCGGACGGAACCGGGTGTTCCCCGGTGCCCGCGCGTTCCGAAGCCTCCCGTTCCCGCCGGGCCTGCCGCGTTTCGCGAGGGCGTCGTGCCGCGGGACGGGACGGGTGATCGCCGCCGGGGAGGCGGATCGGGCCGGTCGGGCTGTCATCACCGTCGAAGGGGTGGTCGCGGGGCACGGCGTCATCCTGCCCCAACCGGCGTAACGGCGGCAGGCGCGGGCCCGCGCTGCTATTATCCGTATTCCGAAAATAACACCGAAAGCCGGAAGAAGGGCAGGTCGTGGCCGCGGAGAGCAAGCAGCCGGAGCCGCGTCCGGCCTCGCCCGCGGTGAGCCGCACGCTGACCGTGCTGGAAACCCTGGTCGCCGCCGAAGACGGGCTCACCCTCACCGCGCTCGCCCGCGAGACCGGCATCCCGCTGGCCACCTGCGCCGCCATCGTCTACACCCTCGAACAACGCGGGTACGCCGCGCGCCGGGTGGTCGGCCGCAGCCACTTCTGGCGCGTCACGCTCCGGCTCTACGACCTCGCCGCCCCGCTGATCAGGCAGGACGACCTGGCCGAGGTCGCCCAGCCCGAGCTGCGCGAACTCGCCGACGAACTCGGGATGCCCGCGCACGTCGGCGTGCTCGACGGCGCGTCGGTGGTCTACGTGGCGAAGGCCGCGACCCCCGGGTTCATCCAGTTCGACACCTATCCCGGCAAGGTCGCCCCGTTCAACCTCACCGCGCTCGGCCGCGCCATCGCCGCGTACCTGCCCGCCGAGCAACTCGACCCGCTGCTGTCGCAGCTGGTCGCCGGTCGCGGGCCGAAGGCGAAGAAGCCCTCCGCCCGGGTCTTCCTGGCTCAACTGGACCAGGTGCGCGACGCCGGGTTCGCGGTGGAGGACGAGGAGGAGGAACCCGACATCGCCTGCGTCGCGGCGCCGGTTTTCCACTCGGACGGCCGAATCGCCGGTTCACTCGGCGTCACCGGATTCGCCAGGGACCTGATCGGCGACAAACTCGACCTCGCCACCGAACTCGTTGTGCGCCAAGCGAAAGGGGTTTCCGCGAAACTCGGGTTCTAGGTCGGGTCCTTGCGCCCGCCCGGATCGGCGACCTAGCATCTTCGAATCGGGGGAACTATCTTCGAAATAGCGAATTTCAGAGGTTTCCTCGCTGGACCAACGGTGTGCAGGGGACGCGAGGGACACTGGAGGCGGCCGTGAGGCGTGGGCACGGACTGGGGGCGGCCGCACTGGCCACGCTCCTGATCACCTCGGCCTGCAGCAACAACGCCGGTGAGGCGCCCGAGCAACCGCAGGCCAGCGCCGGCAGCGGCACCGGCCCGATCGCGCCGGGCGGCACGCTGGTCTACGGGCAGCTCGCCGGGGTCTCCCAGCTCGACCCGAACACCATCGCCAGCGGCGCGCAGACCCAGCTGCAGACGCTGCTCTGGAACGGGCTCACCACCTGGACCCCGGAGAACACCGCCAAGCCCGACCTCGCCGAGTCGTGGCAGTCCACCCCCGACCACCGCACCTGGACCTTCAAGCTCCGCGCCGGGGTGAAGTACCACAACGGCAAGGCGTTCACCGCCGCCGAAGCGAAGAAGAACTTCGACCGGGTGCTCGACCCGGCGGTCCCGGCGCAGGTCGCGGCCAAGATCGACATGATCGAGTCGGTGACCGCGCCGGACGACACCACCCTGGTGCTCGCACTCGGCGCACCCAACCCCGAGTTGCCGGTCGACGTGATCGACGTGCGGATGACCGACGTGGACGACCTGGCCAACATCGATCGCGCCGCGAACGGCACCGGGCCGTACCGGCTCAAGTCGTTCGTACCGGACCAGACGGTAGAACTGGTGCGCAACGACGGTTACTGGGGCCCCCGCCCGAACCTCGACGGCATCCGGATCGTGCGGTACGCCGACGCGACCGCGGCCAACGCGGCGCTGCGGGCCGGTCAGGTGCACGTGCTGTGGAGCGTCGCGCCGGACAGCGTCGCCGGGCTGGCCACCGACGGCAGGCAGCTGCTCACCGCCGCCGAACCCGCCGGATTCGTGGTCTGGGAACTGGACACCAGCGCGGCGCCGTTCAGCAACCCCAAGGCACGCGAGGCCCTGTCGTACGCGGCGAACCGCACCGAGATGATGGCCGCCGCGTACGCCGGTTACGGCGTGCCGACACCGGCCAACACGCCGGTCAACCCGAAGAACCGGTTCTACGACCCGAGCGTGCCGTCGCACGGGTTCGACCTCGACCGGGCCAAGCAGCTGTTCGCCGAAGCGGGCCTCACCGAGGGCAGCACGCTGACCTTCTGGGCGGTTGCGGGCAACTACCAGGAGTGGACCACGATCGGCCAGATCCTGCAGCAGGACCTGGCCAAGATCGGCATCGAGCTGGAGATCCAGACCAACGAGGTGAGCACCTGGTCGGCGAAGTTCTACCCGAAGGGCAAGAGCTACCCGAACCTGCTCGCCGCGAACTACCTGTCGTTCACCCCGCCGCCGGACAGCTATCCGCTGGCCTGGTTCGAGGGCACCAAGGGCACCTGCGAGTGCAACTGGGTGGCCCCGCCGGAGTACGACGACGCGATCGCGACCATCGAATCGGCGGGGGAGGGGCCCGAGCGGGAGGCCGCGTTCAGGACCGCGCAGCGGGTGTTGAACCGGGAGAACCCGGTGATCTTCATCGGGTCGACGGCCTTCCTGTCCGTGGCGCAGCCGCAGCTGCGCGGGTTGTGGGTGCAGGCGGAGGGCACGCTGCACCTGGAGGAAGCCGGATTCGCGGCCTAGGCGGTGGCGGACGTGACCGGCTACCTGCTCCGGCGCCTCGCGGTCAGCGCGCTGATGCTCGGCGTCTCCGTGCTGATCTTCGTGGTGCTGCGGCTGCTGCCCGGCGACCCGACCGTGGCGCGGGTCGGCGCGGCGCAGAACATCGACCCCGCGGCGCTCGCCGCGCTGCGCGGGGAACTCGGCCTCGACGAGCCGATCCCGGTGCAGTACTGGGCGTGGATCACCGGCATCTTCGGCGGCGAGCTGGGCCGGTCGTACTTCAGCCAGTTCGACGTGACGGTGCTGATCGGCCAGTCGCTCGGCCCCACGCTGGAGCTGTCCGCCGCCGGCCTGGTGCTGGCGGTGCTGCTGGCGGTGGTGCTCGCGGTGCTGCCGACGGTGGTGCGCAGCCGCTGGCCGGGGCGGCTGGTCGGCGCGTACACCGCCGCGGGCATGGCGGCGCCGCCGTTCGTGTTCGGCATCGTGCTGCTGGCGGTGTTCAGCGTCCGGCTGGGTGTGCTGCCGCACGGGTACGTGCCGCTGGCCGAAGACCCGCTGGGCAACCTGCGCACGCTGGTGCTGCCCGCGCTGACCCTGGGCATCTGCCTGTCCGCGCCGCTGATCCGGCACCTGCGTGCCGCGTTGTCCGAGGTGGACGGGGCGGCCCACGTGCGAACGGCCACCGGCAAGGGCATCGGCAGGCGGGCGGTGGTGCTGCGGCACGTGCTGCCGAACGCGTTGCTGCCCGCGCTCACCTCGCTCGGCGTGACCGTCGGCGGTGTGCTCTCGGGCGCGGTCGTGGTCGAGTACGTGTTCGGCTGGCCCGGCCTCGGTTCGCTGATCGTGGACTCGGTGTTCAAGCGGGACTACGGCGTCATCCAGGGCACGGTGCTGCTGCTGGCGGCGGCCTTCGTGGTGGTCAACCTGGCGGTCGACCTGCTCTACGGGTTTCTCGACCCGCGCCTGCGCGTCGGCCGGGGGCGGCGGTGACCGCGCCCGCCGCCGGCCGGCGGCTGCTCGCCCGGCCCGCCGCCGTCGCCGCGCTGGCCGTGCTCGGTACCTTCGTGCTGCTGTCGCTGCTCGCCCCGTTGCTGCTGCCGGACCCGGCGGCGATCAACGCGCGCAACCGGTTCGCCGCACCCGGCTGGCCGCACCTGTTCGGCACCGACGAACTCGGGCGCGACCTGCTCTCCCGGGTCGCGCACGCCGGTCAGCTCTCGCTCGGGTTCGCGGCCGGGGCGACCCTGGTGGCGATGGCCGCCGGGGTGGCGTGGGGCCTGCTCGCGGCGGCCCGGTCCGGCTGGCTGGACGAGGTGCTGATGCGCGTGGCCGAAGCCGCGCTGGCCATTCCGATCGTGTTGTTCGCGCTGGTCTTCGTCGCCGCCTTCGGCTCGGCGACGCCGTCGATGGTCGTCGTCACCGGCCTGCTGATGAGCCCGCTGACCGCGCGGATCGCGCGCTCGGCCGTGCTCGCCGAACTCGAGTCGGAGTACGTGCGGGGGCTGGAGGCGGTCGGCGCGCCGCGGCTGCGCATCCTGTTCGCCGAGGTGCTGCCGAACGCGGTGCCCGCACTGCTCGCGCAGGCGTCGCTGAACCTCGCCACCGCGCTGATGCTGGAGGCCACGCTGAGCTTCGTCGGCCTCGGGGTGCAGCCGCCGGACGCGTCGTGGGGCACGCTGCTGAAGTCCGGGTACGACCGGTTGTACGAGTCGATCTGGTACCCGTTGCTGCCCGCGCTGGTGCTCGTCGTGGCGATCGGCGCGTTGAACGCGCTCGGCGACCAGGTGCAGCGCGTGCTGCGGGCGGGTGGGGCGCCGTGACCGTGTTCACCGTGGAGGACCTCGCGGTCGGCCTGCGTGGCGGCCCGGCGCTGGTGCACGGGCTCAGCCTGCGGCTGGCGGCGGGGGAGCGGCTGGCGCTGGTCGGCGAGTCGGGCAGCGGGAAGACGATCGCGTCGCTGTCGATGCTGCGGCTGAACCCGCCGCCGACCGAGATCACCGGCGGGCGGGTGCTGTTGACCGGGGTCGACCTGGTCACCGCGCCGGACCGCGAACTCGACCGGGTGCGCGGCGGGCGCGTCTCGATGATCTACCAGGACCCGCTGTCCTGCCTGAACCCGGTGCGCACGATCGGCGACCAGCTCGCGGAGGCGATCCGGGCGCACCGCGACGTGAGCGCGGCGCGGGCGCGGTCGACCGCGGTCGACCTGCTCGGCGAGGTCGGCATCGCCGACGGCGCCCGGCGCGTGCGCCAGTACCCGCACGAGTTCTCCGGCGGCATGCGGCAGCGGGTGATGATCGCGATGGCGATCTCGTGCGAACCGGAGGTGCTCATCGCCGACGAGCCGACCACCGCGCTCGACGTCACCACCCAGGCCCGCATCCTGGCCCTGCTCGACGACCTGGCCACGCGCCGCGGCATGGCGGTCCTGTTCATCACGCACGACCTCGCGGTCGCCTCCGGGTTCTGCACCCGCATCCAGGTCATGCGCGAAGGCCGGGTGGTCGAATCCGGTGGACTGCCCGGCGTGCTGACCGCCCCGGCGCACCAGTACACCCGCGACCTGCTGCGCTCGGTGGTCACCCTGAGCACCCCGGTCGACCCGGTCGAACCGGTGCCACAACCGCCGTTGCTCGAGGCGGAGGGACTGGTCCGGCGGTTCGGTCCCGGCGATGCCGCGGTCGGCGGCGTGTCGCTGACGGTGCACCGCGGGGAGACCTTCGGGCTGGTGGGGGAGTCGGGGGCGGGCAAGTCCACGCTGACCCGGCTGTTGCTCGGGCTGGACCGGCCCGATGCGGGCGTGGTGCGGTACGACGGCGTCGCGCTCGGTTCGCTTCCGCGTGGCGAACTGCGGCGCCGCCGCCGGGACATGCAACTCGTGCCGCAGGACCCGGTCGGCTCGCTGAACCGGCGCAAGACCGTCGAGCAGATCGTCGGGCTGCCGCTCGCGGTGCACCGGCGGGCGCCGAAGGCGGACCGGCGCCGCCGGGTGGCCGAGCTGCTCGACCTGGTCGGCCTGCCCGCCGCGGTCAGCGGGCGCTACCCGCGCGAACTGTCCGGCGGGCAGTGCCAGCGCGTCAACATCGCCCGCGCGCTCGCGCTCGAACCGTCGTTCGTGGTGCTCGACGAGGCGGTCTCCGCGGTCGACGTGGTGACCCGGGCGCAGATCCTGCGCCTGCTCGGCGGCCTGCAGCGTGAACTGGGGCTGACCTACCTGTTCGTCTCGCACGACCTCGCCGTGGTGCGGCGGGTGGCACCGAGGCTGGCGGTGATGCGGCACGGGCGGATCGTCGAAACGGGCACCCGCGCCGAACTCTTCGACCAGCCGAAGCACGAGTACACCCGCGCCCTGATCGACGCGGTTCCCGAACTGGTCACGGGGGAGGTGTCCCGGTGAACGTCCCCTCGGTCGCGCTGGTCGGACTCGGTGAGATCGGCCTCGGCGCGCACCTGCCCGCCCTGCTGCGCCACCGCGGGGTCCGGCTCGCCGCGGTCGTCGACCCGGACCCCGCCCGCCGCGCGCTCGCCGCCGAGCACACCTCGGTTCCCGCGTTCGAAGCCGTCGGCGAGGTGCTCGCCGATCCCGCGATCGACGCGGTCGTGCTGGCCACCCCGCCGTGGGTGACCCCGAGCCTGGTCGGTCGCGTGGCCGCGACCGGCCGGTTCGTGCTCGCCGAGAAACCGATCGCGGTGTCCTCCGCAGCCGCCGCGCCGCTCGTGAAACTGCCCGCCGGCCAGCGCAAACGCGTGCAGGTGGGGCTGACCTACCGGCACGATCCCGCACTGGCGGTGCTCCGCGAGTGGATCACCGCGGGCAAGCTCGGGACCGGCCTGCTGGCCCGCGCGCACATCTACGACGAACGACGCGATCCGGGATTGCCCGAGCACGCGCGGCGGATCGAGGCCACACTGGCGCACGGAATGCCCGTGGTCCACGAGGGAGCGCACGTGTTCGACTGGTTCGCCACGCTGTTCGGCGGCCCTCCCGAGCGCCTGGAGGACTCCTGGGCGGTGTCCACCCGAGCGGACCTGCCCTCGCCCAACCTCTGCGGTGCCCGGCTGCGCTATCCGGGCGGGGTCACCGTGCTGGCCGAGTTCGGCTGGCTGACCGGCGCGCTGCCGCGCTGCGAGATCAGCATCATCGGCGACCGCGGGCACGCCGAACTGGACGGGTTCACCTTCGACCTGCGGCTGACCACCGCCGACGGGGTGGAGCACGTGGCTTTCGACGGCGACCGCACCACCCGGTGCTTCGACCTGCAGCTGACGCGGTTCACCGAGCTGATCAGCGGCGCGCGGGCGACGCCGTCCCCCGGCCTGGCCGACGGCCTGGCCGCACTGGAGATCAGCGAGCGGGTCGCCGTGCTCGCGGCTTGGAGCCTGGCATGACCGTGTTCGACTGGTCCGACCGCACCCGTGCCGAACTCGGCGCGCTGCTGCCGGAAGCGCTGGTGGTGCTGCCGTTCGGCGCGACCGAGCAGCACGGGCCGCACCTGGCCACCGGCACCGACGCGCTGCTGGCCACCACCGTGGCCCGGCGCGCGGCCGAGCAGGCGGCCGGGTCGTGCCGCCGCGACCTGGTGCTCGCGCCCTGCCTGCCGTTCGGCGCCTCCGACCACCACCTCCCGTTCGGCGGCACGCTGTCGCTGACCACCGAGGTCGCCATCGCGGTGCTCACCGACCTCATGCGCTCGGTGGTCACCTGCGGTGGACGGCGCCTGGTCGTGGTCAACGGGCACGGCGGCAACCAGGGCGTCTGCCACGCGGCGGCCGCCGCCGCGTCCGCGCGCCACGGCCTGTCGACGGCGGTCGTGCACTACTGGGACCTGGTGGCCGACCGGTCGGCCACCCCGGTGCCGGGGCACGCGGGTGAGTTCGAGACCTCGCTGGTGCTGGCCGTCGACCCGGACCTCGCCGGCCGCCCGGTCGAACGCACCGCACTGCCCGAGACCACCGCGATGGCCGGGGTGGACCGGCACGACCAGGCCACCTGGCTGCGCATCGACGGTTACACCGACCGCCCCGAGCGGGCGAGCGCCGAACGCGGGTCCGGCTGGCTGGACGAGATCGCGAAGGCACTGGCCGACCGGCTGATCGCGCTGGCGGACCTGCCGTGATCGACTTCCACACCCACCCACCTGCCTGGCACGCGGCGACCTGGCTCGGCGGCGCCGGGTTCGGGCCCGGCGAGTTCCTCGAATACCTCGACGGCTCCGGCATCGAGGCCGCGGTGGTGCTCGCCCACGACGGGCTGTTCAACGCGACCCGGCAGGCCAACGACGAACTGGCCCGGTTCACCGCGGTCGACCCGCGGCGGATGATCGCGTTCGGCACGGTGAACCCGCGCCACGCCGACGCCGCCGACGAGGTGCGCCGCTGCTTCACCGAACTGGGCTTCGGCGGCCTGAAGCTGCACCCCTGGTTGCAGGGGTTCAGCATGCACGAAACCGCGCTCGACCCGATCTGCGAGGAGGTCGAGTCGGCGGGCGGCATCCTGCTCTCCCACGACGGCTCGCCGCCGTACTCGACCCCGGGCCAGATCGCCGCGCTGGCCCGCCGCCACCCCCGCCTCAAGGTGGTGCTCGGGCACGGCGGGCTGCACGACTGCTGGCGCGAGGCGCTCGCCGCGGTCACCGCGACCCCGAACCTCTACCTTTGCCTGTGCGGGACGCCGCCGTACGCTGCCCGCCACATCCTCGCCTCCGCGCCGGGCGGCAAGGTGCTCTTCGGCACCGACGCCGGCCTGTCCGACCGGGCGAGCCAGGACTACGCGGTGGCCAGGATCGCCGAGATCGACGGCTGGGGCATCACCGCGAAGCAGCGGGAGGAGATGCTGGTGACCAATCCCCGGCGGCTGCTCGGCGGGTGGCTCGGATGAGCGTGCTGACGGCGAGGATCGCGGCGGTGCACACGCTGCCGGTCAGCCTGCCCGCCCACCCCGCGCTGGTCGTGCGCGGCGCGAAGGGCACCCACGACCGGTCCGACTTCCTGCTCATCCGCGTGGTCACCACCGAGGGCGTGGAGGGTTTCGGCGAGGTCAGCGCCACCCCGCTGTGGAGCGGGGAGGACGCGGCCAGCGCCGACCACTTCGTGCGCAACGTGCTGACCACCGCGCTGCTCGGCCGCAAACTCGCCCCGCCGGGTGCGCTCGAAGCGATCATGGACCGGGTGCTGGCGGCCAACCAGTTCACCAAGGCGGGCGTGTCGACCGCGTTGTGGGACGCCTACGCCCGCACGCTGGGCATGCCGCTGACCACCGCGCTCGGGGGCCCCTACCGCGACGAGGTGCCGATCAAGCTGTCGCTGTCCGGGGACGGCGAGGTGCTGGAGAAGGCGTACGGCGCGGCGGTGTCGGCGGGCTTCACCTCGTTCAAGGTCAAGGTGGGCCTCGGCATCGACGGCGACCTGACCCGGGTGGCCAGGGTGCGTGAACTCGCCGGGCTGGGCGCGTTCATCGGGGTGGACGCCAACGGCGGCTGGAGCCGGGCCGAGGCCCGGGAGGCGGTCCGGCGGCTGATCACCTTCGGACCGGCGTTCGTCGAGCAGCCGGTCAGACCGGCTGACCTGGAGGGCATGGCGGCGGTGCGCTCGCTGGGCGTGCCGGTGATCGCCGACGAGTCCGTGTTCGGCGCGGACGACCTGGCCAGGGTGATCCGGGCGTCGGCGGCCGACGTGATCAGCGTGTACCTCGGCAAGGCGGGCGGCCCGGCGAAGGCCGTGGTGCAGGGCCGGGTCGCCGAGACCTTCGGCCTGGACACGCTGATCGGCTCCAACGGTGAACTGGGCATCGGCGCGGCCGCCCAGCTGCACGTGGCGTGCGCGCTGCCCGCGCTGAGCGAACACCTGCCGTCGGACATCATCGGCGCGCACTACTACGCCGAGGACATCCTGGCCGAGCCGCTGGACAGCAACGGCAAACGGGTCCGGCTGACCGACGGCCACGGCCTCGGCGTGGCCCCGAGGGACGACCTGCGGCGGCGGTTCCGGTGATCGTCGACGTGCACTCGCACACGCCGACGCACCGCGAGGCCGTGCCGCCGGACCAGCGCCGCGTGTACTCGAACTGGCGCACCGACCGCGACGTGAGCACCACGAACTCCTGGGCCGACTACGACCGCGACATGGCCGCCGCCGACGTGTCCATCGTGTTCAACATCGCCGTCGACGACCCGGAGCCGATGACCGGCCTGCCGTACCCGCCGGAGCGCACGAACGACGCGACCGCCGAGTTCGCCGCCGCCGACCCCGCCCACCGCATCGGGTTCTTCTCGGTGAACCCGCGGTGGGACCACGTCTTCGACGAGGCCGAACGCTGCCGCGAACTGGGCCTGCGCGGGGTGAAGCTGGGCCCGAACTACCAGGACTTCGACCCGCTGGGCGAACCGGCGCTGGCCTTCTACGCCTACTGCGAGAAGGCCGCCCTGCCGATCCTGTTCCACGCCGGTGCCTCACCGATGCGGCACGCCCCGCTGCGCTACACCCAGCCGCTGGTGTTCGACGAGATCGCGCTGCGGTTCCCCGAGTTGCGCATCGTGCTGGCGCACATGGGTCACCCCTGGGGCACCGACACGGCCGTGACGATCCGGAAGCACCCGCACGTGTACGCCGATGTGTCGTCGATCTACCTGCGCCCGTGGGTCTGCTACCAATCCCTGCTCGCCGCGCACGAATGGGGTTGCCTGGGCAAGCTGCTGCTAGGCAGCGACTTCCCGATCGCCGGCACGGCCGAGGCGATGGCGGGCATCCGCCGCGTCAACGACATCCTGGACGGCACCGCTCTGCCGAGGGTGCCGCTGGACCAGGTCGAAGCGATCATCCACGCCGACGCCCTGGGTGCATTGGGGCTGGACCGATGACGCCGGTGGTGGACGCGCACGTGCGCATCGGCGAGGGCCGGGAGGTTGCGCTCACCGCGTTCGACCTGATCACCACCATGGACCGGCTGGGCATCGACACCGCGCTGGTTTCGCCGGGCGAGCGGTGCATCGCGGTCGACAACCGCGAAGGCAACCTGCAGACCACGTCGGCGGCCGCGGTGTCCGAGGGCCGCCTGCTGGCCTACGCGGTGGCCACCCCGTGGCGCGGCCCGGCGGCGGTCGACGAACTCGCACGCGCCGCCGACGCCGGGGCCGTCGCGCTGGCCGTCGACTCGGTGCTGCAGGGCTTCGACCTGCTCGACGGCCTGCTGGACCCGCTGCTCGACTTCGCCGGGGACCACGGCTGGTTCGTCTACGTGCGGACCGGCACCCCGCCGAGCGCGCTGCCGATGCCGCTCGCGCTGCTGGCCCAGCGGTACCCAGAACTGGACTTCGTGATGGGTCGCAGCGGCGCCACCGACTTCTGGATCGACGCCGCGCCCGCCCTGCGGCAGGCGCCGAACCTCTACGCCGACACCGCGTACGCGCCGTGGGACACCGTCCTGAGCGAATTCGCGCGCGACCCGGAGATCGGCACCTCGCGCGTGGTGTTCAGCACCGACGCGCCGTACACCGTGCCCGCGGCGGAACTGCGCCGGGTGCGGGACTGGACGATCGCCGAACCGGAGCGCGCCGCCGTGCTCGGGGGAACGGTGCGCGATCTGCTCGGCGGGTCCATCGGAAGAGGGTGAGCGGGGATGACGATCGCGGAGGTGCGCACCGAGGAGGAGGGCGTGCTGCGGCCGCCGGTGCGCGGGGTGTCGCCGGTGCTGGAGGTGCCCTTCGCCGACAACGGCGACCTGGACGTGCCGGGGTTCCGGCGCGTGGTGGGGTACGTGCTGGGGACCGGGGTGGGCAGCGTGATGTTCCCCGGGTTCGCCTCGGAGTTCCACAAGCTGGGGGAGTGGGAGCGGCAGCTGCTGACCGGCATCCTGCTGGAGGAGACCGCCACGCGCCCGGAGGTTTCGGCGATCATCGCGGTGCAGGACCACGCCACCCGGCTCGCCGTGCAGCGCGCGGTCGACGCGGTCGCCGCCGGGGCCGACCTGATCAACCTGCTGCCGCCGCACTTCCTGGCGCCGTCACGGCGGTCGGTCGTGGCGCACGTGCGCGCGGTGCTCGCCGCGGTCGCCCCGACGCCGGTGGTCCTGCAGTACGCGCCCGCGGAGACCGGCACCAGCCTCGACGGCGCCACGCTGTGCGCGCTCGCCCGCGAGCACCCGAACCTGGCGCTGGTGAAGGTCGAATCCAGTCCACCGGGTGCGCTGATCGAGGAGCTGGCCGCCGCCGATCCGCCGCTGCCCGCGGTCGAGGGGTACGCCGGGGTGCACCTGCCCGACGCGATCCGCCGCGGTGCGGTCGGCACGCAGCCCGGCTGCTCGTTCACCGAGGTCTACGTCGAGCTGTGGCGGCGGTTCAGCGAGGGCGACGAGACCGGCGGCATGCAGTTGTACCGGCGGCTGCTGCCCTACATCTCGTACTGGATGCTCGACACCGAGCTGATCGTGGCCGCGGAGAAGCTGATCTCCGTGCGGCGCGGGCTGTTCGCCAGCGCGCACTGCCGGGAGCCGGGGCACCGGCTGGACCACGAGGAGGTCCGGATGGTGGACCGGTTCGTCGCCGAGTTCGACGACCTGCTGCCGTCACTGGCGTGATGGCCGGATCACTGACAGAAGGTGTCAGTGATCCGGCCCTAGCCTGCGCGCCATGAACCTTCCTGTGCTCGAACTGCGCCAGTACACCCTGCGTCCCGGCCGGCGTGACGAGCTCGTCGAGTTGTTCGACCGCGAGTTCGTCACCGGCCAGGAGGCGTGCGGGATGCGGGTGCTCGGCCAGTTCCGCGACGCCGACGACCCCGACCGGTTCGTCTGGCTGCGCGGTTTCCCGGACCTGCCGTCGCGGGCCGCCGCGCTGACCGAGTTCTACGGCGGCCCGATCTGGGCGGAACACGGTCCGGCCGCGAACGCCACCATGCTCGATTCCGACAACGTCCTGCTGCTTCGACCGGCCCGGCCGGGCACCGGGTTCGCGCAGATCGCCACGGCGTCGGACGGGGTGTACACGGCGACGATCTGCCCGGTGGACACCGGCGACTTCGCCGCGTTCTTCGAGGAATCGGTGGTGCCCGAGCTGGACGAACCGCCGCTGGCGTCGTTCGAAACCCTGGTCGCGGAGAACAACTTCCCGGCGCTGCCGGTGCGCGAAGGCGAGCGGGTGTTCGTCTGGTTCTCGCGGTTCGACGACTTGGACACGGCTCGCAAGCAGGACTGGCGCGAGCGGGTCGGCCTGGGTGCCGAACAGCAGGTGCTGGTGCTGCACCCGACCGCCGGATCGGCACTGCGCTGAAACTGTCGGTGCCGCGTGCGACCCTGCCGGGCATGGGTACCTGGGACACCGGTCCCTTCGACAACGACGTGGCGCGCACGTTCGCCGCGGAGCTGGACGAAGTGGACCAGGCGTTCCGGCCGGAGGTCATCCACCGCGCCCTGGTGGCTGCGGCGGATTCGACCGGCTGGCTGGACGCCGGAACGGGGGAGAGAGCGGTCGCGGCGGCAGCGTTGGTCGCGGCCGGGCAGCGGGGCGGCGCAGCCGCCGATCTCAGTGGCGGGCCGGAATTCCCGGTGCCGCCGATGCACGAGCAGTACCGGGAATCGGCCGCCCGCGCCCTGGCGCGGGTGACCGGCCCGGAGTCCGAACTCGCCGAACTGTGGGAGGCAGGTGAAGCCGCTGGGCCGTGGCGACGGGAGCAGGCGCTGTTGCGCGATCTGCTGCGCCCGGAGCCGGAAGTGCGCATCGAGCCGTGGACGGCCGAAGATCTGTGGCTGCTCCGGCGGGCCAACACGCCGGAAATGACCGCGCACACGGGCGGTCCGGAAACGGAGGAGAAGCTGCTCAACCGGCAGCGGCGCTACCAGGACACCGCGCGTCCCGAATCGGTGGACCGCATGTTCCGGATCCGGTTCGGCGACGAACTGGCGGGCACCGTGGGCTACTGGAAGCGAACCCGGCTGGGAAAGGAGGTGTACGAAACCGGCTGGGGAGTGCTTCCGGAGTTCCGGGGCCGGGGTGTCGCGGCACGGGCGGTGCGGCTGACCATGATGAGCGCGCGTGAGCAAGCGCGGTTCACCGTGGTGCACGCCTATCCGTCGGTGCACAACGCGCCGTCGAACGCGTTGTGCCGCAAGGCGGGCTTCGTCTTCGTCGCACCCTGCGAGTTCGAGTACCCGCCCGGGCGGTTCATGCAGTGCAACGACTGGCGGTACGACCTGCTCTGAGTCAGGACGTGCGCTGGGCGAGGAAGACGTATTCGCGACCGGGCCGGTCCGGGGCGTCCCGCACGTCCAGTACCCGGTAACCGTGGTCGGTCAGACTCGACTCCACCTCGTCACGCCCGCGGAACCGGAGCGTCGAGTCGGAGGTGAGCACCGTGCCGTCGGCGTGGAAGCGGTAGCTGTGGCGGAAGGAGACCAGTGGCAGGTCCACCGAGGTGACCTCCCGCGTGTGCTCCACGCGCCCGATCCCGGGCAGGTCGAGCACGGCGTGCGCCGGGTCGGCGGCCCAGTCCTCCCACGCCCGTCGTTCGGGACGCCTGGTTTCGAACGCGAGGTGTCCGTGCGGTCGTAGTGCGGCGTGGATCCCTCGCAGGGTTCGCGTCCATTCGTCGTCGGTGAGAAAGACCTGCGCCACGTTCGCGGTCATCACCGCCAGGTCGGCGTCGAGGGCGGGCAACGTGCTGGCGTCGCCGTGGAGCCAGGTGATGCTTCCGTTGTGCGGCTTGGCTTTCGCGACCTCGAGCGAGGCCGCGGCCGGATCGGCGCCGATGACCGTGCGGCCGCGTTCAGCGAGCAGGACGGCCAGCGAGCCCGTACCGCAGCCGAGGTCGAGCACGCGCTGCGCACCGACCTCCTCGGCGATCGCGAGATAGGTGGCCAGGTCGTCGCGCTCGCCGTCGAAGGCGTCGTAGATCCGGGCGAGGCGGGGGTGGGCGAAGATCGGGTCCGGCATCCGGTCAACCTAGGTACACCCGTGCCCGCCCCGCGACCCGATTTCCCGGCACGCCTGGGGTTTGACACGGCTTCGAACGTGTGTTCGACTCTGGGGGTGCGGTGGGACAGACAGCGGGTCGGTGGCGAGGGCGAGCAGATCATTCCGGGACTGGGGCTGGCCGGGCTGGTGCGCTCGGTCACCTCACCCGAATTCGCCGGGGTGACCTTCCACGAGGTGCGGGCGCGGTCGGTGCTGAACAAGGTTCCCGGCTCGTCCGCGGTGCCGTTCAGCTGGACGGTCAACCCGTACCGGGGCTGCTCCCACGCGTGCACCTACTGCCTCGCCGGCGACACCGAGGTGCTGATGGCCGACGGCGAACTCAAGCGGCTCGAGGAGATCGAGGTCGGTGACGAGGTCTTCGGCACCCGCGCGCACCAGGGGCACCGGCGCGGCACGGCCACGCGCGTGCTCGCGCACTGGGCCACGGTCAACCGGGCGTACCGCGTGGTGCTGGAGAACGGCGTCGAGCTGATCGCCAGCGGTGACCACCGGTTCCTGACCGAGCGCGGCTGGCGGCACGTCACCGCCGATCGCCCCGGGCCAACTGCGCGGCCGCACCTGACGGTGGGCGAGCAACTGGTCGGCATCAGCCTGTACAGCGCCGAGCTGCCCGCGCGGCTGGGGGTGGCGCGGATCGAGGACCTCGGCCGGGACATCCCGATGTACGACCTGACCACCGAAAGCGGCGACTTCATCGCGAACGGCGTGGTCAGCCACAACTGCTTCGCCCGCAAGACGCACACCTACCTGGACTTCGACGCCGGCAAGGACTTCGACAGCCAGGTGGTGGTCAAGATCAACGCACCCGAGGTGCTGGCCGCCCAGCTGCGCAAACCCGGCTGGACCCGCGAGCACGTCGCGATGGGCACCAACACCGACCCGTACCAGCGCGCCGAAGGCCGGTACCGGCTGATGCCCGGCATCATCTCCGCGCTCGCCGATTCGGGCACGCCGTTCTCCATCCTGACCAAGGGCACCGTGCTGACCAGGGACCTGCCGCTGCTGTCCTCGGTGAGCACCGAGGTACCGGTCGGGTTGAGCGTGTCGATCGCCCTGCTCGACCGGGAACTCCAGCAGCGGCTCGAACCCGGCACCCCGAGCCCGCAGGCGCGGCTGGAGCTGGTGCGCCGCATCCGCGACGCCGGCCTGCCGTGCGGGGTGCTGGTGGCCCCGATCCTGCCGGGCCTGACCGATTCCGACGAAGCACTGGACGGCGTGCTCGCCGCGATCGCCGCGGCCGGTGCAACCAGCGTGACCGCGATCGCCCTGCACCTGCGTCCCGGCGCGCGTGAATGGTTCGCGCGCTGGCTGGCGGTCGAATACCCCGCGCTCGTCCCGCTGTACCGCGAGCTGTACGGACGCGGCAGCTACGCCAAGGCCGCCTACCGCAAGCAGCTGTCCGCGCGGTTCGCCCGCCTGAGGCGGCGGCACGGCCTCGACTCGAACGTCTTCCGCACGAGCGAGCCAGGCGCCGCCGGTCCGGTCAACCAGGTGGACGACCTCCCCGTCCAGCGGCGGGCGTCGCGCACCCCGCGCCAGGAACCGCTCTTCCCGCTGCAGCCGGGCGGCGGCTGACCTGCCTCAGCCGTGCCGCCGGTGGTTCGTTAGCCTCTATTGCCGGGGAAATCCCCTGCTGAATCGCCAGACGAGCCACGTCCGAGGAGAGCAACCGCAGTGCTTCGCACCCACAACGCCGGCACCCTGCGTGCCGAGCACGCCGGCCAGACCGTAGTCCTCACCGGCTGGGTGGCCCGTCGGCGCGATCACGGCGGCGTGATCTTCATCGACCTCCGCGACGCCAGCGGAGTCGCCCAGGTCGTCTTCCGCGAAGGCGAGATGGCCGAGCGCGCCCACAGCCTGCGCTCGGAGTTCTGCCTCCGCGTCACCGGCGAGGTCTCCGCGCGCCCGGCAGGCAACGAGAACGCCGAGATCCCCACCGGCGCCATCGAGGTGCTGGTGACCGAACTCGAGGTGCTCTCCGAGTCGGCCGTGCTGCCCTTCCCGATCGACGACCGGGTCGACGTCGGTGAGGAGGTCCGCCTCAAGCACCGCTACCTCGACCTGCGGCGCAGCGGCCCGGCGAAGGCCATGCGCCTGCGCAGCGAGGTGAACCGGGTGGCCCGCGAGGTGCTGCACGCCCAGGACTTCGTCGAGGTCGAGACCCCGACCATGACCCGGTCCACCCCCGAGGGCGCCCGCGACTTCGTCATCCCCGCCCGGCTCAAGCCCGGCTCCTGGTACGCGCTGCCGCAGTCACCGCAGCTGTTCAAGCAGCTGCTCATGGTCGGCGGGCTGGAGCGGTACTACCAGATCGCCCGCTGCTACCGCGACGAGGACTTCCGCGCCGACCGCCAGCCCGAGTTCACCCAGCTCGACATCGAGATGAGCTTCGTCGAGCAGGACGACGTGATCGCGCTCGGCGAGGACATCGTCAGCGCGCTGTGGAAGCTGATCGACGTCGAACTGCCCCGGCCGTTCCGCCGCCTCAGCTACGCCGAGGCCATGGCGAAGTACGGCTCGGACAAGCCGGACCTGCGCTTCGACCTCGAACTGACCGAGATGACCGAGTACTTCGCCGACACCCCGTTCCGGGTGTTCCAGGCGCCGTACGTCGGTGCCGTGGTGATGGCCGGTGGCGCGAGCCAGCCGCGCCGCACGCTCGACGGCTGGCAGGAGTTCGCCAAGCAGCGCGGCCACCGCGGCCTCGCCTACGTGCTGTTCAACGAGGACGGCACGCTCGGCGGCCCGGTCGCGAAGAACCTGTCCGAGGCCGAGCGCGATGGCCTCGCCGCCGCGGTCGGCGCGAAGCCCGGCGACTGCGTGTTCTTCGCCGCCGGCAAGCCCAGCGAGGCCAGGGCGCTGCTCGGCGCCGCCCGCGTCGAGATCGGGCACCGCCTCGGCCTGATCGACGAGAACGCCTGGTCGCTGGTGTGGGTGGTCGACTTCCCGATGTTCGTCGCGGCCGACGAGTCCGACGACGTGGCAGTCGGCGGCGGCAACTGGAACGCCCTGCACCACGCGTTCACCTCGCCGACCCCGGAGTGGATCGACAAGTTCGAGCAGGACCCGGGCAACGCACTGGCCTACGCCTACGACATCGTCTGCAACGGCAACGAGATCGGCGGCGGCTCCATCCGTATCCACCGCGCCGACGTGCAGAAGCGCGTGTTCGAGCTGATGGGCCTGTCCGCCGAGGAGGCCCAGGAGAAGTTCGGCTTCCTGCTCGACGCCTTCCAGTTCGGCCCGCCGCCGCACGGCGGCATCGCCTTCGGCTGGGACCGCATCACCATGCTGCTGGCCGGTGCCGACTCGCTGCGCGACGTGATCGCCTTCCCGAAGACCGGCGGCGGGTACGACCCGCTGACCGCGGCACCGGCGCCGATCACCGCCGAGCAGCGCAAGGAAGCCGGCGTGGACGCGAAGCCGGCGCCCGCCAAGGCGTAATCGGTGCTGCACCTGCGTGCGGTCTCGCCACCGGAGAAGACCGATCGCGTGCTCGAAGTGCTGTCCGAGCATCGCGGAGCCACGCACCTCGTGCTGATCAAGGACGCCGCGGTCGACCCCGCGGGCGATGTGGTGGAGGCCGACATCGCCCGCGAGGCGGCCGACGAGATCATCGACGCGTTGTGCGTGCTCGAGCTCGACCACACCGGTGGCATCACGCTCGAGGTCATCGACACGGCGCTGTCCGATTCCGCCGACCAGGCGGAGGAGGAAGCGCCCGGCGAAGGCGCCGACGCGGTGGTGTGGCAGGAGCTGCTCAGCCGGACGGGTGAGGAGTCGCGGCTCAACGTGACCTTCCTCAGCTTCCTGTCGATCGCCTGCATGCTGGCCGCGGTCGGCGTGGTGACCGACTCGCCGGTGACCCTCGTCGGCGCGATGGTGGTGGGCCCGGAGTTCGGCCCGCTCGCCGCGATCGCCGTCGGCCTGGTGATGCGCCGGTGGGACCTGGTGCGCCGCGCCGGCGCGGCGCTCGCGGTCGGGTTCCCGGTCGCCATGCTGCTCACCCTCGGGTTCACCGTGGTGGGTGAGGCGACCGGCCTGTTCGACCGGGCTTCCCTGCTCGGTGAGCACGAAGCGGACTTCATCTACCAGGTCGGCCCGTACTCGCTGATCGTCGCGCTGCTCGCCGGCGCGGCCGGCATGCTGTCGCTGACCTCGGCGAAGTCGGCGGCGCTGGTCGGGGTGTTCATCTCGGTGACCACCGTGCCGGCGGCCGGGTACGCGGTGGTCGCGGCCGTACTTAACGAGTGGGGTCGCTGTATCGGTTCCGTCATCCAGCTCGTGATAAACCTGGGAGGAATCGTCGTGGCGGCGGCCGTTGTGCTGATGCTGCGCCGCAGGGGACAACGTTTGGCCTCCACGGAACGTCCACTCTCACGCGGGTGACGGGCACGCACGCTCACGAGTAGGGTCGGGGACAATGACTGTGGACACTTCGAAGAAATCCACGAACACATCGGGTAGCAGGGCGGTGGTTTCGGCAGGCACCAGGGTTGCCGCCGGCGAAGCCATGAAGGTCACTGAGGCTGACGAAGCGCTCGGAGCCGCGATCCGGGCGGGTGAAGCCGTCCTCGCCCACCGGTTCGGCAGCACGATCCCCCTGGTCGACCCCGAGGACTTGCGGGGCACCGGCCCCGCCACCGTGGTCCGCGTCCGGGTGGCGGCCTCGCCGTTCGCGCTGCCGCGCACGCTGGTGATCAAGCACTACCCCGGCGAGCCGCCGGAGCGCGGTGCGGACCCGTTCGCCCAGGAAGCGGTCAGCTACCAGCTGTTCACCGCGCTGGCCCAGGACGAGCGCATGTGCCCGGAGCTGGTCGCGCACGACGGCGGCCACCGGGTCCTCGTGCTCGACGACCTCGGCCGCGCGCCGACCGTGCAGGACCGGCTGCGTGGCGCCGATGCCAGAGCCGCCGAGCGCGCGCTGCTGTCCTGGGCGCGTTCGCTGGGCAGGCTGCACGCCAACACCGCCGGCCGCGAAGCCGACTTCAACGCGCTGCTGCGCCGCCTCGGCGGCCGGGCCGTCGGCGACGACACCACGCCGGTGCTCGCGTCGGCCCAGCTGCCCGCGCTGCTGTCCGAACTGCTCGGTGTGGACACCCCGGACACCGTCCGCCGGCACGCCGAGCAGCTCGCCGAGCTGGCCGCGTCGCCGCGTTACCGCGCGTTCAGCCCGGTGGAGCTGTGCCCGGACAACAACCTCGCGACCAGCGGGGGAGTGCGCTTCCTCGACTTCGAACGCGGGTGCGTGCGCAGTGCACTGGTCGACGCCGCGTACCTGCGGGTGCCGTTCGCGTCGTGCCCGTACGCGCTGGCGTTGCCCGCAGGCATGAGCGAGGCGATGGTCGCCGCGTGGCGCGCCGAGGTCGCCGGGGTGTGGCCCGCGCTCGCCGACGACGACATCCTCTCCGAGCACCTGCTGGAGAGCCAGCTGCTGCGCGTCTGGCTGGCGACCTGGGAGCTGCTGCCCGGGCTGGCGCCCGAGCGCGGCGCCGCGCCGACGAGCCGAGCAGCCGCACTGGTCAGCTGGTGGAGTGATCTGGGCAAGCACGCCGAACGCGCCGGGCTCGACGACGTCGCCGCGCACGCGCTGGAGGTGTCCGCCGCACTGGACGAGCGGCACGGCCCCGGCCTGCGCCTGGCGCTGTACCCGGCGTTCCGCTAGCACCGCACCGAGGGTTCTCCGAGGCGTCCTCACGCCGTTACCCGGTCCTCACCACGGATGAGCCTGGGTGCCGGAAGGTCTGCGTTGTGACCGTGCTGCGTGATGAATTCACCCTGGCATCCGAGGTTCCCGACTTTCCCGAACCGGCTCCGCGCCGGGTGTCCCGGCTGGCCGTGCTCGGTGACTCGACCGCGGTCGGCCTCGGCGACCCGCTGCCGGGCGGGGCCTGGCGCGGGGTCGGCCCGCTGGTGGCCGACGCGCTGGGCGTCGAGCCGGACGGCTACCTGAACGCCTCGTTCACCGGTGCGCGGATGCGCTGCGTGCGGACCGAGCAGCTGGAGGTCGCGCTGGCGCACCGCCCCGAGGTGGTGCTGCTGATCGTCGGCATGAACGACACCCTGCGCTCCGACTTCGACGCCGCGGCCATCGCCGCCGACCTCGACCACGTGGTGCGCGAACTGCTCGCCGTCGGCTCGGTGGTCATCCCGGTGCGCTTCCACGACCACGGCCGGGTCTTCCGCCTGCCGGGTTCGCTGTACCGGGCGCTGCGGGCGCGGATCGACGAGCTGAACGCGGTGATCGACGGCGTGGTCGCCGCCCGCGGCCTGCGGTGCCTCGACCTGATGACCCTGCCCGGCGCCTACGAGCTGAGCGCGTGGAGCGTGGACCGGCTGCACCCGTCGGAGCTGGGGCACCGGATGCTCGCGCAGGGGTTCGCCGGACTGCTCACCGAGGCGGGGGTGGAGATCCGCGTGCCGGTGAGCCTGGAGTGCTCGGGCGGCGCGAACGCCGGTGCCGTGCAGCACGTCGGCTGGCTGGTGGTGAAGGGCATCCCGTGGCTCTGGCGGCGCGGACGCGACCTGCTGCCCTACGCCGCGCGCATCATGTGGCGGTCGTACCGGGAGAACCGGTCAGTCCCAGTGCGCTGACCAGCAGCCGGAGCGATTCCTCCGGCCGGAAGTCGCCGGACGGCCGGGTCAGTTCGTGCAGCACCATGCCCTCGATGTGGTCGAGCAGCACCTTCGCGTGCAGGTCGCGCTGGGTCGACCCGGCGGCGTCGAGCAGCGCGTGCAGCGGCGCCGCCGCCCGGGCTCCGGCGGCCTCGAGCTGGAGCCGCAGCTGCGGGTCCCAGGCCGCTTCCAGGAACAGGGCGTAGCGCGCGAGCGTCGCGACGCGGTCCGGGCCGGCCAGGTGCCGGGCGAACCGGGCGGCGCCCTCGGCCAGCCCCTCGTCCGCCAGTTCGGTGGCGACGGCGAAGTCACGCTCGGCCAGTCCCGCCAGCACCCCGGCGAGCAGGGCTCCGCGGGTGCGGAAGTGGTTCGACGTCGTCCCCGCGGGCAGCCCGGCTTCCGCGTCGACCGCGCGATGGGTCAGCCCGCGCGCGCCCTGGGTGCCGAGCACGGTGATCGCCGCGTCCACCACCTGGTCACGGCGCGGCCGTTCGTTGTCTGGAGGCACCGGCTCAACCTAGCACTACAGCTGTGACTACATCTGTAGTAGCGTGGTCCGCATGACAACAACGGTTGCGGTGGTCGGCGGCGGCATCGGCGGACTCGCCTGCGCACTCCGGTTGAACCAGGCGGACCTGGACGTGACGGTCTTCGAACGCCGCCCGCGCGTCGAAGGCCGGGGCACCGCGCTCGGCATGTGGCCGGCCGCGTTGCACGCGCTCGACGCGATCGGGCTGGGCGAGCGCGTGCGGCGCACCGGCGTCGCGCAGCGGGAGATGCGGTTCCGCCGGTCGGACGGCCGGACGCTCGCGCGGCTCGACGTCGGCCGCCTCGAACGCCGGACCGGTGACCTGCCCGTGTTGATCTCGCGAGCCGCGTTGATCAGCCTGCTTCGCGACGCCCTGCCGACGGCGCTGCTGCGCACGGGTCAGCCAGTTGAACCGGCCGACGTCGCCGACCTGTGTGCCGAATACGACGTGGTCATCGGCGCGGACGGCATCGGCAGCGCGGTGCGCCGAGCGCGGTTCGGCGCCGCGCACCGGCCGCGTTACTCGGGCTACTCCGCGTGGATCGGCATGGTGCCATCCGGCGGCGAGGTCAGCCAGGAGGTGTTCGGGCGGGGACGCAAGTTCGGCGTCACGCCCGCCGAGGGCGGTTCAACCAACTGGTACGCCCCGATCCGCGTCCCGGAAGGCGGCCTCGTCGGCGAACCGGTGGTCCAGCTGCGTGAACTGTTCGGCGACTGGTGCGACCCGATCCCGTCGCTGATCGAGCGCAGCGCCGGCGCGGAGATCCTGAGCTACCCCATCCGCTACCTCGCGCCGCGGCTGCCGAGCCTGGTCGCCGGCAACGCCGTGCTGATCGGCGACGCCGCCCACCTGATGACCGCCGACCTCGGCCAGGGGGCGTGCCAAGCCCTGGTCGACGGGGTCGCCCTCGGCGCACGTCTCGCCGATGGCCACGACGTCGCGCACGCGTTGCACCAGTTCGACCGCGAGCGCAGGCGCCCAGCTCAGCGCGTCGCGACCGCCGCCCGCCTGCTCGGCGGATTCACCCTCCGCCCGGAGCTGTCCACCGTGCGCGACCTGACCTTCCTCGCCGCCGGATCGCTCGGCCGTCACGCTCCACGGCCGTCGCGCGGGGCGAACACCTTGAGCGCCTCGGCGTCCGACGGCGGGTTGCGCACGAAGTAGCGCACCCACTCCTCGATGTCCGGATAGGTCGACGCCGCCGCGATCGAGTCCGCGGCGGCTTCCGCGTCGAACAGGGTGCGCCGGTGCTGCACCGCGGGCCCCGCCGTGCCGCCGAGCAGCACCCAGTGCGCGCCCGGCGAGCCGTACGGCATGCCGACGCTGCCCGCGTTGACCACCAGCCGCCGGTCGACCAGCCTGCTGAACGGCATGTGCGTGTGCCCGCAGACGACGGTCGCCTCGGTGACGCCGTCGAGCACCTCGGCCCAGCGGTCGAGCGAGCTGTCCACCAGCACGACCTCCTCGTCGTCGCGCGGGGTGGCGTGGCAGAACAGGACCGGCCCCAGCCCGGCGACGTCCAGCCGGGCCGTCGCGGGCAGTCCGGCCAGCAGGTCCACCTGGTCGGACCGCAGCTGCTCCGCGCACCACGGCGCGATCGGATCGGGGATGTCCGTGCCACCGCCGCGCGCCAGCTGCACCAGCTCGCGATCGGCGTTGCCGTTGACCCACACCGCCCGGTCACCGAGCGCGCCGAGCCGGTCGAGCACCTCCACCGGCTGCGGCCCGGCCGCGACATCGCCGGTCAGCACGATCCGGTCCGCGCCTGCCACGTCCGGCTCGGCCAGCACCGCGTCCAGCGCGGGCAGCACACCGTGGATGTCGGACAGCACCGCCACTCGATCGATCATGCGTCGAGTCTGCTCGACCGCGGCCCTCACGGGCAGAGGTGTTCGCGGCCAGCGGACCGGCTGTCGGACCCAGCGGCTAACGTCAACGGCGTGGCGCAGGACGAACTCTTCACGGTGAACCCGGACGTGGCGGCACCCCCGCCGGAACCCGCGAAACCGGTGGCCGAGCGGCCGCTCCCGGTCGGCTCCCCGCTGGCGGTGCGGATGCGGCCGCGCTCGCTCGACGAGGTGGTCGGCCAGCAGCACCTGCTCGGCGAAGGCGCGCCGCTGCGCCGGCTGGTCGAAGGTGCCGCGCCCGCGTCGGTGCTGCTGTACGGCCCGCCGGGAACGGGCAAGACGACGCTGGCCAACCTGGTCTCCACCGCGACCGGGCGCCGGTTCGTCGCGTTGTCCGCGCTCTCCGCCGGGGTCAAGGAGGTGCGCGGGGTCATCGAGGAGGCCCGGCGCCGCCGCAACTACAACGCCGAGAACACCGTGCTGTTCATCGACGAGGTGCACCGCTTCTCCAAGACCCAGCAGGACGCGCTGCTCGGCGCGGTCGAGGACCGCACGGTACTGCTGGTCGCGGCCACCACGGAGAACCCGTCGTTCTCGGTGGTCTCCCCGTTGCTGTCGCGTTCGCTGGTGCTGCAGCTGCGCCCGCTCACCGACCAGGACGTCAGCGAGCTGATCGACCGCGCGCTGGCCGACGAACGCGGTCTCGGCGGTGCACTCGAACTGGCCGACGACGCCCGTGAGCACCTGGTCCGCCTCGCTTCCGGGGACGCGCGCCGCGCGCTGACCGCGCTCGAAGCCGCCGCGGACGCGGCCGGGGCCACCGAGCACGGCGTGATCGACCTGGCCACCGTCGAGGCCACCGTGGACAAGGCGGCGGTGCGCTACGACCGCGACGGCGACCAGCACTACGACGTGATCAGCGCGTTCATCAAATCGATCCGCGGGTCGGACGTGGACGCCGCGCTGCACTACCTGGCACGCATGATCGAGGCGGGGGAGGACCCGCGCTTCCTGGCCAGGCGGCTGGTGGTGCACGCCAGCGAGGACATCGGCATGGCCGACCCGACCGCGTTGCAGTCGGCGGTCGCCGCCGCGCACGCGGTGCAGTTCATCGGCATGCCCGAGGGCAGGCTCGCGCTCGCGCAGGCGACGGTCCACCTGGCCACCGCGCCGAAGTCCAACGCGGTGATCACCGGCATCGACGCCGCGCTGGCCGACGTGCGGGCGGGCAAGCTCGGCACGGTGCCGCCGCACCTGCGCGACGGCCACTACGCCGGCGCGGCGAAGCTGGGCAACGCGCAGGGCTACCGGTACCCGCACAGCGTGCCCGAGGGGGTGCTCAGCCAGCAGTACCCGCCGGACGTGCTGGTCGGCACGGACTACTACCACCCGACGCAGCGCGGCGCCGAGCGCACGCTGGCCGAACGGGTGCCGAAGCTGCGCCGCACCATCCGAGGGCAGTAGCCCCGGCACCCGTATAACGCCCTATACCGCTCGGGTCCTACGGGGTGAACCCGGGCTGGCCGTTCTCCACGTGCCCGGTCAACGCGCGGAGGAAGGCGGGATCCTCGACCGCCGTGATGCGGACGTCGTACCAGCCGGCCTTGACCGGCACCGGCACCTGCGTGGACCGGCCCGGTTCAACCCGCACGACGGGACCGCCGCCGACGCGCAACGACACCGCGGCGGCGCCCGAGTTCCCGATGGTCAGTTCGAGGCCGCTCCGGTGCGGCAGGAACCGCGTCCGCACGTCCACCCCGGCGGCCGCGCCCGAGCGGCTGCCCCGGAACTCCCACCAACCGCGGTTCGGCCCCTGCACCACCACGCGGTACTGGTCGCCCTTGTTCGGCAGCACCTCGGTCAACGTGCCGGTGACGTCCCGGTGCGCCGGTTCAGCCAGTTCGCCCGTGTACGCGTAGACGGCGAAGTGCGCCGACGCCGAGCCGCTGTTGTGCAGCGACAGCGCGAGTTCACCGCGCGCGTTCAGCGCACCGGACACCGACGCCTGGTACGGCAGCGCCCGCGCCCGGCGGCGGCCCGGCTCCTGCGCGGGCAGCTCCTGCTCGGCGGGCGGGGTCGGGTGCCAGCGCGAGATCGGCTCGGGCACCGGGCCCGGCTTGGCCACCGCGGGCGGGCTGCCCGGGCGCTCGAAGTCGAAGGCACCGGTCAGATCACCGGACACCGACCGCCGCCACGCCGAGATGTTCGGCTCGGCGACCCCGGTCCATCGCTCCAGCAGCCGGATCACCGACGTGTGGTCGTACACGGTCGAATCCACGTAACCACCGATGGTCCACGGCGAGACCACGGTCATCGGCACCCGCGGGCCGAACCCGAGCGGCTGCCCGCCCGCGTGGTCGGCGTCGTCCGGTGCGGTGGACGGCGGCACCGGCGGCGGCACGTGGTCGAAGTACCCGTCGTTCTCGTCGAAGTTCAGCAGCAGCACCGTCTTCGACCAGGTGTCCGGATCGGCGGCGATCGCGTCGAGCACGTCGTAGACCAGGTTCGCGCTGCCCACCGGGGTCGACGCCCCGGGGTGCTCCGAATCCGCCGCCGACGGCACCAGCCAGCTGACCTTCGGCAGCGTGCCCGCCGCGATGTCCGCGCGCAGGCGGCCCACCAGCGACTCCGGCTCACCGCGGAACATCGCCCGGTCGAACAGGTCGCGCTCGGCCGCGGTCAAGCCAGCGACACCGGCGTCGAACTTCGCCAGCAGCGCCTTCTGCTCCGCCACGGGCTTGTCGAACAGCGAGAAGTAGAACTCCTCGGTGGTGCGGTACCCGCCCGGCACAGCGGCGAGGATCTTGTGCCCGATCTTCTTGAACGGCACGAAGTACTCGACCGCGTTGTCGGTGAAGTTGTCCCACTCCTGGTAGATCCGCCACGACACCCCCGCCGCGTGCAGCCGCTCCGGATAGGTCGTCCAGGAGTAACCGGGGTGGTCGTAGGAGTAGGCCGCGTTGGTCACCGCCCGCGACCCGCCCGGCTCGAACCCGGTGGTCCCGGTCATCAGGAAGTTCCGGTTCGGGTTGGTCGAGCCGAAGACCGAGCAGTGGTAGGCGTCGCAGATGGTGAACGTGTCGGCCAGTTCGTACTGCAGCGCGATGTCCGCGCGGTCGTAGTAGGTCATCGTGGCCGGACCCTTGGCCGCGATCCACGCGTCGTTCCAGCCCCTGGCCCACGCCTTGCCGCTGCCGCCCCAGCTGTGGTCGAGGTCGCCGAGGTACTGGATGTCCTCCGGATCGCGCCCCGCCCGGATCGCGCCCTCGCGCAGCGAGAACGGCAGCACCACGCCACCGGCCGGGTTCGGCTGGCTGAACACGTTCCCGCCGCCGGGCAGCGCCAGCGGGTGCGCGTCACCGAAACCGCGCACCCCGCGCAACTTCCCGAAGTAGTGGTCGAACGAACGGTTCTCCTGCATGAGCACGATGACGTGCTCGACCTCGCCGAGCCCGCGTCCCCGGCGCATCGGCGCCGCCATGGCGGCGTGCAGGGAGGGCGGGAGCAGCGAGCCGGCGAGCGCGGCCCCGGAGGTGGCCAGCAACCGACGGCGTGAAAGTTCAGGCATGCCCGAAACCTTCACCTATTCAGGTGAACGGGACGAGAACGTCAGCGGTCCCAGGTGTTCCCGGTGATGCGCTCGTAGACCTCGACGTACTTCGCCCGGGTGGCGGCCACGATGTCAGCGGGGATTTCCGGGCCGGGCGGGGTCTGATCCCAGCCGGTCGTGCGTGACCAATCACGCACGAACTGCTTGTCGAACGAGCGCTGCGGCCGCCCCGGCTCCCACTCGTCGGCGGGCCAGAACCGCGACGAGTCCGAAGTCAGCACCTCGTCGCCGAGGGTCAGCGTGCCGTCCGCGTCGAAGCCGAACTCCAGCTTCGTGTCCGCGATGATCACGCCCTTGGTCGCCGCGTGCTCCGCGCCCTTCCGGTAGACCTCCAGGGTGAGCTCGCGGATGCGGTCGGCGGTGTCCTGCCCGATCTCGTTCACCACCTCCTCGAAGGTCATGAACTCGTCGTGGCCGGTGTCGGAGATCTTGGTGGTCGGCGTGAAGATCGGCTCCGGCAGCTTGTCGCCCTCGACCAGGCCGCCGGGCAGGCGGATGCCGGAGACCGCGCCGTCGCGCTGGTACTCCCGCAGGCCCAGCCCGGTCAGGTGCCCGCGGGCGATGCACTCGACCTGGATCATCTTCAGCGGCTTGCAGCGGAGCCCGCGCCCGGCGAACTCCGCCGGCACGTCGGTGGCCGAGATCACGTGGTTGGGCACCACGTCCCGCAGGTGCTCGAACCACCACACGGACAGCTGGGTGAGCAGCTTGCCCTTGTCCGGGATCGGGGTCGGCAGTGACACGTCGTAGACGGAGACCCGGTCGGAAGCCACCAGCAGGAGGTCGCCCTCCCACTCGTACAGATCGCGGACCTTGCCTGCGTGCACGTGCTTCATGCGCCATCCCGTCGGTGCGGTTGTCTCGACAAGCAGCGTTCTAGCACATGGCGTAGTGGCATATGCCACTTGTGCTAACGTGACCCCGTGTCACAGCACATCCCCACCGAACGGGTGCAGGTCGCGGCCCTCCTGCGCCGCCTGCGCGAGCAGGCGGGCGTCACCCGCGGCGAGGCCGCCGAACTGCTCGGCTGCACCCCGTCCAAGATCGGCGACCTGGAACTCGGGCGGTCCGGTGCCAAACCGGCCGAACTGGAGAAGCTGCTCGTCCACTACGGCGCCGGCGTCGGCCAGCGGGCGGACCTGATCCGGTTCGCCAAGACCTCGCACGGCCGCAAGCGGCGCGGCGCCTACGGCCCGGTCCCCGTTCCGGCGAACCTGCGGCGCGTGCTGGACCTGGAGGCGCAGGCGCGGGAGTCGACCCACTACTCCGGCGAGCTGATCCCGCCGCTGCTGCAGGTGCGGGCCTACGCCGAAGCCCTGCTCGCCGACGAGCCGGTCAACCTGGTCGACCTGCAGCTCGCCCGGCGCGAGTGCCTCGACCGCACCGACCGCCCGCGCCTGCGGCTGCGGTGCGTGCTCGCCGAAGCGGCCCTGCGCACGGGCATCGGCGGCAACGCCGCGATGGCGGCGCAACTGGCGCGGTTGTGCTGGTTGAACGAAACCGTGCCCAACGTCGAGATCCAGGTGCTTCCCGCGGGCGCGGGCGCCCACCCGTTCCTGGGCCGGACCGTCTCCCTGCACGCCTTCCCGCCACCGGCGCCGCCGGTGTTGATCACCGACGGGCACGACCGGCACGTCTTCTGCGACCGCCCGTCCGTGGTCCGCCAGACCGCCGAGCGGTTCAGCGCCCTGCGCGCGCGGGCGCTCGGCGTGCGGGAAAGCACGGACTTCCTGCGGCGGCTCGGGCAGCACTGGGCCAGTACGGTGGGAAGCAGCCACGCACGGTAGCCTGACCGGCAATCAGGTGGCCACGAACTCCCGGGAGGATCCGTGTCGGCAGGGCAGATCGCCGCGCTCATCGCCGCAGGCGCCTTCGTTGTGCTGGTGGTGCTGCTCGCGATCCCGTTGCTCAAGCTCGGCCGCACGCTCGACGAGGCGACCATCGCCATCCGCAAGGCGCACGAGAACACCGACCCCCTGCTCGCCGAGGCCAACCAGACCATCACGCACGTCAACACCCAGCTCGAGCGGGTGGACGGGATCACCGCGAACGCGCAGGCGGTCAGCGGGAACGTCTCGGCGCTGTCGTCGGTGTTCACCGCCACGCTCGGCGGCCCGCTGGTCAAGACCGCGGCGCTGTCCTACGGCATCAGCAAGGCCGTCAAGGCGCGCCGGGCCAGGGCGAACGGGAAGCCGGTGCGCGCCCGGAAGAGGAGCAGGAAGTCATGAAGCGGCTGTTCTGGCTCGGGGTCGGAGTGGTCGCCGGCGTCGCGCTCTCGCGCAAGGCGACCGAAACCGCGCGGCAGGCGACCCCCGCGGGCATCGCGGCCAACCTCGGCGACGCCGTGCGCGAACTCGCCGGTGCGGTGGGCTCGTTCGGCGCCGAGGTGCGCGCCGGGATGAACGAGCGCGAACAAGAGCTGAACGACTTCGTCGAGGACCGCGCCGCTCTTCCGGCGCGCTCGCAGGGAAAGCACGCCGCGGTCGTCCGGCGAGCTCGCCGGGCGGAGGGCTGACCGGGCCGCGTCGCCGACGCCGCGCCGGACCCTCCGCCGCCGCAGCCAGCCCCCGTTCATGGCTCGGCGCGTGACCGCCTGTCCGCGGTCGAGCCCCAGCGCAAGGAAACACCAGTGGAAACACACGAGATCAACAAGCGCTTCCTGGCCCACTTCGAAGACCGCGGGCACACCAGGGTGCCCAGCGCGTCGCTGATCCTGGACGACCCGAACCTGCTCTTCGTCAACGCCGGCATGGTGCAGTTCAAGCCGTACTTCCTCGGTGAGGTGCCGCCGCCGTACCCGCGGGCGACCAGCATCCAGAAGTGCGTGCGCACCGGGGACATCGACGAGGTCGGCAAGACCACCCGGCACAACACCTTCTTCCAGATGGCCGGGAACTTCTCCTTCGGCGACTACTTCAAGGAAGGCGCGATCGCCAACGCCTGGGAGCTGATCACCAAGTCCCAGGACGACGGCGGGTTCGGCTTCGACCCCGAGCGCATCTGGGTCACCGTCTACGAGCACGACTCGGAGGCGGCCGGGCTCTGGCAGAAGGTCGCGGGCATCCCGACCGAGCGCATCCAGACGCGCGACGGCCGCGACAACTACTGGGACATGGGCGTGCCCGGCCCCGGTGGCCCGTGCTCGGAGATCTACTACGACCGCGGCCCGGAGCACGGCCGCGACGGCGGCCCGGTCGTCGACGAGGACCGCTACCTCGAAATCTGGAACCTCGTGTTCATGCAGGACGTGCGGGGGGAGCAGAGCCCGAAGTACGGCCACCCGCCGATCGGTGAGCTGCCGAAGAAGAACATCGACACCGGCATGGGCGTCGAGCGCGTCGCCTACCTGCTCCAAGGCGTGGAGAACGTCTACGAGACCGACCTCGTCCGCCCGGTCATCGCCAAGGCCGAGGAGTTCTCCGGCCGCCGCTACGGCGCCGACCACACCGACGACGTGCGCTTCCGGGTGATCGCCGACCACGCCCGCTCCGGCGTGATGCTGATCGGCGACGGGGTCACCCCCGGCAACGACGGCCGCGGTTACGTGCTGCGACGGCTGCTGCGCCGCATCGTCCGCTCGATGCGGCTGCTCGGCGTGCAGGAACCGGTGCTGCCGGAGTTCGCCGGCGTGGTCCGCGACGTGATGGGCCCCTCCTACCCTGAACTGGTCGCCGATTTCGGCCGTATCTCCGACGTGGTCAAAACCGAAGAAGAGGCTTTCCTGTCGACGCTCACCTCGGGCTCGCGGATCTTCGACCTCGCCGCCGAGGAGACGAAGTCCGCCGGCGGCGGCATCCTCGCCGGGGACAAGGCGTTCCAGCTGCACGACACCTACGGCTTCCCGATCGACCTGACCCTCGAGATGGCCGCCGAGCAGGGCCTGACCGTGGACGAGGACGGCTTCCGCACGCTGATGGAGGAGCAGCGCCAGCGCGCGAAGGCCGACGCCGCGGCCCGCAAGAGCGGCCACGGCGACCTGTCGGTCTACCGCGAGGTGCTCGAACAGCACGGTGAGACGCAGTTCCTCGGCTACACCGACCTGCAGGCCACCGCCAGGGTGATCGGCCTGCTGGCCGACGGGGTCCCGGTCCGCAGCGTGGCCGCGGGCAAGAAGGCCGAGGTCGTGCTCGACCGCACCCCGTTCTACGCCGAAAGCGGTGGCCAGGTCGCCGACACCGGCGTGCTGATCGGCGAGGGCGTCGAGTTGAAGGTGCACGACGTCCAGAAGATCGTGCAGGGCCTCTACGTGCACCGCGTCGAGGTCGTCGAAGGCGAGGTCGGGCTCGACACCGAGGTGACCGGTTCGGTCGACGCCACCCGGCGATCGATGATCGAGCGGTCGCACTCGGCCACGCACCTGGTGCACGCCGCGGTGCGCGGCGCCTACGGCAAGCGCGCGGCGCAGGCCGGTTCACTCAACTCGCCCGGCCGCATGCGGTTCGACTTCACCACCGCGGGCCCGGTCTCGGCCGGCGTGCTGACCGAGGTCGAGGAGGAGGTCAACGACTACCTCCAGACCGACGTCGAGGTGCAGAGCTACGTCACCACCAAGGACAAGGCCCTCGAACTGGGCGCGGTCGCGTTGTTCGGTGAGAAGTACGGCAACGACGTCCGCGTGGTCGACATGGGCGACTACTCGCGTGAGCTGTGCGGGGGCACCCACGTCGACCGGATCGGCCAGCTCGGCCTGGTCAAGCTGGTGTCCGACGCGTCGATCGGGTCGGGTGTGCACCGCGTCGAGGCGCTGGTCGGCACGGACGCGCTGCGCTACGTCCGCAAGGAGCAGCTGCTGGTCTCGCAGCTCGCCGGTTCGCTGAAGGTGCCCACCGAGCAGCTGCCCTCGCGCATCGAGGACCTGCTCTCGCGCCTGCGTTCGGCGGAGAAGGAGATCGAGCAGCTCAAAACGCGCCAGGTGCTGGGGTCCGCGGGTGACCTGGCGGACAAGGCCGTCGACGTCGGCGGGGTCAGCCTGGTGGCCGAGCAGCTCGACGGGGTCGACGGCAGCGGACTGCGTGCGCTGGCCGGTGAAATCCGCGGGCGGCTCGGCACCCGGCCCGGGGTGGTCGCGTTGTTCTCCCCGGCGGGGGAGAAGGTCAGCTTCGTCGTGGCGACGACCGCGGCCGCGCGGGACAAGGGCTTCGCCGCCGGCAAGCTCGTGCCCAGCTTCGCCGAGACCATCGGCGGGCGTGGCGGCGGCAAGCCGGACATGGCACAGGGCGGTGGCTCGAACCCGGCGGGCGTGCCGCAGGCGATCGAGGCCCTGCGCGCCGCGGTAGCCCGCGGGTGACCCAGCGGAAGGCGGACCGGCCCGGGGAGCAGGATCCCGGGACCGGCCGCCGGCTTGCGGTCGACGTGGGCTCGGTGCGGGTCGGTGTCGCGCTGAGTGATCCGGCGCCCCTTCTGGCCTCCCCACTCGTTACCCTGAAGCGTGATGCGGCAGACAATGGTGACGTTGAGCAGTTGGCGAGCCTGGTCGTCGAGCACGAGGTGGTCGAAGTGATCGTGGGACTGCCGAGAACGCTCGCGGACCGGCACGGCTCCGCCGCCGTCATCGCGGTCGAATACGGTGAACTGCTCGCCGAGCGGGTGGCCCCGGTACCGGTGCGCTTCGCCGACGAGCGGCTCACCACGGTGACCGCGTCGCGCATGCTCTCGCAGCGCGGGGTCAAGGGCCGCAAGCAGCGGGCGGTGGTCGACCAGGCGGCCGCCGTCGAAATCCTCCAAGGCTGGCTGGACGGGCGTGCGGCGTTCCGCGCGCGGAAGGGTGAGTCGTGAGGAGCGAGTCTCCCGGGGTACCCGAAGGCGGCGGCAGACGGCGGCGCCCGGAAGCCGACGTCCCGCCCGAAGCAGCCACCCCCCGCGGCACCGGCCGCCGCCGGTTGCGTGAACCGGACGAGCCGGTCCGCCGCGAGGGTGAACTCCGCATGCCCCCGCCCCGCGAAGGCAGCGGCGGTCGCCGACGGCTGCGGGACGACGAACCGCCGTCGCGTCCTGAGCCCGCGCCGCCGCGCCGCCGGCACCGCTACGCCGAATCCGACGAGGATTCGCTCGCCACGCCGCAGCTGGGCACACCCGCCCCGGCGGCCGAACCACCGCGCCGCCCGGCCGCGCGCCCGCCGGTCCAACCAGCTCGACGCGCCCGCGCCGAAGCGCCCCCGCCGCCTCCGCGCCGTCGTCCCGCCCCACCACCGCCCCCGCCCCCGGCCCCGCCGCAGCCGCCGCCGGACGATCGCCCGACCGAGGTGCTCGACGCCGGTCGGGTGGCGCGATACGGCCGCGAACCGGACCCTGAACCGGTGCCCGAGTTCGACGACCGCGACCGCGCCTCCCGCAACCGCCCCGACGACGAGTACGAAAGCTTCGCCGACGACGAGTTCTACGACGACGAGTACTACGACGAGGACGAGTACGGCGACTACAACGACGACAGTGACGAGCAACGAGCCGAACCCGCACGCATCGGCGAGGAACCGCCCGACGACTCCCGCCCGCGCCGCAAGCGCGGCAAGCGCGCGTTCGGCTGGATCGCCGCGCTCCTGCTGATCGTCGCGGTCGGCGGCGCCGCCTGGTACGGCGCGCAGGAACTGCTCGGCTTCGGCTACGACGACTTCGAGGGCACCGGCGAGTCCGACGTACTGGTCGAGGTGGCCGAGGGCGACTCGACCAACGCGATCGCGACGAAGATGGCGCAGGCGGGCGTGGTCGCCAGCCAGAAGGCGTTCGTCGAGGCCGCCGAGGACGAGTCCAAGGTCCGCAGCGTCCAGCCCGGCTACTACCAGATGAAGACGAAGATGTCGGGCAGCAGCGCGGTCGGCAAGCTGATCGACCCCGCCTCCCGCAAGGGCGTCCTGCAGATCCGCGGTGGCACCCAGCTCGACAACATCACCCAGCCCGACGGCAAGGTCACCGAGGGCGTGTACGCGCTGCTGTCCAAGTCGTCCTGCGCGACGGTCAACGGAACGAGCACCTGCGTGCCGGTCGAAGAGCTGCGCAAGGTCGTCGAAAACGCCGACCTTGCCGCGCTCGGCGTGCCCGGCTGGGCGGTCGAAGGCGCGAGCAAGGTCGAACCGCAGCGGCGCATCGAAGGGCTGATCCAGCCCGGCGTGTACGACGTGAAGCCCGGCTGGGACGCCACCCAGCTGCTCACCGAGGTGCTGAAGACCTCGACGGCCCGGCTGCAGGCCGCCGGTCTGCCGAAGGCGGCCGAGGGCACCGGCAAGACGCCCTACGAGTTGCTGGTGATCGCCTCCATCGTGGAACGCGAAGGCGTGCAGCAGGACTTCACCAAGATCGCGCGGGTCATCTACAACCGGCTCGACGAGAACATGCGCCTGGAGATGGACTCCACCGTCAACTACGTGCTCGACAAGCCGGTCATCACGACCAGCGAAGAGGACCGGAAGAACGACAACCCGTACAACACCTACAAGATCAAGGGCCTGACCCCGGGGCCGATCTCGGCGCCCAGCAAGGACGCCATCGACGCGGCCGCGAAACCGGCCGAAGGCGCGCTGCTGTTCTTCGTCAAGTGCGAGAAGAACGGGCTGTCCTGCTTCGCCGAGAACTTCGAGGACCACCAGAAGAACAAGGATCTCGCGAAGGAACGCGGTGCCTACTGAACTGCCGCACCGGTCAGGGATCCTCGGCAAGCCCGTCGCGCATTCGCTCTCACCCGTGCTGCACGGCGCGGGTTACGCGGCGCTCGGCATGGACGGCTGGCGCTACGACCGGATCGAGGTGGACGACGAGGGCCTGCCCGCGTTCATCCGCGGCCTCGGCCCGGAGTGGGCCGGCTTCTCGGTGACCATGCCCGGCAAGCGCGCGGCGATCGCGCTGGCCGACGAGGTGACCGAACGCGGGCGCGCGGTCGGCGCGATCAACACGCTGGTCCGCCGGGACGGCCGCTGGTTCGCCGACTGCACCGACGTCGACGGGGTGACCGGCGCGCTGCTCGCCGCGGGTGGTTACCAGCCCGCGAGCGGGGACTCCGGCGTGGTGCTCGGCGCGGGCGGAACCGCGGCGGCGAGCGTGGTCGCACTGGCTGAACTCGGCGTGCGCTCGGTGCGACTGATCGTGCGAGACCCGGCCCGAGCGGGGGAGACGGTCGCCGCGGCCGAGCGCGCCGGCGTGGCCGTCGACGTCTCGCGCTGGTCCGAAACCGACTTCGGCGACGCCGTGGCCAAGGCCGCGGTGCTGGTCAACACCGTGCCACCGGCCGCGATCGAACCGCACCTGGTGGAACTGGCGACCGCGTCGTGCCTGCTGGACGTCATCTACCACCCGTGGCCCACCCCGCTGGCCGACGCGGTGGCCGCGCGGGGCGGGCGCCTGGCCACCGGGTTGGACATGCTCCTGCACCAGGCCTTCCGGCAGTTCGAGCACATCACCGGCCGGACCGCCCCCCGCGAAGCGATGCGGGACGCGCTGCGCGAGGCCACCGGAAACATCTTGCCGCTGCCGCTGGGCTGAGTTACGTTGGCCGACTGCCTTGAGGAAGGACCAAGCCAGTCATGCCGAAACCGGATCGCGAAAAGTATTCCGATTCCGACGTGGAGACCAGCTGGGTCGACCAGCCGCCCGTGCTCAACTCCACGGTCACGCTCGTCGACTACGACCCCGAATGGCCCGCGCTGTACGAACGCGAGGCCGCCCGCATCCGCCGGGTCCTGGGGGACACCGTCGTGCTCATCGAACACGTCGGTTCGACCTCGGTGCCCGGCCTCTGCGCCAAGCCGATCATCGACATCCTGCTCGTGGTGCCCGACTCCGACGACGAGGACGCCTACCTGCCGCGCCTGGAAGCCGCCGGGTACGTGCTGAAGATCCGCGAGCCCGACTGGGAGAAGCACCGCGCGTTCAAAGGGCCGGACACGAACATCAACCTGCACGTCTACTCGCCCGACACCCCGGAGATCGAACGCTACCGGGTCTTCCGCGACCGCCTGCGGTCCAACCAGGCCGACCGCGAACTCTACGCGGAAACCAAGCGCCGGCTCGCCGCGCGCAAATGGAAGTACATCCAGAACTACGCCGACGCCAAGAACGACGTGGTCGACGAAATCATGAGCCGCGCCCTCGGGCAGCCGGTGTCGCGCCGCGACCCCGTGCCGTCCAACGAGCACGACCAGTACGACGGCTTCGCCGCGGACTACGCCGAGCACGCCCGCCACAACCCGTACCAGGAGCTGTACGACCGCCCGGCGATCCTCGCGCTGGCCGGGGACCTCGACGGGCGCAAGGTGCTCGACGTCGGCTGCGCGGCCGGGCACCTCACCGCCGCCCTGGCCGACCGGGGCGCGGACGTGATCGGCCTGGACGGCAGCCCGGCGATGGTCGACGTGGCGAAACGCGAGTTCGGCGACCGCGCCCGCTTCCAGCAGGGCGACCTGGCCGCACCGCTGGACTTCGCCGACGGTGCGTTCGACCTGGTGACCGCTTCCCTGGTGCTGCACTACCTGGAGGACTGGGGCCCGGTGCTCGCCGAGCTCCGCCGGGTGCTGCGCCCGGGCGGCGCGCTGGTGATGTCGGTGCACCACCCGGAGGACTGGCACTGGTTCGACCGGCCGGACTACTTCCGGCGTGAGCAGGTGACCGACCAGTTCCCGCTCGGCGGCCGCGAGGTCGACGTGCGGTTCTACCGCCGCCCGCTCAGCCAGACCTTCGGCGCGCTGCGCGCAGCCGGCTTCACCGTCGACGTCATCGACGAACCGATGCCGCTGCCCGAGTGCCGGGAAGTCTCGCCGCGTGCGTACGCCTCGCTGACCACGACACCGCGGTTCCTCTACTTCCGCGCGCTCGCGCCGGCGGCGTAGCCACTGTTCACCTCCCGGGTCCTGTTTCACCCGAACGAGATCGCCTAGGGTGACGCCGACCCGGGAGGTAGAACCGTGCAGCGATCCAGGTGGTTCCTGACGTCCGTGCTCGCGGTGACCGCGCTGGTCGCCGCCACCACACCGGCAACGGCGGAACCCGGTGCCCCGAGCAGCGTCCGGTTCGCCACGTTCAACGCGTCGCTGAACCGCGCGCAGGCCGGTCAGCTGTTCGCCGACCTGTCCACCCCGGACAACCCGCAGGCCCGCGAAGCCGCCGAGGTCATCCAGCGCAACCGGCCGGACGTGCTGCTGGTCAACGAGTTCGACTACGTGCCGGGCAACGCCGCCGCCGACCTGTTCCGGCGGAACTACCTGGGCGTCGGCCAGAACGGCGCCGCGCCGATCGACTACCCCTACGCGTTCACCGCGCCGGTCAACACCGGCGTGTCCACCGGGTTCGACCTGGACCGCAACGGCAAGGTCGAAGGCGGGAACGACGCCCACGGCTTCGGGGCCTTCGAAGGCCAGTACGGCATGCTCGTGCTCTCGAAGCACCCGATCGACACCGCCGCCGCGCGCACGTTCCAGCGGTTCCGCTGGGCGGACATGCCGGGCGCGCTGCTGCCCGACGACCCGGCCACCCCGGCGAAGGCCGACTGGTACTCCCCGGAGATCCTCGACGTGCTGCGCCTGTCGTCGAAGTCCCACTGGGACCTGCCGATCCAGGTCGACGGCTCGGCCGTGCACTTCCTGGTCGCCCACCCGACGCCGCCGGTGTTCGACGGGCCGGAGGACCGCAACGGCACGAAGAACCACGACGAGGTCCGGTTCTGGGCGGACTACGTCACCCCGGGCAAGAGCGGGTACATCTACGACGACCGCGGCACCCGCGGCGGACTCGGTGCCCGGGACCGGTTCGTCATCGCCGGGGACTACAACGCCGACCAGCACGACGGCGACGGCATCGACGGCGGCATCGAACGCCTGCTGCGCGCGCCGCGCGTGATCGACCCGCACCCGGGCAGCGTCGGCGGGGTGGTGGCCGCTCACGACCAAGGCGGCGCGAACACCACGCACCGGGGCGCCGCCTTCTTCGACACGGGCGACTTCGCGGACAACACACCCGGCAACCTCCGCGTCGACTACGTGCTCCCGTCGCACGGACTGGCCCGTGGCGCGCCGAGGTGTTCTGGCCGCTGCCCGGATCGCCGCTGGCCAGGCTCAACGACGTCTCCGACCACCACCTGGTCCGGGTCGACGTGCTGGTGCCCAGGCGGTCCTGAGCCCGGGTTAGCCTGACCGGCATGAAGATCGCCATCCTGGACGACTACCAGAACGTCGCGCTGAGCTTCGCCGACTGGGACTCACTCGGGGCCGACATCGAGGTGTTCACCGAGTACATCGGCGACCGCGACGAGCTGGTCCGGCGGCTGGCGGGCTTCGAGGTGGTGGTGGCGATGCGCGAGCGCACCCGGTTCGACGAGGCGCTGCTGTCCCGGTTGCCCGAGTTGAAGCTGCTGGTGAGCACCGGCCGCCGCAACGCGGCCATCGACGTCGCCGCGGCCGGCAGGCACGGCGTCGTGGTGTCGTCCACCGGCTACATCGCGCACCCGACCGCCGAGCACACCTGGGCCCTGATCCTCGCCGCCTCGCGGAACCTGCCGGCCGAGTTCCGCTCGATGCGCGACGGCGGCTGGCAGCGCACCGTCGGCACCGGGCTGCACGGCAAGACGCTCGGGCTGCTCGGCTTGGGCAGGCTCGGCGCCCGCGTCGCGCGGATCGGCCAGGCGTTCGGCATGGAGACCATCGCCTGGAGCCAGAACCTGACACCGGAGCGGGCCGCCGAGCACGGCGTCACCGCGGTGACCAAGGAGGACCTGTTCCGCCAGTCGGACGTGCTGTCGGTGCACCTGGTGCTCAGCGACCGCTCACGCGGCCTGGTCGGCGCCGACGAGCTCGCCCTGATGAAGCCGAGCGCGCTGCTGGTGAACACCTCGCGCGGTCCGATCGTCGACCAGGACGCCCTGCTCGACACCCTGCGCCGCCGGGCGATCCGCGCCGCCGCGATCGACGTCTACGACGAGGAGCCGCTGCCCGCGGACCACCCCATTCGCGAACTGGACAACGCGGTGCTCACCCCGCACATCGGTTACGTGACGCACGAGGTCTACAAGATCTTCTACGGCGACGCCGTCGAGGACATCGCCGCCTACCAGGAGGGCACCCCCATCCGGGTGATGGAACCCTAGTTCCCGCGCAACTCCGCCAGCACGGCGTCGGTGAACGGCGGCCACGCCTCGACGGCCCACGGCCCGAACGCGCGGTCAGCCAGCGCGACGCACGCGGCGCCGGCGTCCGGGTCCACCCAGAGGAACGTGCCGGACTGGCCGAAGTGCCCGAACGTCCGGGGCGAACTGGCTGAACCCGTCCAGTGCGGGCTCTTGTGGTCGCGGATCTCGAACCCGAGGCCCCAGTCGTTCGGCTTCTGGTGGCCGTACCCGGGCAGCACCCCGGTCAGCCCGGGGAAGACCACCGAGGTCGCCTCGGTGACGGTCGAAGGATCGAGCAGCTTCGGCTGCTGGAGTTCGGCGGCGAACTTGATCAGGTCGTCCACGGTGGACACCGCTCCCGCGGCGGGTGAGCCGTCGAGCCGCGTGCTCGCCATGCCCAGCGGCTCCAGCAGCGCCTGGGACAGGTAGGTGGCAAACGCGATGCCCGAGTGCTCGGTCAGCGCGTCGGCGAGCTGCTCGAACCCGGTGTTCGAATAGAGCCGGCGATTGCCCGGCTCGGCCATCGGCTTGTGCGCGTCGAAGGCCAGGCCGGAGGTGTGCGCGAGCAGGTGCCGGACGGTCGAACCGGGTGGACCGGCCGGGGTGTCCAGCTCGACGACACCCTCCTCGATGGCGATCAGCGCCGCATACGCGGTGAGCGGCTTGGTGACCGAAGCCAGGGGGAACTCCCGATCCGGGTCACCGTGACGGCCGGCCACGGTGCCGTCGGCGCGCACCACCGCCGCGGCCGCGTTGTCCACCGGCCACTGCTCGATCAACCGCAAGCTCTCCATGCGCCCACCCTACAATCAGCCGCCGAATGGCCTACTGAGCGCCCTCCGTGTCATTTTAGAATCGCCCCCGGCCTTTTTACCCGGCGGCGTGGGGAAGATGCGGCGAATGGCGGAATCAGTGGATTGGGCGGCGTCCGGTGTGGATGTGACCAAGCCCGCACTGGCGAGGGTGTACGACTACATGCTCGGCGGTGAGCTGAACTTCCCGGCGGACCGCCTGGTTGCCGAGCGCCTGGCCGAGGTCGGGCCGTTCCGGGAGATGGCCCGGTTGAACCGGCACTTCCTGCGCCGCGCGGTCCGCCTTTGCATCGGCGTCGGCGTGCGGCAGTTCCTCGACCTGGGTTCCGGCATCCCGGCCACCGGCAACGTGCACGAGATCGCCCAGGCGGCCGACCCGTCGAGCCGGGTGGTCTACGTCGACCACGACCCGATCGCCGTGGCGCACAGCGAAGTCCTGCTGGCGGACAACCCGAACGCGGCCATCCTGCACGCCGACCTCCGGCAACCCGAGGCGGTCGTCGCGCACCCGATCACCCGCGCCCTACTGGATTTCGACCAGCCGATCGCGCTCTTCCTGCTCGGCGTGGTCCAGTACATTCCCGATTCGGCGAATCCAGCCGGACTGATCGCCGATTATCTGCGACACCTGCCTTCCGGCAGTCTGCTCGCGATGACCCATTTCACCGCGCAGAACATGGAAACCGAAATGGTAGCGGCAGTGCGTCATTTCGAGGAAACCGCGGCGCCGGTCACGCTGCGCTCGGCCGAGCAGATCGCCGCCCTGCTGCCCGGTCTCGACCCGGTCGAACCGGGCGTGGTGCTCACCGCGAACTGGCACCCGGAACTCGGCGGCCCGTGGGTGCCCGACCCCGACCGGTCCGGTCACTACGCCGTCGTCGCCCGGAAGGGCTGACTCAGCGCCGGTGCGCCACCACCGGCAGGTGGTCCGGGTGCAACGTGGTCGACGCGATCGGCCGCACTCGCGCACCGGCCCGCAGTGGCAGCCGCCAGCGCCGGAGCAGCACCGCCAGCACGATCAGCATCTCCGCCGCCGCGAACGAACCGCCCATGCACACCCGCACACCTTCGCCGTACGGGATGAACGCGCCCCGCGGCAGCCGGCTCGCCCGCTCCGGGAGCCACCGATCGGGGTCGAACCGGTCGGGCTCGGGAAACAGCGCGGGATCGCGGTGCAGCACGTAGGGGCTGTAGAACACGTTCGCCCCGGCCGGGATCGAGTAGCCGCCGACCTCGATGTCGACCGTCGGGATCCGCGGGAACAACCATCCCGGCGGGTACAACCGCAGCGTCTCGTGCACGACCCGCGTGACGTATCTGAACTTCGGCACGTCGTTGAACTCGACCGGCCGATCCCCGAGCACGTCGTCGAGTTCGCCGAACACGCGATCCGCGATTTCGGGGTGCCGGTCCAACTGGAGGAACAACCAGCCCAACGCGGCCGACGACACCTCGGTACCGACGAAGAACATGGTCATGACCTCGTCGTGGACCTGCTGATCGTTGAGCGTCTCCCCGGTGTCGGGATCGCGCGCCCTGAGCAACGCCGAAAGCATGTCGCGACCCGTCGTGCCCTCGGCCCGGTACACCGCGATGACCTCGTCGATCAGGTCGTGCACCCGCCTGCCCGCCTCCGCGTACAACCGGTTGGACCGCGTCGGCAGCGCGTAGAGCAGTCCCGTCGGGGCATAGGCGCGCTTGCCCACACCGCGGAACACGATCGGCAGCCAGCGCGCGGCCTCCCGGGCGGACTCACTGCCGGCGTCCGAGGCGAACATGCACCGCACCAGGATGGCGGCGGCGATCTCGTTCAACTCGCTGTGCAGTTCCAGCGGCTGGCCGTCCACCCAGTTCGACATCTGCTCTTCGGCCGCCGCCCGCATCGTCGCGGCATACCCGGCGACGCGCTCCTGGGTGAACAACGGCGCGAGCATGCGCCGCCGCTGCCGGTGCGGCTCACCCCACGAACTGCCGATCCCGTCCCCGCCGAGCAACTTGAGCTTTTCGAAGAGCACTCCGTTCCGGGTCACCTGGTTGTGCTCAACGAGCAACTCGCGCACCGTGGCGGGGCTGTTCACCAGGAACGCCGGCTCCCGCCCGAGGCGGAACGACACCACCTCGCCGCAGGCCCGCTGCCGATCGACGAACTCGAGCGGCCGCCGGAACAACCGCAGCGCGTGCCCGAACACCGGGCGCCCGCCCGGCGCCACCGGCGGTCGTGTGCGTTCTCCTGTCATGACCGCTCCCATCAGGAACTGCTGGACCGTGCGGAGTGCCACCGGGTGAGCCGGTCGCCGACCACATCGAGGAGCGCCCGCTGGTGGTCTCGCAGGAAGAAGTGCCCACGCCCGACCGTGACCCGCTCGAAGGCGGCGGTCGTGCAGGATCGCCACTGATCGAGGTCGTCCTCGGACACCTGCGAATCCTCGGCACCGGCCGCGACCAGCACCGGGCAGTCCAATGGCACGACTCGGTCCACCCGGTACGACCGGCGGCATTCCAGCGTCGCTCGCAGGTCCCCGGCCAACCAGCTGGCGAACCGCGAATCGCCGAGCAGGACCTCGTCCACCCCACCGGACGCACGGACCCAGTCGAGCAGAGCGCCGTCGTCGCCGGACGCCACCGGCAGCCGTTTCGCCTGCAAGTGCGGTGGCGGCATCGAGCAGGCGATCAACCCGTCAACCGCCTCGTCCGTGGTGTCAAGCAGCCTTCGCGCCGCCTCGTAGCCGACCAGCGCGCCGAAGCTGTGCCCGAAGAAAGCCCAATGCGGTCCACCCGGTTCGACCAGCCGAAGCAACTCCGCGACCAGTTCGTCGGTGATCCGGTCGAGCCTGCGCAACGGCGCCTCATGGATCCGGCGTTCGCGCCCCGGTAGCAGAACGGGCCAGACCTCGATCGACTCGGCCAACGCCGCCGACCACGCGGTGAACTGCGATGCACCCGTACCGGCGGCCCCGATGCAAACCAGCCGAACCTCGGGCCGTTCCCGCCGGTCCACCTGAGGGAACCACAAATGTCCTCGCCCGGCCATCAGCCTGCCCCGTTCCCATCGACGACGCCGGCCAGCTCCGCGACCGTCGGGTACTGGAACACGTCGACCGGGCTGAGTTCGGTGCCGAGATCGGCAGCGACTCGCCGGACGAACCGGGTGATCAGCGAAGACGTCATGCCGAGCAGGAAGAGATCCGACCGGAGGTCGGCCGGATCGAACCGCTCCAGACCAAGCAGGTCGGCGGCGATCGCCCCCAGCGCCGCCTGGGTTGCGCTGAGACTCCCAACGTCGCCGAACCCGGCCGGCGCGCGCAGTGCGGCCCGGTCGACCTTGCCCCAGGCCGTCAACGGCAGTTCGTCGACCTGATTGAACAACGCCGGGATCATGTACGAGGGCAGCCGCGCAGACAACCACTGGCGCAGCACGGCCACGTCCAACTCGCCGCCGCCTTCAGCCACGATATGTGCGACCAGCCGTCCGGCGTCCTCGTGCACCACACAGTCGTGCACCGCCGCGTGCCCTCGCAGCACAGCCCGTACCTCGCCGAGTTCGACCCGGAAGCCGCCGATCTGCACTTGGTCGTCAGTGCGGCCGAGAAAGTAGAACAGCCCATCCGCTTCTCGCACGCCGCGGTCACCGGTGCGGTACACGCGTTTGCCGTCGATCTGGATGAACCGCTCCGCGGTCAGCTCCGGGCACCCCAAATATCCCAGAGCGACCCCAGCACCGCCGATGACCAGCTCACCGGGTGTGCCGTCGGCAACCGGGCGCAGCGCCTCGTTGACCACGGTAATCTCGCTGCCGTCGCACGTCCGTCCAATCGGAACGCGCTGCGCGTCCGGATCGATCTCCACGTACGTACTCGCGATCGTCGCTTCCGACACCCCGTAGCTGTTGACGAGCAAGCGCCCGCGCGCCCAGCGCTGCGCGACTTCCGACGGAAGTTCCTCCCCGGCGCAGACCACGGCTCGCAGCGCGGGGAAGTGGTCCGGGTCCATCTCCTGCAACCGCGACGGTGTGGCGACCAGAGCGCTCACCTGCTGCTCCCGCAAGTACCGGTCCAGCTCCGGTCCGGCAAGACGCTGGCGTTCTGAAGGCACGCACAGCTGAGCGCCGAGTGCGAGCGGCGCGATCATCTCGAAGATCGCCGCTTCGACGTGCTGAGGAGCGAGCACGGCCACCCGGTCATTCGCCCGCCAGCCGAAGTGGCGTTCGGCTGTCCGGACAACCGGTACCAGCGCCGAATGGCGGCCGAGCACTCCCTTCGGCTTCCCGGTAGATCCGGAGGTGTAGACGACGTACGCCAGTTCAGCTGGATCGACACCCGGCGGGCGCTGCCACACACCACGCTCGACGATCTCGACCGCCGCGCTGAACGCGCCCACTGCCGGGTCTTCGGCAGCGGACACGGTGAGCCGCACCCCCGCGTCCTGGATCAGCTCGGCCCGCCGCAACTCAGGCAAGGTCGGCTCGACCAGCAGGAACGCGCCACCCGCTCGCCACACCGCCAACGTGGCCGCGATGCCCAACGCCGAACGCGGTATCTCGACGGCAACCAGCTCGCCCTGGACGAGGCCCCACTCAGCGAGTTGACGGGCGATCTGCTCGATAGCGGCCCCGAACTGGGCGTAGTCCAGTTGACCGTCCACCGCGGACACGCAGGCCCGGTCGCCTTGTGCGTGGATCCGCTGCTCGATCAGATCGCCTACGGTTCGGCCGGCTAGGCCGACGCACGAAGTCATCATCGCTCCTGTCTCAGGGCCGGTCGCGGTCGATGAGGTGTTGCACCGCCTGCTGCGCACGCCGGGTGATGGCGCTGAGAATGGTCGTTTCCACGTAACGTTCACCGACGGTCAACTCGCCGAGTGCGTACAGGCCGGGAACGGTCGAGCCGGTGGCGTCACGCACGAGCCCGGTGTCCGCGTCGATGCGAATGCCGCCGAACGGATGAGCCTCGGCGAGGCCGTTTCGAATCATTGAGCCGACCAGTTGCTTCGCCTGGCGGGGAAGGGGCGGCACCTGCGGTCGCACCGAGTCGACGATGCGATCGGCGAAGTAGTGGTCTGAGCCCGCATGGATCAGGAACCCAGGTTCAGCGGCCTCAACCTTGTCGATGCCACCCACGAGCCGAAGTTGATCCGTGTGCAGGAGGTCCGTCAACTTGACGGCGGACTCCGCGGGCATGGGCGCGCACAGTCTGTTGCAGACACCATGCCAATCGCGCAGGAAGGCGGCTCTGGTGCTGTCGTCGAAGTAGCTCCACGCCTTGTCGGAGAGGTGCCGGGCAACGGCGACGAGCAGCATGTGCCAGGGCGGCCCGTCCTGAGCCTTGTCAGCATGGCGAAGGAAGCGCTTCTCCGGGGCTTCGTCCTCGCGCAGTTCGCGCCACAGGTCGGACAGCGGCACCTGATGAGCGCGGAACTCCGCTCGAAGCATGCGAAAGATGTCCACCAAGGACAGGCGGCCTCGTGCTCCGGCGAGGTCGCGAACCGAGTCGTCGTTGATTGCGAGCAGAGCGGGACCGGCGCCGGGATAGCGAACACCGGGCAAGTAGCCACTCCGGGAGATGGCCAGTATTTGTCCTCTATGGCCGGCAGAAGCCAGTTGCAGGACAACGTCGATCGCGGTAAGCCCGGTGCCCAGCACTGCGACTGTCTCGTCACGCGCGATTCGTGACACCGTTTCGTCGAGTGGATATGGCTCGTTGGCGAAGCCTGGCTGCCCCACCAACCCGTAGATGTCCGCCGATTCGGTCGTTCCCAGGCACAGGAACACGGCGTCGAACAGGTGCTCGCCGTCAGCAGCCGTGCGCAACACGAACCCGCCGGCTTCGCGAGCAAGCGACGCCCCTCGGTCGCTGACCAGCGCGATCCCCATCCCACGCCGACGGCCCACCGCCACCGCAGTCTCGACTACGTCCTCGAGGTAGCGCCCGTAGACGCTGCGGGACACGAACCCCTCACCTGTCACAGCGCCGGACTCATGGCGACGAAGCCACTGCACAAAATGTTCGGGCTCACCAGGCCGTACCGACATCATCCGTGCCGGCAAGTTGAGCAGCGCCTTTTCGCTGCCCGGCTGGTAGGCGCGCCCCGGCCCGAACGGCTGACGCGGGTCGAAGACCGCGATTTCATGGTCGACCGCCGCTCCCAGTACATCTCCGAGATGGTGCACAAGCATGTCCAGCACACTGGACCCCGCTGCGCCAGCACCTACTATGCCGATGCGCACCCGGCTCACCCGCCGGACGGCGACAAGTTCGCCGCAGTCGGCGCGTGCAACCGGATCGGAAGTTTCGTGAGTGATGGAAGGTTCGCGTCACCGTTCCACTCGACACCTTCGCTGGCCAGGCAAGCCCCGGTCCGCAGCGCTTCGGCCATCCGCTCGAACATGACCTCGATCTCGAGTTCCGCCATCGCAGCGCCGGCGCACCGATGGCGTCCATATCCGAAGGCGAGGTGGCGGGCCTCACGACCGGACGAGAGCAGTTGCCAGTTCGCTCCAGCGAGCAGAACGAGGAGCTTGTCGCCGGCCTGGATGCGGCATCCGCCAACTTCGACGTCTTGAGTTGCGACCCGGCCCACAAAACGAGACGGGGTGGCCTTGGCGAGCGCAGTGCTCATCTCGAACTCTGGTGGTCCCGCGGTTGTCAACGCATCGTGCAGCGTAATGGAGAGAAATCCCGGCATCGTCTGGTGGCCAGAGGCGATCAGCATGACGAGGTTGGCTGCGATGTCGGAGTCGTCGAGATGCTCCTCGTCGGCAGCGCGTACGAGTACACTGACGCCATCATCGCCGGGAGTCGCTCGACGTTCGCGAACGAGCCGCAACGCGTACTCGTAGAGTGTCCGGGCGCGACGGTGTACCTCAGGATCTATCGTGTGGTCCAACCCGCTGACAATGGTTGTGATCGCGTCGGACCCAGCGAGCACCAGGTCCAGGTCGGACTCCGCTATCCCGAGCAACCTGCCCAACACGCGCAACGGAAAGGCTCGCGCGATCCCGTCGACGAAGTCGAGGTCGATTGACCGATCCAACGGCAGCAGTTCAGCCGCCAGTTCGCGCATCCAGGGTTCCAGGGCGCGAATCCGTTGTGGAGTGAGCGCGGCTCGTGCGACCTTCTTCAGCCTCAGGTGTTCGCTGCCGTCCTTCATCAGCATCATGCGAGCCACCACGGCATCCATAGTGGAATCGGCGCCGCTGCCGAGCCGCGGGGCTTGGTCGACATTGAGCCGTTCCGATGAGCACCGTTCGTCTGCCAGCACTAGGGGTACTTCGTCCACTCCGCACACGAGCCACGCCGATACGTATGGATCCCAGTGCACCGGACCACGTTCGGCCAGTGCCATCAAAATTTCTTGTGCGTCGCCGGGACGAAGCACGAGGTTGTAGACACTGAGATCCTTCGGGCAAGTCACCTGCGCCTTGTCGTGAGCCGGCGTTGGGGGCGGGTAGGCACCGGCTACTTCGCACGGGGACAACGAACACTCCTTCCAGCGGGGAAAGACATCAAAGCCGCGTCTAATAGCCTGGACCACGTCAGAGAATCCCCGAATTACCCGGGTGGCCGTAAAGAACGAGTCTGTCTTACGGCGTGGAGGTGGCGGCCGAATGAGACAATGTTCCGCCGACGGAGCTCGAGTGTAGTGCGTTGCTTGCGCCATGCCAACAGTGTTATCAACAGTACTCAGAAGTTGCATGGGCGAATATGCGTGCTGTCATTGTTGGTACATACACCGGCGATCCAGTGTGGCGTCCCTGGAGTCGTGGCGGCGTTCACGTATTGCTCCATATGGCCGCCGGGTCGTTCGGGCGAATGGTTCAGGGATACTTCAGTGCTCGTCCGAAGAAACGGTGCGGGCGACCCTCGGCGACTTGATGTCGTTGACCTCCTTGGGCAGGCAGTGTTGGCCTTGGGGGTGGGGACTCGTGCAGCGGGCATGGCGACATTGCCATCGGCCGTTCTCAGTGTCCGCCCGGCGCCACATTCAGCGCATCCACCGAATGAACGCAGGTCGTTCGGCGATCGGACGCGCTTGATGCGATCGGCGGCCTGTTATGCCGCCATTTGTCACAAAGTCCGGCGTCGATTCGGGTGCGTGCTGCTGTCGGGATCGTTCGCGATGTCCGCCGAACGTTCAAGTCACTGTCTGCGCGGTGGTCGGCTGTCCACTTGGCGTTTCGAATGTGACGTTCTTCGCGTGATTGCTTGCAGCGCCCTGTGCATGTAGCGCACACTTCTGCTTCGCCGGAATCTCCTTGTCTGTGCCCATTGGAAGGAGGTTCGGCGGGCTGATGAGCCGGTCGTGCTGGTTCGGGTGGCGGCTGTCACGCGCAGCGGCACTGAGGCTGCCCGTGCTCGCCACCGGCGGCCGCGGCGTCAGCCGGTGTGTTGCGCGACTCGTGCAGTGGTTCAGGTGTGCTCGTGTACGTCTCGCCGCTCGGGGTCGTGACGGTGAGCGTGCCGTCGGCCGCCATGGCGTGGTGCCAGCCCCGGACGTGCTGAAGGGTGTGATCAGAGGTGCAGAGTCCGACGTGTGCGGTCTCAGTCGGATCGCCGTGGTGGTCGCAGAGTTCGACTTCTGTCGGCCTGGCCGGTCGGGTGCACCCGGGCCGCCGGCATTCGCGGTCGCGCACCTTGACCAGCTCGGTGACATTCTCCGACGCGCTGTAACGGGTATCGCTCACTTCGGTCAGCTGACCGCTCCGCGGCTCGGTGATGAGTCGCTGGAAGACGGTCTTGCGACCGCTGCAGATCTCCCGGGCGAGCCAGGCGGGGATCACGCCATGCCCGGCGAGTTCCGCCGGCTTGTCGTTGAGCCCGGCGTAGGTCATCGCGTCCAGGTAGAGATAGCAGTGAGCTTGGAGTTCGCCACCGAGTTGCTTGCCCATCAGCAGATCCAGCATCGTGTCGGCGCGGAGTTGGTCCAGTGTGCGTTCCTCATCGGCGGTCTTCAGCCGCCGGGCCAGTTGGTCGACATTGCTGAAGGCGGCGACGACTTGCTCCACCGGCGCCGAGCTGACCGCCAGGGAGGCATAACCGGCGTCACCGTGGCGCAAACGCACGTGGCGGCCCCGGCGGCGTCCCTTGGCGCGATCGGCGTGGCCTTCCTGATCGACCTTGGCGGCCACCCGATTGGTGACCCTTCTGGCCTGCGTCGGATTCCGGCCTACGAGCAGATCCTCCAGCATGGTGTCGACCTCGGGCAGCTTGCTGTCGGGAAGCCAGCTGGTGGCGTCCCGAACGCGTTCGGCGACGGTCAGCGGGATGATGCCTTTCTCCAGCAAGGCAAGCGTTTTGGGCATGTGGGCGGTCAGCGTCTCGGCGGCGGCGATGGTGGCCGCGGCCCGATGCTTGGTCATCGACAGCGCCAGGGACAGCTCTTCGGGTAAGCCACGCCTGACTTCGGCTCTTCGGCAGAGCTCGGCGACCAGCTTCATCCTTCGTGCGTGCAGGCGAGAAATCTCCTTCTCGTTCTGCTGGAGTTCGGTGATGACGTGGTGAAGCTCGGACGGCTTCGTGGTGTTGGTTTCCATGCCTCGACGGTATCCGCCGGGTCCGTCATTTCGAATCACACGATCGTGACGTGCGACTGGCCTCGCTGAATTGTCGTGGGTGGCGGTTACGGTGGGGTGGCCGGAGGCCGGGCCGTCGTCGCCGAGAGCTGGGGAATCGCCTGGTCAGGTGCTTGTGGTGTGTGGTTCGGGTCGAGTGTGCGGGCTGGAGATAGGTGAGGCAGAGGACTGTTCGGCTGGGCCCTCACTACTGGCGAAAGTGCCCAATGGCCAGTTGAGCGCCCGGAACGCTGGGCGCACAGGAAAGCCGCCCCAAGGCAAGGCCCCGGGGCGGCTTTCGGCTCTCCTGCTACGCGTCGAGGTCGCTCTCGATCAATTCAGCCACCGCCTCGATCGCGGCTTCCGCGCCTTCGCCTTCGGCGGTGATCACCACTTCGTCGCCATGGGCGGCGCCCAGCGTCATCAGGCTGAGCACACTTCCCGCCGCGACGGGAGTGCCGCCGTCCTTGGCGATCGAGACCGCCACCGGCTGGGCCGCCGCGGCCTTGGCGACCAGCGCGGCCGGCCGGGCGTGCAGCCCCACCTTGCTCGCCACCTTGACACGTCGCTCCGGCATTGAGCCGTCCTTTCCTTGTGGTGCTTGTTTTCCGTTGTGCGCTTACTTCGCGGCCGTGGCGTCGAGGTCGGCCTCGATCGAGTCGTCCTCCTCGCGGCCCGGGGTCCGCAGGTTCCACTTCACGATGACGAAGCGGAACAGGAAGTAGTAGATCACGGCGTAGACGAGGCCGATCGGGATCAGCAGCCAGACGTTGGAACTCGCCGCCGGGTGCGTCGAGTTCAGTGCGAAGTCGATGGCACCGGCGGAGAACGAGAACCCGAGGTGGATGTCCAGTGCGTTGACCAAGGCCATCGAGATGCCGGTCAGCACCGCGTGGATCAGGTACAGCGGCCAGGCCACGAACATGAACGCGAACTCGATCGGCTCGGTCACACCGGTGAGGAACGAGGTGAACGCGGCGGCCACCATCACGCCACCGACGACCTTCTTCTGCGACGGCTTCGCGGTCTGCCAGATCGCCAGCGCGGCGGCGGGCAGCGCGAACATGAAGATCGGGAAGAAGCCGGTCATGAACGCACCCGCGGTCGGGTCGCCGTCGAGGAACCTGGTCAGGTCACCACCGTCGAAGATGAACCACACCGGGACGTTGATCAGCTGGTGCAGGCCGACGGGGATGAGCAGGCGGTTGACCAGCCCGTAGATACCGCCACCGACCACGTCGCTGCTGGTCACGGCTTCGCCGATGTTCTGGATGCCGGCGTCGATGACCGGGAAGATCAGGCCGAAGATCACGCCCAGCACCAGCAGGACCAGCGAGTTGATGATCGGCACGAACCGGCGGCCACCGAAGAAGGCCAGGTAGGTGGGCAGCTTGATGCGGTGGAACCGCTGCCACAGCACCGCGGTGACCAGGCCGACGATCACACCCGCGAGCACCGAGTACGGCCATTTGACCGGGGCGAGGTACCAGCCCTCCTTGAAGCCCTCCAGCTCGTTGATCGGCGCGAACACCTGGACGACCTTGTTGAAGACGATGAAGCCGACGACCGCGGCGACACCGGTGGAGCCATCGCCCTTGCGCGCGAAGCCCACCGCGATGCCCACGGCGAACAGCAGCGGCAGCCAGTCGAGCAGGCCACCGCCCGCGGCGCTGAGCACGGCGGCGACCTTGTCCCAGCCGAGACCGTCCTTGCCGAGCAGGTCGTCCTGGCCCAGCCGCAGCAACAGGCCGGCGGCCGGCAGGGTCGCGATCGGGAGCATCAGGCTGCGGCCGAACCGCTGCAGACCGGCCAGCCCCTTACCCCTCGCCCCCGTTGTGGTGGCGCTCATCGGGTACCTCCATGTTTGGCGGGGTTACCGGAATCCGGGGAACTCCGGTCCAACTGCATAGTCACCTGGTAGTGATCTCCCCGGTACCAGGAAGTCATGTCCTCCACCGGCGCTCCGGCCATGCTGGAGACGCGGCGGAAGACGAGCAGCGGACTGCCGGTACGGATACCGAGCAGCCGTGCGGTCTCCTTGTCCGCCGACTCGGCCCAGACGGTCTGCCAGGCGTGGTCGAGGCGGATGTCCTGCTCGGCCAGCTGCGCGTACAGCGACCGGGTGAGGTCCAGATCGAACAACCCCGCCACCTTGACGGGGTGGTACCAGCCGCGTTCCACGGCCAGCGGGACCCCGTCGGCGCGGCGCAGCCGCTTGAGCCGCAGCGCGGTGGCGCCCTCGGCGAGGCCGAGCGCGCTCGCGGTGGCCGCGGGCGGGACCTCGGTGGTGGTGCCGAGCACCTCGGTGGTCGGTTCCAGGCCCCGGCGGCGCATGTCGTCGGTGAACGACATGAGGTAGAGCTGCAGCTCCATCCGGCGGCTGGCGGTGAACGTGCCCTTGCCCCGCACCCGGGACAGCAAGCCCTCTTCGACCAGCTTGCCGATCGCCGAGCGCACCGTGAGCCGGGAGACCTGGTAGCGCTCCGCCAGCTCCCGTTCGGACGGGATGGGGGAGCCGGGTGGCAGCTCTCGCTCGACCGCGTGCCGCAGGATCTCCCGCAACTGCGCGTGCTTCGGCGTCGGACCGTCGACGACGCGGTCGGGCCGGGAGGGGAACGCCGCTGCGCTCATACCCTCCACCTCCTTCCGCCGACTCCGGGCCCCTGGTGCTCGCACCGGAGCGCGAAGATTGGTACGTTCCGGTCTAGACCATTCATTGATGGGGCAGAATGCTCCGCTGACTGATCGGGTGTCAACAGCCGTTACGAGTTCGTGCTCGTGATCGGCACCGGTACCGGCGATCGGCGTAGTTGTGCCTGGCGCGAATGCGCCGGGCCCGGATTTCAGGAGGTCACCGGTGGCGGACGACAGGCCGGAACAGATCCTCGCGGCGCTCGGCGGCGCGGACAACGTGATCGAGATCGAGGGCTGCATCACCCGCCTTCGCTGCGAGCTGGAGGACGGCTCGGTCATCGACGAGGCGGCGCTGAAGAAGGCCGGCGCGATGGGCGTGGTGAAGATGGGCTCGGTGGTCCAGGTCATCGTGGGCCCCGAGGCGGACACGATCGCCAGCGACATCCAGGACCTGATGTGAGCCTGGAGATCCAGAGCCCGGTGGCCGGGCGCACGGTACCGATGAGCGAGGTCCCGGACCAGGTCTTCGCGCAGGCGATGGTGGGCCCGGGGATCGCGGTGCAGCCGTCCGGCGGCCGGGCCGACGCGGTCTCCCCGGTCGACGGCACCGTGGTCACGCTGCACCCGCACGCGTTCGTGGTGTCCACCGAAGACGGCCGCGGGGTGCTGGTCCACCTGGGCATCGACACGGTGCAGCAGAAGGGCGAGGGGTTCACCCTGCACGTGGTCAAGGGCGAGGCCGTGCGCGCGGGCCAGCCGTTGATCAGCTGGGACCCGGAGGCGGTCACGGCTGCCGGCTACTCCGCCGTGGTCCCGGTGGTCGCGCTGGACGCCCAGGCCGACGCGCTCTCGTCGCTGAAGACCGGCACCGAGGTCACCGAGGGCGACGCGTTGTTCACCTGGAACGACTGAGCCGGAATCGGCGGACGGCCCCGGGAGCTGAGCTCGGCTCCCGGGGCCGCTCGGTTCAGGCGCTGAGCACCTGGCCGTTCTCCACCTTCACCGCCACCGCGGGGAGCGGCGTCTCCGCGGGACCCTGCCGGACCGCTCCGGTCAGGGCGTCGAAGACCGAGCCGTGGCACGGGCAGGTCAGGTCCTTGCCCTCGGCCTTGACCGCGCAGCCCTGGTGCGTGCACACCGCGCTGAACGCGACCGCGGTCGAATCGGTCGGGCGGGCGACGATGATCTCCTGGTCACCTGATTTGACGGCTTTCGCCTCGCCGACCGGGATGTCGGCCAGCGCGACGAGCGCCCCGTTGCCGGCGGCGGTGGTCGGGGAGTCGTCCGTTCCGCACGCCGTGAGCGCGGCCGTGCCGGCGGCCACACCGGCGACGGCGGCTCCGGTGACCAGGACGGTGCGGCGGGTGTGTTGTTCGGCAGTCATGCCCTCTCACACGATGCGGGTACCGATTCGGTTCAAAATCGGTCCGCCGACTGAACCAACGGGGTGCCGCGCCCGTGTGGTGGAAGTAGTGTCCTTCCACACGCGCGCAGGGGAGTCGGCCATGTTCACATGGGCGTTACGGTTGCTGGTGGTCGCGGGGCTGCTGGTCTCCGCGTGGATCCACTTCGACCTCTGGCAGCTGGGGTACCGCGACATCGACCTGATCGGCCCGTTGTTCCTGGTCAACGTGGTGGCGGGCGTGGTGATCGCGCTCGCGGTGCTGTTCTGGCGCCACTGGCTGCCGCTGCTGGCCGCCGCCGGGTTCGGTGCGGTGACCCTCGGCGCCTTCTTCCTCTCGGTGACCGTCGGCCTGTTCGGCATGAGGAACGAACTCTTCTGGGGCTCTTCGCAGGTGTGGGCGGCCGTCGCCGAGGGAGCCTGCGTGGTGTTCGGGCTGGCGGCGATCGCGGTGCGCGACCGGGACGGCGCCCGGGTGTGAAGGACGCGCCGGAAGACGAGTTGATGCGCGCGCTGCACTCGGACCACGCGGCCGCGCTCTGGTCCTACGCGTTGAGCCTCACCGGCAGCAACACCGCTCGCGCCGAGGACGTCGTGCAGGAAACACTGTTACGTGCCTGGAAACACCCCCGGGTGCTCGACCAGTCACAGGGATCGGCACGCGCCTGGCTGTTCACCGTGGCGCGCCGCATCGCCATCGACGACTGGCGCTCGGCGGCCTCCCGAGCCGAGGTCACCACCGACGCGCCTCCGGAGCAGGCCGTACCCGACGACACCGAACGCGCGTTGCAGGGATGGCTGGTGGCGGAGGCGCTCGGGCAGTTGTCCGAGCGGCACCGCGAGGTGCTCGTGCTCTGCTTCTTCCAGGGCCTCTCGGTCGCCGACGCGGCCAGGCGATTGGGGGTCGCCGAAGGCACCGTGAAGTCGAGGACGCATTATGCGCTCAGGGCGTTGAAGCTGGCGCTGGAGGAGAAGGGGGTCGTGCGGTGAACGATGACCCCTTCGCGTCCTACGACGCGGCCTACGTGCTCGGCGCGCTTACCCCGGAAGACCGCTACGCGTTCGAAGCCCACCTCGAGGTCTGCCGGGAGTGCGCACGCGCCGTCCGGGAACTGGCCGGGCTGCCCGGACTGCTGTCGCAGGTGCCTGCCGACGCGTTGAACCCGGTCGCGCGCGAGCCGCGCGGGTTGCGTTCGTCGCTGATGCGGCGGGTTCGCCGGATTCGACTCCGCCGCAGGTGGACGACCGCGGGAGCGCTCGCGGCGGCCGCGGCGCTGGTCGTGGTGGTGGCCTTCCCACTGACGGCGCAGGAGGAACCCGGTAGTGCGATGGTCGCGCTCGGCGAGTTCCCGGTCGAGGCGGTCGCGCAGGTCAAAGACGTGCCCGGTGGCTCACGGGTTGAAATGAAGTGCAGCTACGACGGCGGCAAGGTGGGTGACTACCTGCTGGTCGCGGTCAACCGGGAAGGCCAGGTCGACGAACTCGCCAGCTGGCGGGCCATCCCCGATGACACCGCGCAGATCTCCGTCGCCACGACGTGGCACCGCGCCGACATCGCCGCGCTGGAGATCCGCACGACGGCGGGCAAGCCGCTGCTGCGCTGGGAGCCTTGAGCACGCGAACGGTCCGTTCGCACCGGTTTACCCGGGGTGTTGCTCCGTTGGCGCCCCACCTCATTTGCCAGCATCCCAAGATCGTCCGAGTCTGACGACGTGCCTTGGTTCTACTTCCCCTGTGCTGTCCTCACCGGCTGGCTGGCGGGCCTCGCCGGTCGCTGGGCGCTGCGCCGCACCACGCCTCCCGTGCGCGTGCCCGGGTGGTGCGCTGTCACGGTGGTCGCGTTGTCGTGGCCGCTGCTGGGCTTGCTCGGTGTGCCGTCGTGGTGGTTGCCCGTACCGCTGGCCGTGGTCGCCGTTGCGGTTCCGCTGTTCGTGGTCGATCTGCGTGAACGGCGGTTGCCGGATGCGCTGACCCTGCCCGCCTACCCGATCTTCATCGCCGCGCTCGCGTTCGCCGCGGTCGAGGGCGGGCCCGGCTTACTGTGGCGAGCGGTGCTGGGCGCGGTGGTGTTCGGTGGGTTGCACGCCGTGACCCATTGGGTGATTCCGCACGCACTGGGTGCCGGTGACGTCAAACTGACCGGCTCGCTCGGGCTGGTTCTCGGTGCGGTCGGCTGGACGGCCATGCTGGTGGCTATCGCGGTGGCCGCGCTGGTGACCGCTGCGTTGGGTTTGCTCGCGCGCATCCGCGGTTCACCCATCTGGGACGACGGTGTTCCGCACGGGCCCGGTCTGCTGACCGCCACCGCCGCGGTGGCGTTGTTTCCCGGTCAGTGAGAACCCCGCCGGCGGGCGTGGAGGGTGTGCGCCGGGGCAGGTCACCGGCGTGACAGGATCGTGTCGTGTTGCGCTGGATGACCGCAGGTGAATCGCACGGGCCCGCCTTGGCCGCCGTGCTCGAGGGCATGGTGGCCGGAGTCGAGGTCACCACCGCCGACGTGACCGAACAGCTGGCTCGCCGTCGGCTCGGGTTCGGCCGGAGCCCCAGGATGGGCTTCGAGAAGGACCGCATCGAGTTCCTCGGCGGCGTGCGGCACGGCCTCACCCAGGGTGGCCCGGTCGCCGTGCAGATCGAGAACGCCGAGTGGCCCAAGTGGGAGAAGGTGATGTCGGCCGACCCGGTCGACCCCGCTGAACTCGAGGGCCTCGCGCGCAACGAGCCGCTGACCCGCCCGCGGCCCGGTCACGCCGATCTGCCCGGCATGCAGAAGTACGGCTTCCACGAGGCGCGGCCCGTGCTCGAACGGGCGAGCGCGCGGGAGACCGCCTCGCGCACCGCGCTCGGCACGGTCGCGCGGGCGTACCTGCGGCAGTTGCTCGAGGTCGAAATCGTCAGCCACGTGGTTTCGATCGGCGGAGCGGAGGCACCGGAGGGGCCGCTGCCCGGCCCGCAGGACCTGGCCGCGATCGACGAGAGCCCGGTGCGGGCGTTCAGTGCGGAGGGCACCGAGGCCATGGTCGCCGAGGTGGACGCCGTGCGGAAGGCCGGTGACACGGTCGGCGGGGTGATCGAGGTGATCGCCTACGGGCTGCCGCCGGGCCTCGGTTCCCACGTGCACTGGGACCGCCGGCTCGACGCGCGCCTCGCCGGCGCGCTGATGGGCGTGCAGGCGATGAAGGGCGTGGAGGTCGGCGACGGTTTCACGACCGCGAAGCGGTGGGGGAGCCAGGCGCACGACGAGATCGACCGCGGCACCGGTCCCGTCGGGGTGACCCGCCGGTCGAACCGTGCGGGCGGGCTCGAAGGTGGCATCACCAACGGGGAGCCGGTGCGCGTGCGCGTCGCGATGAAGCCGATCTCGACCGTGCCGAAGGCTTTGTCCACAGTGGACGTCACCACCGGTGAACCGGCGGTCGCCATCCACCAGCGGTCGGACGTCTGCGCGGTGCCGCGGGCGGGCGTCGTGCTCGAATCCGTGGTGGCACTGGTGCTCGCCGATGCGGCGCTGGAAAAATTCGGCGGTGACTCACTGGCCGAGAGCAAGCGCAACGCGGAGGGGTACCTGCGAGCGCTCGAGGAGCGCTGGTGAGTCCGCGCGCGGTCGTGGTCGGCCCGCCCGGTTCAGGCAAGAGCACTGTCGGGCGTCTGCTGGCGGAACGGCTCGAGGTCGAGTTCCGGGACACCGACGACGACATCGTCAACCGCGCCGGCAAGTCCATTTCGGACATCTTCGCCGACGACGGTGAACCCGCTTTCCGAGTCCTGGAAGAAGAAATGGTCGCGGTCGCGCTCGCTGAACACACCGGGGTGCTGGCCTTGGGCGGCGGGGCCGTGCTCTCGGAACGCACACGCGGTGCGCTGGCCGGGCACACCGTGGTCTTCCTCAACGTCGGCATGGCCGAAGGGGTGCGCCGCACCGGGGTTTCGTCGGCGCGGCCGCTGCTCGCCGGGGTGAACCCGCGTGCGACCTACAAGGCGCTGCTCGACGCGCGGCTGCCGGTCTACCGCGAGGTCGCCACCGTCGAGGTCGATACCGATGAACTGATTCCCGCCGACGTGGTCACCGCGATCGAGGCGCGGCTGGGGAAAACCGGCGGGGTCGAAGCCGCACAGCACGAACGGGGAGCATGATGTCCGAACCGGTCCGTATCCAGGTCAAGGCGGGTACACCGTACGACGTGGTGGTCGGCCGCGGCCTGCTCGGCGAACTCACCGACACCGTTCGCGACGCCTCGAAGATCGCGCTGATCCACCCGCCGACCCTCACCACGACGGCGGAGGCCATCCGCGAGGAGTTGAGCGAGGCCGGTCTCGACGCGCACCGCATGGAGATTCCGGACGCCGAAGACGGCAAGGCGCTCTCGGTGGCCGGGTTCTGCTGGGAGGTGCTCGGCCGGATCGGCCTGGATCGGCGCGGGGTGGTGGTCGGCCTCGGCGGCGGCGCGGTGACCGACCTGGCCGGTTTCGTCGCGGCGACCTGGATGCGCGGTGTCCGCCTGGTCAACGTGCCAACCACGCTGCTCGGCATGGTGGACGCGGCGGTCGGCGGCAAGACCGGCATCAACACCGACGCCGGCAAGAACCTGGTCGGCGTGTTCCACGAGCCGTCCGCGGTGCTGGTCGACCTGGCAACACTGGAGACCCTGCCCCCCAACGAGCTGGTCGCCGGCATGGCCGAGGTGGTCAAGGCCGGGTTCATCGCCGACCCGCGCATCCTCGAGTTGATCGAGGGGAGCCCCGCGAACGCGCTGGACACCCAGGGCGATGTCCTCGGTGAGCTGGTCCGGCGCGCGATCCAGGTGAAGGCCGACGTGGTCTCCGCCGATCTGCGCGAGTCAGACCTGCGCGAAATCCTCAACTACGGGCACACCCTCGGCCACGCGATCGAACGGCGTGAGCGGTACCGCTGGCGGCACGGGGCGGCGGTGAGCGTCGGCCTGGTGTTCGCGGCTGAACTGGCCCGGCTCGCGGGGCGGCTGGATGACGAGACTGCTGACCGGCACGCCGCCGTATTGCGACTGCTCGGCCTGCCGACCACGTACGACGCGGACGCGCTGCCGCAGCTGCTCGACGGTATGCGCACGGACAAGAAGACCCGCTCCGGTGTGCTGCGCTTCGTCGTGCTGGATGGACTGGCGAAGCCCGGGCGCCTGGAGGGCCCCGACCCGGCGCTGCTGGCGGCGGCGTATTCGGCGGTCGCCGCGGACAAGAGCGGTGGCGGGAGCGTGCTGCTGTGAAGATCTTCGTGTTCAACGGGCCGAACCTCGGGCGGCTCGGCAAGCGCGAACCCGGCGTTTACGGCGCGTCCACCCACGACGACCTGGTCCGACTCTGCGAAGAAACCGGAAAGTCCCTGGGAGTGGAGGTCGAGGTCCGCCAGACCGACCACGAGGGCGAGATGGTCACCTGGTTGCACGAGGCGGCGGACGCCGGTGCGGCCGTCGTACTCAACGCGGGGGCGTGGACCCACTACTCGATCGCCGTGCGAGATGCCGCTGCGCAGTTGACGGCGCCGCTGGTCGAACTGCACATCTCGAACGTGCACCGGCGTGAGGCGTTCCGGCACCACAGCGTGCTCTCGGACATCGCCGCCGCGGTCATGGCCGGGTTCGGGGTGGCCGGTTACGGACTCGCCATACGATGGCTGGCGGAGCAGCAGACGGGCTGACCGCCACCGAAAAACGACATCTGGGGGGATGCGTGGTTCCGGTACTCACCACCGAACGGCTCAGGTTGCGCGGGCTCACCCGCGAGGACACTGACGCCGTGTTCCGCATCTTCGCCGACCCGGAGATGAGCCGGTTCTTCCAGTCGGACCTCGCTGACCCGGTGCAGTGCCACGCGATGATCGAGCGCCGGCTGTCCTACGACGGGCCGCCGGAACTCGGGCACTGGGTGGTCGAGCGGGACGGCGAAGTCATCGGCTTGGCGCACCTGCGACCGTCCTGGGAGCTGCCGGGCGAAGTGGTCGAACTCGGCTACTTCCTCGAACGACGGCACGGCGGCAGCGGATTGGCGACGGAAGCCGCGGCGCGACTGGTGGACTACGGGCTGGTCGAGCTGGGTGCACCGGCGGTCTGGGCGCTGATCCGGGAGGACAACGTCTCCAGCGTGAAGCTGGCGGAGCGCCTGGGCTTCCTGGACGTCGGCAGCGGGGTGCACTACGGCGCCGAGCACCGGGTCCACGTCAAACTGCCGGGCACGCACGGCACGGTGCACCACATCGAACTCTGGGTGCCGGACCTCGCCGAGGCGGAGGCGAGTTTCGGCTGGCTGCTCGGTGAGCTGAGCTGGCGCGAGTTCCAGCGATGGCCTGCCGGGGTGAGCTGGAAACGCGGTTCGACCTATCTCGTGGTGGAGCAGTCACCGGCGCTGACCGCCCGCGAGCACCGGCGCTGCGACCCCGGGTTGAACCACCTGGCCCTGCACGTGGCCACCGCGCAGCAGGTCGACCGGCTGGCCGGGGAAGCGGGAGCGCACGGCTGGAAGCCGCTTTTCGCGGAGCGGTACCCGCACGCCGGGGGTGAGCGGCACTACGCCGCCTACCTGGAGAACGCGCACGGGTTCGAGGTCGAACTCGTCGCCACGCCAGCAGGCCCGCACTCGAACGGGTGAACCTCTCCGTACACTGAGTCGTAGTAAGTCCCGTGTCGCGTGCCCGTCGACACGTACGTGTCCACCGGCTCGGGAGCACGATTGTCGTTCCGCAGGTCCCCGCGCGTGCGCGTCGCGCTCACCTGGCTCCTGGGTGCCGCCCTGGTCGCCGGGTGCACGCCCAGCCGGGCGCAGTCGCAGGCCGAGGGCGCCGGGCCGGGGGCCGTGGTCGGCGGGGAGGCGCCGCCACCGGGCAGCCCGGTGCCGCCGCCGGTGATCCCGCCGGGCGCGTCGCCCTCGGTCGACGCGGCGCGGCAGTCGGCGGGCGTGGTCGCGGCCGGGGGCATCGGGGCGCCCTACAACTACGGCCCCGCGGTGATGCAGGACGGCGACCGCACCCGCATGTGGTGGTGCAGCCAGTACCCCGCCGCGCGCCCGCCGGGCGACGACATCCTCCACGCGGAGGCGGCGGGCATCGGCGGCCCGTTCAACGGCGCCGGCGGCGGCCCCGCGCAGGCGGTGCTCTCCGGCAACCCCGGCGCGTTCGACGGGGTGCACACGTGCGATCCGTCGGTGCTCAAGGTCAACGGGGTCTACTACCTCTACTACACCGGCGCGGCGGGCGACCACGCGCTCGGCAACTCCATCGGCATGGCGACCAGCCCCGACGGCCTCAACTGGACCAGGGCCAACAGCGGCAACCCGATCCTCAACCCGGCCCGCGACACCCACCGCGACAACACCTACGGCGCGGGGCAGCCGGCCGCGGTCTTCCTCGACGGCTGGTTCTACCTGATGTTCACCGACACCACCGGCCGCGCAGCCGGCTGGAACGGCGCGGGCCAGTTCATCGTGCGTTCGAAGGACCCCGCCTTCCTCAACGGCGTCGAAGCGCTGGGGGAGCGCGGCTTCGAACCGGCCCCGAGCACGCAGGCGCCCCGCACGCGTTCCCTGGTCGACGCGTTCAGCGCCGACCTGATGTGGATCGAGGCGCTCGAATCCTTCGCCGTCGCGCACGAGACCGAAGACGGGACGACGGTCACCTTCCTCGACCGCGACTTCAGCCTGCGCCCCTACCCGCCGGTGCTGGTGCCCGGACCGTGGAAGGAAGGTCCCGGCCTGTTGCGCCAGCCGGACGGGCACGCGCCGATCTCGGTGGACGACCCCTGCGGCCGGATCCCGCTGGACGTGGTCCGCGCGACGATGACCGGCGAAGCGGGGGCACCGACGCACCTCAAGCACTTCGGCATCGACCTGCACGGCATCGACGGCTGCGGCGACGTCAACCGCATGCTCACCGTGCTCGACGGCTTCGCCATGCCCTCACCGGTGCGCACGATGGACCTGGTCGCCGGCGGCAGCGTGGTCCGGGTGGACCGGCGCACGGTGGCCGACCGGCTCGCTGTCCGGCTGCTCGACCGCCGCGTCCCCGGCCTGGACCGGGTGCCGGTGGCCGCGAAGCTGGCCGCCGGGGTGCCCGCCGTGCAGGCGCCGACCGGCGGCACCGGCCTGCTGCTCGACGACGGCAAGCTCTGGGCCGTGCGCCCGCCGGGGATCGCCGAGTTGAACGGGTCGGCCGTCACCCCGATCAGCGACGAGCAGTGGAACAGCTATCCGGCGGGCTTGGCCCTTGGCTGATCCGGTGACTCCGCCGGGTGGCGCCCGATCCGGTCACCGGCGAACAGGCCGAGCCACGCCGGGACCAGGATGAGCAACGCGGTGAACGCGGCCCCGCCGGTCAGCGCGTCCGGCAGCGCTTCGAGCCCGGTGCGGTCGACGAACAGCGCGCGGCCCGCCACGTCGAGCACCCCCGCCACCGGCCCGGCCACCAGCGCGGCGATGAACCACGTGCGGCCCCGGTCGGGCGCCCCGCGCCAGGCGTCCAGCGCCGCCCACAGCACCGAGGCGCCGACGAGCAGCGCGATGATGCCGACGGTCAGCACGTCCAGCTCGGTCGGCCGGAACACCGCGGCCTTGGCCCGCAGCACCGACGCGACCGCGTGCAACACCGCGAGGACCAGCGCACGCGTTACCCAGCCTGCCATCCGCACACTGTGTCATAAACTGACCCGGTGCCCGAAACCCACGCCGCTCGCCGCGCCGCGCTCCGCTCCCTGATCCGGGACACCGGGCTCGACGCGCTCCTGGTCACCGACCTGCTCAACATCCGCTACCTCACCGGGTTCACCGGGTCGAACGCGGCGCTGCTGGTGCACGCCGAAGCCGAGGCCCGCACGCTGTTCTGCACCGACGGCCGGTACACCACCCAGTCCGAGGCCCAGGTGCCCGACCTGGAGCGCGTGCTCGACCGCGCCAGCGCCGCCGCGCTCGCCCGGCACGCCGCGGCGAACCGGGCCGACTACGGCCGCACCGGGTTCGAGAGCCAGCACGTGAACGTGGAGCAGTACGAGTCGCTCAAGTCGATCGCCGAGGGCGTGGAGCTGCACCGGGCACCGAACCAGGTCGAACGGCTTCGACTGGTCAAGGACCAGGCCGAGGTCGAGGCGCTGCGCATGGCCTGCGCCGCCGCCGACCGCGCGCTGACCGACCTGGTCGAACAGGGGGACCTGCGGGCGGGCCGGACCGAGCGCGAGGTCGCCCGCGCGCTGGAGAACCGCATGCTCGACCACGGCTCGGCGGGCGCGTCCTTCGAGTCGATCGTCGCCTCCGGCGCGAACTCGGCCATCCCGCACCACCGGCCCACCGACAAGCCGCTGGCCGAGTGCGACTTCGTCAAACTGGACTTCGGCGCGATCATCGACGGCTACCACTCCGACATGACCCGCACGCTGGTGCTCGGCGAGCCCGCCGACTGGCAGCGCGAGCTGTACGAGCTGGTGCACCGCGCGCAGGCCGCCGGGCTGGCCGCGGTGCTGCCCGGCGCCGAGGTCGCCGCGGTGGACAAGGCCGCCCGCGAGGTGATCGAACAGGCCGGGCACGGCGAGCGGTTCTCACACGGGCTCGGCCACGGCGTCGGCCTCGAGGTGCACGAGGCACCCAGCCTGGCCACCACGGGGGTCGGTACACTGTCCGCCGGTATGGCGGTCACCGTCGAGCCAGGTGTGTACCTCGCCGGCCGCGGTGGCGTGCGCATCGAGGACACGCTGATCGTCCGTGACGGCACGGGGGAGGTCCTCACCCTGAGCACCAAGGAACTCGTGGTCGTCTAGCACACGGCCCGCTTCGAGCAGACACAGGAGATCCCAGACCCGTGGCCACCACCAACGACCTGAAGAACGGCATGGTCCTCAACCTCGACGGACAGCTGTGGTCGGTCGTGAACTTCCAGCACGTCAAGCCGGGCAAGGGCGGCGCGTTCGTGCGCACCACGCTCAAGCACGTCCTGAGCGGCAAGGTCGTGGACAAGACGTTCAACGCCGGCACCAAGGTCGAGACCGCGACGGTGGACCGCCGCACGATGACCTACCTGTACAACGACGGCAGCGACTTCGTCTTCATGGACGGCGACACCTACGACCAGATCAACGTGGCGCGCGAGGTGGTCGGCGACGGCGCGAACTACCTGCTCGAGAACACCGAGGTGCAGGTGGCCATCCACGAGAGCACCCCGCTCTACGTGGAACTGCCCACCTCGGTCGAGCTGGTCGTCCAGCACACCGACCCCGGCCTGCAGGGCGACCGCTCCACCGGCGGCACCAAGCCGGCCACGCTGGAGACCGGCGCCGAGATCCAGGTGCCGCTGTTCCTGACCACCGGCGAGAAGGTCAAGGTCGACACCCGCGACGGGCGCTACCTCGGCCGGGTTTCGAGTTGAGTTCAACCGGTTCGCCCAAGCGCGGCGGCCCGATCGGCCGCCGGGCTTCGCGCAAACGCGCCGTCGAGATGCTGTACGAGGCCGCGCAGCGGGACTCCGACGCGGTGACCCTGCTCGCCGGTCGCGTGGGGTCGACCGAGGTGGACCCGATCAGCGACTACACCGTTTCCCTGGTCGAGGGCGTCACCGCGCGGCGTGAGCAGATCGACGAGCTGCTCGCCGAGCACGCGCAGGGCTGGTCGCTGGACCGCATGCCGCCGGTCGACCTGGCGGTACTGCGGGTCGGGGTCTACGAACTGCTGTGGGCCGCCGACGTACCCGATCCGGTGGCCATCGACGAGGCCGTCGGCATCGCCAAGGAGCTGTCGACGGACGACTCGCCGCGGTTCGTCAACGGCGTGCTCGGCCGGATCGGCACCATCGCCGACCGCCTGCGCGCGGTGCTGTAGCACCGCCGGACACCTGCCCGAGCACACCGAAGGGGCCTCCCCACCGGAACCAGCTGGTTCGCCGGGAAGGCCCCTTCGGGCTGTGCGGCCGGGCCGGCCGGCACGGCTCAGTCCTCTTTGGATGGCCGTGCTTCCGGGGGCAGCACTCCCCAGTCGATCAACTGCTCCGTCAGCTCCCCGGGCGTCATGTCGTAGATGATCGCGAGCGAGCGGAGGTCCTCGGTGCGGATGGAGAGCACCTTGCCGTTGTAGTCCCCGCGCTGGCTCTGGATGGTCGCGGCGTACCGCGCCAGCGGCCCGACCTTCTCGGCGGGCAACTGCTGGAGCCGCTCCAGGTTGATCACGATCTTCGTGGCCGGCTCCGCCCCAGACGGAACGCGGCCCTCGGGCAGCAGCTCGACCACCGGCACCCCGTAGAAGTCCGCCAGCTCGGCGAGCTTCTGCACGGTCACGGCCCGGTCGCCGCGCTCGTACGAACCCACGACGACCGCCTTCCAGCGTCCGCCGGACTTCTGCTCGACCCCGTGCAGGGACAGGCCCTGCTGCTGGCGGATCCCGCGGAGCTTCGCCCCGAGCGCCTTGGCGTAATCGCCCATCTGGTGGTTCTCCGTTTCGTCGTCCCCGCCCGGCCGAGTAGCCGGAGGGGCACTTCTTGAGTCGAATACTCAGAGTAATGGTTACGCGTTGTCGTCACCAGGTCAAGCAGATCATTGCGCGAGGGTGGTGCGAATGGGGCACACCACCCGTAAGGCTGAGCGCCGATCCTGTTACCCTGTGCACGATTTCCTGCATCGACCTGGGAAATCGACGTCCTTTAACGACCCGTCCCGTGAGGCGGGGAAGGAGGTCCACCGTGACATCGCGTCCGCGCGGTGTGACGGATCCGGCCGGTGAGCGCGAGCTCCTGTCGGCCGGAGACGTCGCACGCACCATCGCTCGAATGGCTCATCAGGTCATCGAGAAGACCGCACTCGGTGCGGGCCACTCGGCCCCGCCCGTGTTGCTGGGCATCCCCACGCGGGGCACCCCGCTCGCCGCCCGGCTCGCCGAGCGCGTGATCGAGTTCTCCGGGGTCGACGTGCCGATCGGCGCGCTCGACGTCACCCTCTACCGCGACGACCTCCGCCGCCGCCCGACCCGCCCGCTGGAGCAGACGCAGCTGCCCGGCACCGGGATCGACGACCGCGTGGTGGTGCTCGTCGACGACGTGCTGTTCTCCGGCCGCACCATCCGGGCCGCCCTCGACGCCCTGCGCGACCACGGCCGCCCGCGGGCGGTCCAGCTGGCTGTCCTGGTCGACCGCGGCCACCGCGAGCTGCCGATCCGCGCCGACTACGTGGGCAAGAACGTGCCGACCTCGCGCACCGAGGAGGTCGCCGTGCTGCTGTCCGAAGTAGACGAGCGCGATGCGGTCCTGCTGCGCGGCGGTCCGGTCGAACCGGGTGGACCGGCTCAGGAAGGGAAATCGTGAAGCACCTGCTCGCCACCGACGGGCTGGATCCGGACCTGGCGAAGTCCATCCTGGACACCGCCGGCGAACTCAAGCGCACGCTGCTCGGGCGTGAGGTGCGCAAGCTGCCCACGCTGCGCGGGCGCACCGTGCTCACCCTGTTCTACGAGAACTCCACCCGCACCAGGGTCTCCTTCGAGATCGCGGGCAAGTGGATGAGCGCCGACGTGGTGAACGTCTCGGCGGGCGGCTCCTCGGTGGGCAAGGGCGAGTCGCTGCGGGACACCGCGCTGACCCTGTCCGCGGCCGGGGCCGACTGCGTGATCATCCGCCACCCCGCCTCCGGCGCCGCCCACCGCCTGGCCGGCTGGCTCGGCGAGACCGGCACGAAGGTGGTCAACGCGGGCGACGGCACGCACGAGCACCCGACGCAGGCGCTGCTCGACGCGGCCACCCTGCGGGACCGGCTCGGCTCGCTGGACGGCCGCCGCGTCGCGATCGTGGGTGACGTCGTGCACAGCCGGGTCGCCCGGTCCAACGTGCACCTGCTCGCCGCGCTCGGCGCCGAGGTGGTGCTCGTCGCACCACCCACCCTGCTGCCCGTCGGCGTGGAAAGCTGGCCGGTGACGGTGTCGCACCACCTGGACGCGGAACTGCCCGCGGCGGACGCGGTGATGATGCTGCGGGTCCAGGCCGAGCGCATGCACGGCGGGTTCTTCCCGTCCGCGCGGGAGTACTCGATCGCCTACGGGCTGAACGAGCGGCGGCTCGCGCTGCTCGCCGACCACGCGGTCGTCCTGCACCCGGGGCCGATGCTGCGCGGCATGGAGATCGCCTCGGCGGTCGCCGACTCGCCGGCTTCGGCGATCACCGAGCAGGTGCGCAACGGGGTGCACGTCCGCATGGCCGTGCTGTACCACCTGCTCGCGGGTGAGGAAGAAGGAGTCGCCGCATGACCACCGAGATCCTGCTCAAGGGTGTCCGGCTCTACGGCGAGGGCGATCCGGTCGACGTGCTGATCGCCGACGGCGAGATCGCCGGCATCGGTGCACCCGGTGCGACCGAAGCCGCCGAGGTGGTCGAAGCCGCCGGTCAGGTGCTGCTGCCCGGCTTCGTCGACCTGCACACCCACCTGCGTGAACCCGGCCGCGAGGACACCGAGACCATCGCCACCGGCTCGGCCGCCGCCGCGCTCGGCGGGTACACCGCGGTCTTCGCCATGGCCAACACCGACCCGGTCGCCGACAACGCGGTCGTGGTCGAGCACGTGTGGCGCCTCGGCCGGGCCGCCGGGCTGGTCGACGTGCACCCGGTCGGCGCGGTGACCGTCGGGCTCGCCGGGGAGAAGCTGGCCGAACTGGGCACGATGGCCGCCTCGGCCGCCGGCGTGCGGGTGTTCTCCGACGACGGCAAGTGCGTGCACGACCCGCTGCTGATGCGCCGCGCGCTGGAGTACTCGATCGCGCTCGACGCGGTGATCGCCCAGCACGCCGAGGAACCCCGGCTGACCGTCGGCGCCCAGGCCCACGAAGGTGAGCAGGCCGCCCGCCTGGGTTACCCCGGCTGGCCCGCCGCCGCGGAGGAGTCCATCGTGGCCAGGGACTGCCTGCTCGCCCAGCACGCCGGGGCCCGGCTGCACATCTGCCACGTGTCCACCGCGGGCACCGCCGACGTGCTGGCCTGGGCGAAGGCGCGCGGCACCCGGGTCAGCGCCGAGGTCACCCCGCACCACCTGCTGCTCACCGACGAGCGGTTGAGCGGGTACGACCCGGTCAACAAGGTGAACCCGCCGCTGCGCACCGGCGCCGACGCCGAGCGGCTGCGCCGCGCGCTGGCCGACGGGGTCATCGACTGCGTCGCCACCGACCACGCGCCGCACGCCGTGCAGGACAAGGACTGCGAATGGGCCGCGGCCAAGCCCGGCATGCTCGGCCTGCAGACCGCGCTGTCCATCGTCACCGAGACCATGGTCCGGTCCGGCCTGCTCGACTGGCGCGGCGTGGCCAGGGTGATGAGCGAGCGGCCGGCCGAGATCGCCGGGCTGCCCGACCACGGCCGCCCGCTGGCCGTCGGCGAGCCTGCCAACCTGACCCTGGTCGACCCGGACGCCGAGTGGACCGTGCGCGGCGCCGAGCTGGCGAGCATCGCGTCGAACACCCCGTACGAGGGCATGCGGCTGCCGGGCGCGGTCACCGCGACCCTGCTGCGCGGGCGGTTTACCGTGCGAGAAGGGAAACTGGCCTGATGGAGCGTTTTCTGCTGACCCTGCTGGTCGCGGCCTTCTTCGCGCTGTGCCTCTGCGGCATGTGGCTGGGCTGGCGCCGCAAGGCGCGATCCCAGAGCGCACGCGTGGCGCCGTTCCCCGAACCGCCGGTCGAACCGGGTGAACCGCGGCTGACCGCCGACGGGTTGTACGTGAGCACCACCATCGCCGGGCGCTGGCAGGAGCGCATCGTCACCCGCGGCGCGGGGATGCGCGGGTACGCGACGCTGCGGCTCTACGACGAGGGCGTGGAGGTCGACCGCGGGCGCGCGCCCGGGTTCTGGATCCCGCGCGCCTCGATCACCGGGGTCCGCACGGACAGGGGCATGGCCGGGAAGGTGATGGGCACCGACAGCCTGCTGGTGCTCACCTGGCGCCTCGGCGACGAGCAGCTGGACACCGGGTTCCGCGGGGACGACCTGGCGGTCTACCCGCGGTGGCTCGAAGAACTCGGCAAGAACGGTACGGAGATCAAGGGAAGTGCCTCGACATGACGAATAGCCGGACGCCTGCCGCACTGGTCCTGGAGGACGGCCGGGTCTTCCGCGGCACCGCCTACGGAGCCGAGGGGCGCACCCTCGGCGAGGCCGTGTTCTGCACCGGGATGACCGGGTACCAGGAAACGCTGACCGACCCCTCCTACCACCGCCAGATCGTGGTGCAGACCGCACCGCAGATCGGCAACACCGGGTGGAACGACGAGGACGACGAGTCCAAGCGCATCTGGGTCTCGGGTTACGTGGTCCGCGACCCCGCCCGCACCCCGTCCAACTGGCGCTCCACCCGCTCGCTCGACGACGCGCTCGGCGAGCAGGGCGTGGTCGGCATCGCCGGGGTGGACACCCGCACGCTCACCCGCCACCTGCGTGAACAGGGCGCGATGCGCTCCGGGGTGTTCTCCGGGGACGCCCTGGGCACCGACGACGAGATGCTCGGCGAGGTGCTGGCCAGCCCGCCGATGAAGGGCGCCGACCTGGCCGGTGAGGTCACCACGGCCGAACCGTACGTGGTGCCCGCGGTGGGCGAGCGCCGCTTCCGGGTCGCCGCGCTGGACCTCGGCATCAAGTCGAACACCCCGCGCCAGATGACCGCGCGCGGCATCGAGGTGCACGTGCTGCCCTCGTCCAGCTCGCTGGACCGGCTGCTGGAGGTCGAGCCCGACGGCATCTTCCTGTCCAACGGACCCGGCGACCCGGCCACCACCGAGCACGCCACCGCACTGACCCGCGCGGCGCTGGAACGGCGCATCCCGCTGTTCGGCATCTGCTTCGGCAACCAGATCCTCGGCCGCGCGCTGGGGCTGGGCACCTACAAGATGCGCTACGGGCACCGCGGCATCAACATCCCGGTGATCGATGTGGCCACCGGCCGGGTGGCGATCACCGCGCAGAACCACGGCTTCGCCCTGGAGGGCGAGCCCGGCCAGCGGTTCGACTCGCCGTTCGGCGCCGCGACGATCAGCCACTACTGCCCGAACGACAACACGGTCGAGGGCGTGCGCGCCGAGGACGTGCCCGCGTTCTCCGTGCAGTACCACCCCGAAGCCGCCGCCGGCCCGCACGACGCCGCCCCCCTCTTCGACGAGTTCGTCAGCCTGATGGAGACAGCCAAGTAATGCCGAAACGCACAGACATCGAGCACGTGCTCGTCATCGGTTCCGGCCCGATCGTGATCGGGCAGGCCGCCGAATTCGACTACTCCGGCACCCAGGCCTGCCGCGTGCTGCGCGCCGAGGGCCTGCGGGTCAGCCTGGTGAACTCCAACCCGGCCACGATCATGACCGACCCGGAGTTCGCCGACTCGACCTACATCGAGCCGGTCACCCCGGACTTCGTCGAGAAGGTCATCGCGACCGAACGCCCGCAGGCGCTGCTGGCCACGCTCGGCGGGCAGACCGCGCTGAACTGCGCGGTCGCCCTGCACGAACGCGGCGTGCTGGAGAAGTACGGCGTCGAACTGATCGGCGCCGACATCGACGCCATCCAGCGCGGTGAGGACCGGCAGAAGTTCAAGGACATCGTGCGCCAGGTCGGCGCCGACGTGCCGCGCAGCGCGGTGTGCCATTCGATGGAGGAAGTCCGCGAGACGGTCGAGGAGCTCGGCCTGCCGGTGGTCATCCGCCCGTCGTTCACCATGGGCGGGCTCGGCTCCGGCATGGCGCACACCCCGGAGGACCTGGAGCGGCTGGCTTCGGTCGGGCTGGAGGAGAGCCCGGTCACCGAGGTGCTGATCGAGGAGAGCGTGCTCGGGTGGAAGGAGTACGAACTCGAGCTGATGCGCGACCGCCACGACAACGTGGTGGTCATCTGCTCGATCGAGAACGTCGACGCGATGGGCGTGCACACCGGTGACTCGGTCACCGTGGCGCCGGCGATGACCCTGACCGACCGCGAGTACCAGCACATGCGCGACGTCGGCATCGACGTGCTGCGCGCGGTCGGGGTGGACACCGGCGGCTGCAACATCCAGTTCGCGATCAACCCGCGCGACGGCCGCATGGTGGTCATCGAGATGAACCCGCGGGTGTCGCGGTCGAGCGCGCTGGCCTCGAAGGCGACCGGGTTCCCGATCGCCAAGATCGCCGCGAAGCTGGCCATCGGCTACACCCTCGACGAGATCCGCAACGACATCACCGGTGAGACCCCCGCCTCGTTCGAGCCCTCGCTCGACTACGTGGTGGTGAAGGTGCCGCGGTTCGCCTTCGAGAAGTTCCCCGGCGCGGACCCGTCGCTGACCACCACGATGAAGAGCGTCGGCGAGGCCATGTCCATGGGCCGCAGCTTCCCGGAGGCGCTGGGCAAGGCGCTGCGCTCGATCGACACCAAGGCGGCCGGCTTCTGGACCACGCCCGATCCCGAGGGCGCCACGCTGGAGTCCACGCTGGAGGCGCTGCGCACCCCGCACGACGGCCGCCTGTACGCGGTGGAGCGGGCGCTGCGCCTGGGTGCCACGGTCGAGCAGGTGCACGAGGCCAGCGGGATCGACCCGTGGTTCATCGACCAGATCGCGCTGATCGGCGAGGTGGGCGAGGAGATCTCGACCGCGCCGGTGCTCGACGGTGAACTGCTGCGCCGCGGCAAGCGGACCGGGCTGTCCGACCGCCAGATCGCCGCGCTGCGCCCGGAGCTGGCCGGCGAGGACGGCGTGCGGGCCCTGCGGCACCGCCTCGGCGTGCGCCCGGTGTTCAAGACGGTGGACACCTGCGCCGCCGAGTTCGCCGCGAAGACCCCGTACCACTACTCGGCCTACGAGACCGATCCCGCCGCGGAGTCGGAGGTGGCGCCGCAGCCGGACAAGCCGAAGGTGCTCATCCTCGGCTCCGGGCCGAACCGGATCGGGCAGGGCATCGAGTTCGACTACTCCTGCGTGCACGCCGCGCTCGCCCTGCGCGAGGCCGGGTTCGAAGCGGTGATGGTCAACTGCAACCCGGAGACCGTGTCCACCGACTACGACACGTCCGACCGGCTGTACTTCGAGCCGCTGTCGTTCGAGGACGTGCTCGAGGTGGTGCACGCCGAACGCGAGTCCGGCACGGTGGCCGGCGTGATCGTGCAGCTGGGTGGGCAGACCCCGCTCGCGCTCGCGCGCCGCCTCGCCGCGGCGGGCGTGCCGGTGGTCGGCACCTCACCGGAGGCCATCCACCTGGCCGAGGACCGCGGTGCCTTCGGCGAGGTGCTGCGGGCGGCGGGCCTGCCCGCCCCGCGCTACGGCACGGCGACCTCCTTCGAGGGCGCCAGGCGGATCGCCGACGAGATCGGCTACCCGGTGCTGGTGCGCCCGTCGTACGTGCTCGGCGGCCGCGGCATGGAGATCGTCTACGACGAGCAGTCGCTGGCCGGGTACATCCAGCGCGCCACCGAGGTCACCCCGGAGCACCCGGTGCTGGTCGACCGGTTCCTCGACGACGCCATCGAGATCGACGTGGACGCCCTGTTCGACGGCGAGGAGCTGTACCTGGGCGGCGTGATGGAGCACATCGAGGAGGCGGGCATCCACTCCGGTGACTCCTCCTGCGCGCTGCCGCCGATCACCCTCGGCCGCACCGACCTGGACACCGTGCGCCGGTCCACCGAGGCGATCGCGCGCGGCGTGGGCGTGCGCGGCCTGCTGAACGTGCAGTACGCGCTCAAGGACGACGTGCTCTACGTGCTCGAGGCCAATCCGCGGGCGTCGCGCACGGTGCCGTTCGTGTCCAAGGCGACCGCCGTGCCGCTGGCGAAGGCGGCGTCGCTGATCATGACCGGCTCGACGATCAAGGAGCTGCGGGCCTCCGGCGTGCTCCCGGCCGAGGGCGACGGCGGCGACCTGCCCGCCGATTCGCCGGTGTCGGTCAAGGAGGCCGTGCTGCCCTTCCACCGCTTCCGCACCCCGGAGGGGCACGGCGTGGATTCCTTGCTGGGCCCGGAAATGAAGTCCACCGGCGAGGTGATGGGCGTGGACGTCTCCTTCGGCAAGGCGTTCGCCAAGTCGCAGAGCGGTGCCTACGGCTCGCTGCCCACCTCCGGCAAGGTGTTCGTCTCGGTGGCCAACCGCGACAAGCGCTCGCTGGTCTTCCCGGTCAAGCGCCTGGCCGACCTCGGGTTCGAGATCCTGGCCACCTCCGGCACCGCGGAAGTGCTGCGCCGCAACGGAATCCAGTGCTCGGTGCTGCGCAAGCACTTCGAGGGCAGCACCGAGGGCGAGCCCAACGTGGTCGAGGTGATCCTCAGCGGCGGCGTGGACATGGTGATCAACACCCCGTACGGCAACAGCGGCCCGCGGGTGGACGGTTACGAGATCCGCACCGCCGCGGTTTCCCGCGACATCCCCTGCATCACCACGATCCAGGGCGCTGCCGCGGCCGTACACGGCATCGAGGCGCTCATCCGGGGTGATATCGGGGTGCGCTCGCTCCAGGAGCTCCAGGCGGCTCTCCGGGCCGCGAAATGATCATGGAACGGTTCGGGGCCCGGCTGAGCCGGGCGATCGCGGACCGCGGCTCGTTGTGCGCCGGGGTGGACCCCCACCCCGGCCTGCTGCGGGCGTGGGGCCTGTCCGAGGACGCGAACGGCCTGGAGCGCTTCGCGCTGACCGCCACCGAGGTCATCGCCGAGCACGTGGCCATCATCAAGCCCCAGTCGGCGTTCTTCGAGACCCACGGGTCGAAGGGCATCGCCGTGCTGGAGCGCGTGGTCGAGCTGGCGCGCGCGGCGGGCGCGCTCGTGCTGCTCGACGTCAAGCGCGGTGACATCGGCTCGACCATGGCCGCCTACACGGCGGCCTACCTGGCCGACGGGGCCCCGCTCGCCGCCGACGCCATCACCGTCTCGCCCTACCTCGGCTTCGGCTCGCTGGAAGCCGCGCTGACGGCCGCCGAAACCAGCGGGCGCGGGGTTTTTGTGCTCGCGCGCACGTCCAACCCCGAAAGCACCGGGCTGCAGGGCACGGTGACCGCCTCCGGCCGCACGGTGGCGCAGGAAATCGTCGACGCGGTGGCCGAGCGCAACGCGGGAGCCGCGCCGCTGGGCGACATCGGCGTCGTCGCCGGTGCCACCATCGGCCGCGGGGAGCTGGACCTGAATAGGCTGAACGGCCCAATCCTGGCGCCCGGTTTCGGCGCCCAGGGTGCCACCGCGGCGGATTTACGTGCTCTTTTCGGGGCGGGTTCTCCGGCCGTGCTGGCGTCCTCTTCCCGCGACATCCTGCGCTTCGGACCGGCTCCCGGCGCCCTGCGCGAGGCCGTGTTCCGGGTACGGGATTCGTTGCGGGACTGAACCTTCCGTGCTTGCCGCACGTTGTTCCCGGCGGATGGGGAAGTGGTCCGAACAGGCGTGCGGCACGCCGATACCACCACCCGCATCCCCAGGTGGAGGGCCACCCCCGCATTGTGGCAGGTATGGCAGGTGGGTACCGTCCCGAGGACGGCCGAATTATTGAGTAATACCGGAGGAAATCGTGGCACTTCCCCAGCTGACCGAGGAACAGCGTGCTGAGGCGCTGAAGAAGGCCGCTGCTGCCCGTCGCGCCCGCGCCGAGCTCAAGGAGCGGCTGAAGCGGGGTGGCACCACGCTGGTCGACGTGCTCAAGCAGGCGGACGAGGACGAGGTTCTCGGCAAGATGAAGGTTTCCGCTCTGCTGGAAGCCCTGCCCGGCGTCGGCAAGGTCCGCGCGCAGCAGACGATGGAGCGGCTCGAGATCGCTCCGAGCCGTCGCCTGCGTGGACTCGGTGACCGGCAGCGCAAGGCGCTGCTCGCCGAGTTCAGCGGCGAGTGAGCGGCGCGGAACACGGCGGCACCACAGCTGAGGGTGGGCCGGTGACGGGCAACCGGCACCGGCTCACCGTCGTATCCGGGCCGTCCGGGGTCGGCAAGTCCAGCGTGGTCACCGAGCTGCGCAAGCTGGACCCGGGGATCTTCTTCAGCGTTTCGGTGACCACCCGCCGCCCCCGCCCCGGCGAGGTGGACGGCGAGCACTACCACTTCATCGACCGCCCCGCGTTCGAGGCGATGGTGGCCAAGGGCGAACTGCTCGAACACGCCGAGTTCACCGGCAACTGCTACGGCACCCCGCGTGCCCCGGTGGAGCGGGCGCTGGCCGAGGGCAAGCAGGCGATCCTGGAGATCGAACTGCAGGGCGCCCGCCAGGTCCGCACGGCGATGCCGGAGTCCCGGCTGGTGATGCTGGTCCCGCCGTCGTGGGGGGTGCTGGTGGGCAGGCTGACCGGCCGCGGCACCGAGGCCGACGAAGCGGTCAAGGCCCGCCTGGCCGAAGCGGAGCGTGAGCTGGCCGCCGCCGGCGAGTTCGACGCGACCGTGGTCAACGACGACGTGAAGACCGCCGCGGCGGAGTTGTTAAGCTTGATGACGAGCTAGCTTGTTTTTTCCACAACCGTTCAGGAGTACTGCGCGTGACCATCACCCTGGGTGCACAGCACGAGGAACTCGAAGGCATCACCAACCCGCCCATCGACGACCTGCTCGAGAAGGTCAGCTCGAAGTACGCGCTGGTGATCTACTCGGCCAAGCGCGCCCGCCAGATCAACGACTACTACGCGCAGCTCGGTGAGGGCCTGCTGGAGTACGTCGGCCCGCTGGTCGAGCCGGGCCCCCGTGAGAAGCCGCTGTCGATCGCGCTGCGCGAGATCCACGCCGGCCTGCTCGAGCACACCGAAGGCGAATGAGCCAGGCCCCGGGGCGCAAGCCCCGGGTCGTTCTCGGGGTCGGCGGCGGCATCGCCGCCTACAAGGCGTGCGAGGTGCTGCGCGGGCTGACCGAGTCCGGGCACGACGTGCGCGTGGTGCCCACCGAAGCCGCGCTGAACTTCGTCGGCGCGGCCACGTTCGAGGCGCTGTCCGGCCACCCCGTGCACACCGGGGTGTTCTCCGACGTGCCCGGCGTGCAGCACGTCCGGATCGGCCACGAGGCGGACCTGGTGCTGGTGGTGCCCGCCACCGCGGACCTGCTGGCCAGGGCCGCCCACGGGCGCGCCGACGACCTGCTGACCGGCACGCTGCTGATGGCCCGCTGCCCGGTGGCGTTCTTCCCGGCCATGCACACCGAGATGTGGCACCACCCGGCCACGCGGGACAACGTGGCGCTGCTGCGGTCGCGCGGGCTGGTGGTCACCGAGCCGGACGCCGGCCGGTTGACCGGGACCGACAGCGGCAAGGGCAGGCTGGCCGACCCCCGTGAGATCGTCGACCTGGCGAAACTGCTGCTCGCCGCACCCGGTGCGCTGCCGCGCGACCTGGAGGGGCAACGCGTGGTGGTCTCCGCCGGTGGCACGCGCGAGCCGCTGGACCCGGTCCGCTACCTCGGCAACCGCTCGTCCGGAAAGCAGGGTTACGCGCTGGCGCGCGTGGCCGCCCAGCGCGGCGCCGAGGTGACCCTGGTCGCCGCGCACACCGTCGACCTGCCCGGTCCCGCCGGCGCGACGGTCCGCCACGTGTCCACGGCCGAGCAGCTCGCCGAAGCCGTGCGCGCGGAGGCCGCGCACGCCGACGTGGTGGTGATGGCCGCCGCGGTGGCCGACTTCCGCCCCGCGACCCGGGCCGAGCACAAGATCAAGAAAAGCGACGACGGCGGCGCGCCCACCGTCGAACTGGTGCGCAACCCGGACATCCTGGCCGGTTTGGTCGCCGACCGGCGCCCGGGCCAGGTGGTGGTCGGGTTCGCCGCCGAAACCGGGGACGAGGGCGGTGACGTGCTGCACCACGCCAGGGCCAAGCTCAAGCGCAAGGGCGCGGACCTGCTGGTGGTGAACGCGGTCGGCGACGGCAAGGCGTTCGAGGTCGAGGACAACGCCGGCTGGCTGCTGGACGCGGCGGGCGGCGAAACGCCTATCCCGTTCGGCTCGAAAGCGCAACTGGCGGCCGCGGTGTGGGACGCGGTTGCGGTCTTCCGCGGGAACCAGCAAGAACCAAGGTGATCGGGTACCGCCGCCCAGTACGCTAACGGGTGACCAGGGGCACCCTAGGAAAGGGAAGTGACGAGATCGTGAGTGCGTCGAACCGCAGGCTGTTCACTTCCGAGTCGGTGACCGAAGGGCATCCGGACAAGATCTGCGATGCGATCAGCGACTCGATCCTCGACGCCCTGCTGAGCAAGGACCCGCGCAGCCGGGTGGCGGTGGAGACGCTGATCACCACCGGGCAGGTGCACGTGGCCGGTGAGGTGACCACCGAGGCCTACGCCGACATCCCGACCATCGTCCGCGACGTGATCCTGCGGATCGGGTACGACTCCTCGGCCAAGGGCTTCGACGGCAACTCGTGCGGGGTCAACGTGGCGATCGGCGCGCAGTCGCCGGACATCGCGCAGGGCGTGGACACCGCGTACGAGTCGCGGCTGGAGAACGCCGCCGACGACATCGACCGCCAGGGCGCGGGCGACCAGGGCCTGATGTTCGGCTACGCCTGCTCGGACACCCCCGAGCTGATGCCGCTGCCGATCGCGCTGGCCCACCGGCTCTCGCAGCGGCTGACCGGCGTGCGCAACAACGGCGTGCTGCCGTACCTGCGCCCGGACGGCAAGACCCAGGTGACCATCGAGTACGCCGGTGACCAGCCGGTGCGGCTGGACACCGTGGTCGTGTCCACCCAGCACGCCGACGGCATCGACCTGGAGAAGATGCTCGGCGTCGACGTCAAGGAGCACGTGGTCGCGCCGGAGCTGGCCGACCTGGAGCTGGACACCTCCGACGTGCGCCTGCTGGTCAACCCGACCGGCCGGTTCGTCATCGGCGGGCCGATGGGTGACGCGGGGCTGACCGGCCGCAAGATCATCGTCGACACCTACGGCGGCATGGCCCGCCACGGTGGGGGCGCGTTCTCCGGGAAGGACCCGTCCAAGGTCGACCGGTCCGCGGCGTACGCGATGCGGTGGGTGGCCAAGAACGTGGTGGCCGCCGGGCTGGCTTCGCGGGTCGAGGTGCAGGTCGCCTACGCGATCGGCAAGGCTTCGCCGGTCGGGTTGTTCGTGGAGACCTTCGGCACCGAGACGGTGGACCCGTCGAAGATCCAGGCCGCCATCCGCGAGGTGTTCGACCTGCGTCCCGCCGCGATCATCCGGGACCTGGACCTGCTGCGCCCGATCTACGCGCCGACCGCGGCGTACGGGCACTTCGGCCGCCCCGAGCTGGAGCTGCCGTGGGAGAGCACCCAGCGCGCGGCGGACCTGCGCTCGATCGCCGGCGCCTGAGCAGCCGATCCGTCGAAGCCCTCGGCCCCGAACTGGGCCGGGGGCTTCTTCTGGTAGAGATCACGGGGTGAACGGCGCGACCCCGTTGTGGGACCTCCCCGAGCCGCCGCCCGCCCCGCGCAAGACGGGCGAGGCCGCGGCGGCGTCCGGGGCGTCCGGTACACCTGGGTCGACCGGGGCGGCTGGGGCCTCGAAGAAGAACGCGACCCCGAAGTCGAAGGCGGCCGCCGCGAAGGCCGCGGCCGCGCAGCGCCGTGGTGCGCAGAAACCGGCGCCGAGCGAGCCGGTCGCGCGCGTGATCGTGGACGTGCCGCTCGCCCACCTGGACCGCACCTTCGACTACCAGGTGCCGGAGAAGTTCCACGAGACCGCCGTGCCGGGCTGCCGCGTCCGGGTGCGCTTCGCCGGACAGCTGGTCGACGGGTTCCTCCTCGAACGCGCGGACACCACCGAGCACCAGGGCAGGTTGAGCTTCCTGGACCGGGTCACCTCCAGTGAACCGGTGCTGGGACCGGAACTGGCGGCGCTGGCCCGCGCGGTGGCGCAGCGGTACGGCGGCACGCTGATCGACGTGCTGCGCCTGGCGATCCCCCCGCGGCACGCGAAGGCCGAGGGAGAGCCGCCGCGCGAGGCCGCACCGGTGCCCGAGGCGCCCGGTCGAACCGGCTGGACGCGTTACCCGGCCGGTGGTTCGTTCCTGGATGCGCTCGGCTCGGGTCGCCGGGCGCACGCGGTGTGGCAGGCGTTGCCGGGGGAGGACTGGCCGCGCCGGCTCGCCGAAGCGGCGGCCACCGTCGCCGCCGCCGGCCGGGGCGCGGTGCTGGTCGTACCGGATCAACGCGACCTCAAGCGCCTGCACCGGGCCTGCGCCGACCTCGTCGGCGATGACGCGGTGGTCGCGCTGACCGCCGAGAGCGGGCCCGCCGAGCGGTACCGCCGCTGGCTGGCCGTGTCGCGCGGGGCGGTCAAGGTGGTCGTCGGCACGCGGGCCACCATGTTCGCCCCGGTGGACGACCCCGGCCTGTTCGTGGTCTGGGACGACGGGGACGACCTGCACGCCGATCCGCACATGCCCTACCCCCAGGTGCGCGACGTGCTCATGGTGCGGGCGCACGCCAGCAACGCGTCGCTGCTGGTCGCCGGGTTCAACCGGACGGCCGAGGCGCAGCTGCTCGTGGAGACCGGCTGGGCGCACCCCATCGTGGCGAGCCGGGAGGACCTGCGTGCGCGGGCACCCCGGGTGACGCCGGTGGGGGAGGACTTCGACGTCGCCAGGGACGAAGCCGCGAAGGCGGCGCGCCTGCCGTCGGTCGCCTTCGAAGCGGCGCGCCAGGGCCTGGCCGCCGGTGCGCCGGTGCTGGTCCAAGTACCTCGACGCGGGTACGTCCCGGCGCTCGCGTGCGGCCAGTGCCGTACCCCCGCGCGGTGCCGCCGCTGCGCCGGACCGCTGGTGCTGCCAGGTGGACGCGACCAGGACGGCCCGCGGGCGCCGCACTGCCGGTGGTGCGGGGTGCCCGAGGCCGCGTTCCGCTGCCCGGCCTGCGGCTCGGCGCGCCTGCGGGCGGTGGTGATCGGCGCCAAGCGCACCGCCGAGGAGATGGGGCGCGCGTTCCCGGGGATCGCGGTGCGCACTTCCGGCGCGACCGAAGTGCTGGCGGAGGTACCCGCGCGCCCGGCACTGGTGGTCGCGACGCCGGGCGCGGAACCGGTGGCCGAGGGCGGCTACGGCGCGGCGCTGCTGCTCGACGGCTGGGCGCTGCTCGGCAGGCAGGACCTGCGGGCGGCGGAGGAGACACTGCGCCGGTGGATGGCCGCCGCGGCGCTGGTCCGGCCGGGGCCGGAGGGCGGCCGGGTGGTCGTCGGCGCGGAGGCGGGGCTGGCGCCGGTGCAGGCGCTGGTGCGCTGGGACCCGGCGTGGCACGCGAGCGTCGAACTGGGTGAACGCCGTGAGCTGGGCTTCCCGCCGGCGGTGCGGATGGCCAGCGTGGAGGGCAGCCCCGAGACGGTGGCGACCTACCTCGACGAGACGCGGTTGCCGGACACCGCCGAACTCCTCGGCCCGGTACCGCTCGGCGAAGTCGACGACGAGGGGCGCGCGGAACGCGAGCGCATGCTGATCCGGGTGCCGCGCGAAGACGGCCGCGCCCTCGCCGCGGCGCTGGCGAGCGGGCAGGCCGTGCGCAGCGCGCGCAAGGAGGCCGAGGCGGTGCGGGTGCAACTCGACCCGCTGGAGCTGATCTAGTTCCCGATCAGGCGCCGCCGGACGGAGGGTCGAGCCAGTCGAGCACGGCGCGCAGGCCGGCGTCCCAGTGCGCGGTGAGCAATCGCGCCGCGCGCTCGGTGTCGCCGGAGGCGAACTCGACGAGGATTTCCAGGTGCTGGCGGTCCGGTTCGGTGCGGTCGACCGTCTCGCGCAGGTAGGTCAGTTCGTAGCGCGACAGGTTGGTGCGCACGCGGCCGACCATCTCCTGGAGCTGCTGGTTGCCCGCGGCGGCGACCAGGCTGGCGTGCCACTCCGAGTCGAGCCGCCAGCGCCGGATCGGGTCGCTGCAGTCCTCGAGTTCGGCGAGCAGCCGTTCCAGTTCGCGCACGGTCGCGGAGGGCGGCGTGCTCGCGTTCCGCACGGCGAGGCTCTCCAGCGCGCCCAGGATCGGGTACAGCTCGCTGGCCTCCCGCGCGTCGAGCGGTCGCACGGTGAAGCCGCGGGCCAGCGCGGAGCGCAGCACCCCTTCGGCTTCGAGGCGGAGCAGGGCCTCGCGGACCGGGGTGCGGGAGACGTCCAACTCGCGCGACAGGGCGGCCTCGGTCACCGCTGTGCCTGGTGGGTAGGCACCCGACCAGAAGAGTTCGACGACCCGGGCGTACACGGCGCCGCGCAGCGGCTCGGCGCGCGCGATGGGCGTTGCGGACACCTGTTCATCGTATACGATACGCAGATGGTGGCGCTCTCCGCGGCGAACATCGCCGAAGCTGTCGAACTGGTCGAACCGGCCTTCCAGCACACCCCGCAGTTCCACGATCCCGTGCTGGACCAGCGGCTCGGTCGCGAACTGGTGCTCAAGGTCGAGACGCTCAACCCGCTCGGCTCGTTCAAGGGGCGCGGGGCGAGCTACTTCGTCCGCGGCCTCGAACCGGGACGGGAGGTCGTCTGCGCGTCCGCCGGGAACTTCGGGCAGGGAATCGCCTACGCGGCCGCCGCACGTGGCATCCCGGTCACCGTGTTCACCGCCGAGAACGCGAACGCGGGCAAGATCGCGCGCATGCGGGCGTTCGGCGCGGTCGTGAAGCAGTCCGGCGCCGACTTCGACGTCGCGAAGGACGCGGCGCGCGAGTACGCCGCGGCGGACGAGCGGTTGTTCGTGGAGGACGGGGAGGTGCCCGCCATCGCCGAGGGCGCCGGCACGATCGGCGTCGAACTGGCGCCGCTCGAACTCGACACGCTGCTGGTGCCGGTCGGCAACGGCGCGCTGATCGGGGGCATCGGCTGCTACCTTCGCGCACACGGGGCGCGGACCCGCCTGATCGGCGTGTGCGCGGCCGGGGCGCCGGCGATGCGGTACAGCTGGCGCGACCGCACCCCCGTGGCCACCGAGAGCGTGGCCACCATCGCCGACGGGATCGCCGTCCGGGTGCCGGTGCCCGCGGCGGTCGAGTGGGCCGTCGAGTACGTCGACGACATGGTGCTCGTCGAAGAGGCGACGATCGAACGGGCGATGCGCCTGCTCCGCGAAACCACGGGGCAGCTGGTTGAACCGTCCGCCGTGGCCGGGATCGCCGCGCTGCTGGAACACGACATCCCCGGGCAGCGCATCGGCACGATCATCACCGGCCGCAATTACCACGCCGATACCGCCTGAACGCCCGTACTGGTGAATTTCGCGGCGTGCTGCGGCAGGATGTCGCGCATGCCTGTTCAGCGCAGAACCCGCATCCTCCGCAGCGTTCTCGCCGTGTCGTGCGCGACGGCACTGGTCTCCGCCGCCGCTCCCGCTTCGGCCGCGCCCGGCGTGCCACCCGGCAAGGTCCCGGAGCAGGCGGGATACCTCGGCGCGGTGTCCAGCATCGACGCCGACGCCAGCCAAATCGGCATCGACGTGCTCCGCCGGGGCGGCAACGCCGTCGACGCGGCGGTCGCCACGGCCGCCGCGCTCGGGGTGACCGACCCGTTCTCCGCCGGGATCGGCGGCGGCGGGTTCTTCGTCTACTACGAAGCCCGCACCGGCGAGGTGCACACGATCGACGGCCGCGAGACCGCGCCCGCCACGGCCGACGAGAACCTGTTCGTCGAGAACGGCAAGGCCATCCCGTTCGCCGAGGCGGTGACCAGCGGCCTGTCCGTCGGCGTGCCGGGCACCCCGCTCACCTGGCGCGACGCGCTGCGCAAATGGGGCACGCTGCCGCTGTCCAGGGCGATCCTCCCGGCCGCCGACCTGGCCGAGCGCGGGTTCACCGTGGACCAGACCTTCCACGACCAGGTCGCGAACAACGCCGAGCGGTTCAGCGCGTTTCCGGCGACCAGGCAGATCTACCTCCCCGGCGGCGCGCCGCCCGCGGTGGGCAGCCGGTTCACCAACGCCGACGTCGCCAGGACCTACCGCGAACTGGCGCACACCGGTACCGCCGCGCTCTACCGCGGCCGCATCGGTGAGGACCTCGTCCGCACCGTCCGGCAGCCGCCGGTCGACCCGGCCGCCGGGCTCAACGTCCGCCCCGGTGAACTGACCACGCAGGACCTCGCGGAGTACCGCACGGTCGACCGCGAGCCCACGCACACCGAGTACCGCGGGCTCGACGTCTACGGCATGCCGGCGCCCTCGTCCGGCGGGCTGACCGTCGGCCAGGCGCTGAACATGCTCGAAGGCACCGACCTGTCCAAGCTGGACAAGGCCGACTACCTGCACCGGTTCCTCGAGTCCACCCGGCTGTCCTTCGCCGACCGCAACCGCTGGATCGGCGACCCCGGCTTCGTCGACGTGCCGCAGGCCGAGTTGCTCAGCCAGGAGTTCGCGGACAGCCGCGCCTGCCTGATCGACCCGGCGCAGGCCCTGCCCAGCCCGGTCGCCCCAGGCGACCCGCGTGCGCCCCAGCCGTGCACACCCGGCGGAACCGCCGCGCCCACGCCGTACGAAGGGGAGAACACCACCCACCTGACCACCGCGGACCGGTGGGGCAACATCGTGGTCTACACGCTGACCATCGAGCAGGAGGGCGGCAGCGGCATGGTGGTGCCCGGCCGCGGGTTCCTGCTGAACAACGAGCTGACCGACTTCTCCCTGGTGCCGGTGACCCCGGGCGTGCCCGACCCGAACCTGCCCGGTCCCCGCAAGCGCCCGCGGTCCTCGATGGCCCCGACGATCGTGCTCGCCGACGGCAAGCCGCTGCTGGCGGTCGGTTCACCGGGTGGCGCGTCGATCATCACCACCGTGCTGCAGGTGCTGACCGGGCGGCTGGACCGCGACCTGAGCCTGGTCGAGGCCATCGCCGAACCGCGTGCGTCGCAGCGCAACTCCGACAACGCCCAGGTGGAGCAGGCGTTCCTGGACCAGCCGGAGACCGCGCAACTGCGGGCGCGCGGGCAGGAGTTCTCCTCGGCACCCGCCGAGATCGGCGCGGCGACCGCGGTGGAACTGCTGCCGGACGGCCGCTGGCTCGCCGCCGCGGAACCGGTGCGCCGCGGCGGTGGCTCGGCGAGGGTGGTGCTGCCGGTACCGCACCCCTGACCGGCTAGCTCGGAGCGAACATCACCGGCGACTAGACTCGCGGTGATGTTCGCTCCCGCTGCTTCCTCCCCGCCACCGGCCGCCGCCCCCGAGGGGGTCCGATGAGGCTGGTCTTCGCCGGCACCCCGGAACCGGCCGTGCCCGCGTTGCGCGCCCTGCTCGACTCCGGCCGCCACGAGGTCGTCGCCGTGGTCACCCGGCCGGACGCCCAGGCCGGCCGCGGCCGCAAGGTGCTGCGCTCGCCGGTCGGCGCACTCGCCGACGAGCACGGCATCGAGGTGCTCACCCCGGCCCGGGCCGGTGACCCCGACTTCCTGGCGCGGCTGACCGAACTGGCCCCGGACGCCTGCCCGGTGGTGGCCTACGGCGCGCTGCTGCCGCAGGCCGCGCTCGACATCCCGGTGCACGGCTGGGTGAACCTGCACTTCTCGCTGCTGCCCGCCTGGCGCGGGGCCGCGCCGGTGCAGGCGGCCGTGCGCGCCGGTGACGAGATCACCGGCGCGTCCACCTTCCGCATCGTCAAGGAACTCGACGCCGGACCGGTTTTCGGCGTGGTGACCGAGAAGATCGGTGCCACCGACACCGCCGGCGAACTGCTCGGCAGGCTCGCCGAGTCCGGCGCGCGGCTGCTGCTGTCCACAATGGATGGCATCGAGAACGGCGAGCTGACCGCGGTACCGCAGACCGGCGAGGGCGTCAGCTACGCACCCAAGATCACCGTCGAGGACGCGCGGGTGTCGTTCGGCGACCCGGCGATCGCGGTGGACCGCCAGATCCGCGCGGTCACCCCGGAACCGGGGGCCTGGGCGGAGTTCCGGGGGGAGCGGTTCAAACTGGGGCCGGTGTCGGTCACCGGCGAGCAGGAGGAGCCGCTCGCCCCGGGGGAATTGCGGGTGGAGCGCAAGCGGGTGCTCGCCGGCACGGCCACCAGGCCGGTGGTGCTCGGCCAGGTGCAGGCGCAGGGCAAAAAACGGATGGCTGCCACCGATTGGGCGCGCGGCACGAGGATCGAACAGGGAGAGCGCCTGACATGAACAGCCCCCGAGAGAACCGGGACCGCGGCGAGCGGCGCCCGTCGCGGCCGCAGCGCGGGCGTCCGGCGCCCCGCAAGGACGGCCCCCGGCGCCCGCCGCCCGAGGACCCCGCCCGCCGCGTCGCACTGGACGTGCTCCGCGCGGTCCGCGAACGCGACGCCTACGCCAACCTGGTGCTGCCGGACCTGTTGCGGGAGCGGCGGATCAAGGGCCGCGACGCCGCGCTGGCCACCGAGCTGACCTACGGCGCGTCACGGGCGCAGGGCCTGCTGGACGCGGTGCTCACCGCCTGCCTCGACCGCCCGCTGTCCAAAGTGGATGGTGTGGTGCTGGACGGGCTGCGCCTGGGCGCCTACCAGCTGCTGCGCACCCGGATCCCGGAGCACGCCGCCGTGACCTCCACCGTGGACCTCGTGCGCGCCGACGCCGGTTCGCACACCGCCGGATTCGTCAACGCGGTGCTGCGCGCGGTCTCGGCCAAGGACGAGGCCGCCTGGCTGGACGAGGTCGCCCCGTCGCCGGACGAGGACCCGATCGGCAACTTCGCGCTGCGCACCGCGCACCCCCGCTGGGTCGCCCGCTCCTTCGCCGAAGCGCTGGGGGACAAGGGACCCGAGCTGGAAGCGGCACTGGCCGCCGACGACGAGCGGCCCGAGGTGCACCTGGTCGCCCGGCCGGGTGAGATCACCGCGGACGAACTGGCCGCGATCACCGGCGGCGAGCCCGCGCCCTACTCGCCCTACGGGGTGCGGCTGCCGGCCGGGGCGGGCGACCCCGCCGACGTCGAGCCGGTCAAGGAGAAACTGGCCGCGGTGCAGGACGAGGGCAGCCAGCTGTGCGCCGTCGCGGTGACCAGGGTCCCGGTGGACGGCCGGGACGAGCGCTGGCTCGACCTGTGCGCGGGGCCCGGCGGCAAGGCCGCGCTGCTCGGCGCGCTCGCCGCGTTGTCCGGTGCCGCGGTCGACGCCGTGGAAAAAGCACCCCATCGGGCGAACCTGGTCCGCAAGTCGACCGAGGGCCTGCCGGTCACCGTGCACCTCGGCGACGGCCGCGAGCCCGAACTGGAGGCCGGTTACGACCGCGTGCTGGTCGACGCGCCGTGCAGCGGCCTCGGTTCACTGCGCCGGCGCCCCGAGTCGCGCTGGCGGCGCCAGCCGTCGGACGTGGCGGAACTGACCAAGCTGCAGGGGGAACTGCTCACCTCCGCGCTGAACCTGGTGCGTCCCGGCGGCATCGTCACCTACGTGGTCTGCTCACCGCACCTCGCCGAAACCGAGGGTGTCGTGGGGGAGACCGCCCGGCGCGCCAAGGCCGAGACGCTCGACGCGCGCGAGTTCTTCCCCGGCGTGCCGCAGCTCGGCGATGGGCCGTACGTGCAGCTGTGGCCGCACCGCCACGGCACCGACGCGATGTTCTGCGCGGTCCTGCGGCGCCCGGAGACCGCCTGATGGATCGGGTGCTCGGGCTCGTCGGCAGTTCCTGCGGCGGCCTCGACACCCGGTTCCGCACCGACCTGGCCGAACCGGCGGCGGCCCGCGGCTGGCGGCTGGCCATCACGCTGACGCCGACCGCGTCGCGCTGGCTGGACTCGGCGGGTGAGCTGGACCGCCTGCGCGACCTCACCGACCTCCCGGTGCGGTCCACCTCGCGGCTGCCCGGCGAGCCGCGGCCGCACCCGGACCCGGCGCACTTCCTGTTCGCCCCGGCCTCGGCGAACTCGGTGGCCAAGCTGGCGCTGGGCCTGGCCGACAACCAGGCGCTGACCGTGCTCGGCGACGCGCTCGGTGAACCCGGCGTGACCATCGCGGTCGGCTACCAGGTGCGCGACGCGCGGTCCGCGCACCCGGCGTGGCGGGGGCACCTGGCCGCGCTCGGCGGGGCGGGCGTGCGGTTGCACCGGCTGGACCACCGCCGCTCGTGGTCGGGCGTGCTCGACGAACTGGACACTTGACCTCTAGTTAACTGGAACTCCTACGGTCGTGCCGACACCGTCGAAAACGATCTTGGAGTCCAGCATGCACGCCATCCGCCAGCACGAGTTCGGCCCGGCCGGGAACCTGCGCTACGAGGAGGTGGCGGATCCGGAGCCCGGGCCGGGCCAGGTGCGGATCAGCGTGCGCGCGGCCGGGGTGCACCTGCTCGACACCTCGATCCGCCAGGGCGTCGGCGGCGGGCCGATGCCCCTGCCCGAACTGCCGATGACCCCGGGCCGCGAGGTGGCGGGCGTGGTGGACGAACTCGGCGCGGACGCCGATCCGAGCTGGCTGGGCAGACGGGTGGTGGCGCACCTCGGCGCGGCCAGCGGCGGGTACGCCGAACTCGCCGTCGCGCCGGTCACCGCGTTGCAGGAGATCCCGGACGGGGTCACCGACGACGGCGCGGTCGCCACCATCGGCACCGGCCGCACCGCGATGGCCGTGCTGAACGACGCGAAGATCACCGCCGCCGACGTGGTGCTCGTCACCGCGGCGGCCGGTGGCATCGGCAGCTTCGCGGTGCAGCACGCGCACAACACGGGTGCCTTCGTGGTCGGCCTCGCCCGCGGCGCGGAGAAGCTGGCCATCGTCGGCGAACTCGGGGCCGACCTCGTCTTCGACTACAGCGAGGACGACTGGGCGGCGCGGGTCCGGGAAGCGCTGGGCGGCCGCGAGGTGACCGTGGCACTGGACGGCGTCGGCGGCGCGCCGGGCCGCGCCGCGCTGGAGCTGCTGGGCGTCGGCGGCAGGCTGGTCATGTTCGGCTGGTCGGCCGGGGAGCCGCTGCCGCTGTCCGCAATGGACTTCTACGGCCGCGGCCTGACCGTCTCGGTGCCGATCGGCCAGCGGATCATGCGCACGCCCGGTGCGCTGCGCGCGCTGGAGGACCAGGCGCTCGCCGAGGTCGCGGCGGGCCGGATCGTGCCGCTGGTCAACGAGCCGATCCCGCTGGCCGAGGCCGCGCGGGCGCACACCGACCTGGAGCACCGCCGGACGGTGGGCAAGGTCGTGCTCCGGCCGTGACCTGAGCATCGCAGCATGCGAGACGGACGCCGGGGCGCGACCTCCTAGACTGCGGGTCGTGGCACATCGACCGTTGATCGCACCCAGCATCCTGTCCGCCGACTTCGCCCGGCTCGGCGCGGAGATCGAAGCCGTCGCCGGGCACGGCGAAACCCGGGCCGACTGGGTGCACGTCGACGTGATGGACGCGCACTTCGTGCCGAACCTGACCCTGGGCCTGCCGGTGGTGCAGTCGCTGCTCAAGCACACCGACCTGCCGCTGGACTGCCACCTGATGATCGAGGACCCCGACCGCTGGGCGATCGGGTACGCCGAGGCTGGCGCGCACAACGTGACCGTCCACGTCGAAGCCGCGCACGATCCGGTGAAGCTGGCGAAGGACCTGCGGGCGGCCGGGGCGAAGGCGGGCCTGTCGATCAAGCCCGGCACGCCGCTGGAGGACCACCTCGACACGCTCAAGCACTACGACACGCTGCTGGTGATGTCGGTGGAACCGGGCTTCGGCGGGCAGTCCTTCATCGCCGATGTGCTGGAGAAGGTGCGCACCGCGCGCCGCCTGGTCGACACCGGCCACCTCAAGCTGCTCGTGGAGATCGACGGCGGGATCAACGCCGACACCATCGAACAGGCCGCGGAGGCCGGCGTCGACTGCTTCGTCGCCGGTTCCGCGGTCTACGGGGCCGGGGACCCCGGCAAGGCCGTGGCCGCCCTTCGCGAGCAGGCCGCCCGGGCCGCCGGGCGCTGACCGAAACCACACAGGAGGCGTTCAAGTGTTCACCGGCATCGTCGAGGAACTCGGCGAGATCACCGCGGTAGAGCAGCTCACCGATGCCGCGCGGCTGGCCGTGCGGGGCCCGGTGGTCACCTCGGACGCCGCGCACGGCGATTCCATCGCGGTCAACGGGGTGTGCCTGACCGTGGTGGAGGTGACCGGAGACACGTTCACCGTGGATGTGGTGCACGAGACACTCCGCCGCTCCAGCCTGGGCAAGGTGGCCGCCGGCGACCGGGTCAACCTGGAACGCGCGACCGCGCTCGGCGACCGCCTCGGCGGGCACATCATGCAGGGGCACGTGGACGGCACCGGGACGTTCCTGTCCAGGGACCCGGACGGGCTGACCCACTTCGCGCTGCCTCCCGCCCTGGCCAGGTACGTGGTGGAGAAGGGGTCCATCGCGGTGGACGGGGTGTCGCTGACGGTGGCCGCGATCTCCGCGGAGGAGTTCTCCATCGCGCTCATCCCGACCACGCTGGAGCTGACCACGCTCGGCAGGCGGGAACCGGGCGAACCGGTCAACCTCGAGGTCGATGTGCTGGCCAAGTACGTGGAGAAGCTGGCTGCACCACATCTGCCGACGGCCGGGCGGTCTTCGGTGGACAATGGCGGTACAGATGGCGGTACAGGCGGTAGTGACGGCGGCACCAAGGAGCAGCGCGGATGAGTGACATCGACGAGTGGGCGCCGGCCGGCGGGAACAGCCCGGCGGCCCCGCGCGGGCAGGCCGCGATCGACCGGGCCATCGCCGACATCCGGGCGGGCAAGCCGGTGGTCGTGGTGGACGACGAGGACCGCGAGAACGAGGGCGACCTCATCTTCGCCGCCGAGAAGGCCACCCCCGAGCTGCTGGCCTTCATGGTCCGCTACACCTCGGGCTACGTCTGCGTCGCGCTGACCGAACAGGACTGCCAGCGGCTCGACCTGCCGCCGATGTACCACACGAACCAGGACCAGCGGGGCACCGCGTACACGGTCACCGTGGACGCCGCCGAGGGCATCAGCACCGGCATCTCGGCCGCCGACCGCTGCCACACCATCCGGCTGCTGGCCGATCCCAAGACCGTGCCCGCCGACTTCCGGCGCCCGGGCCACGTGGTGCCGCTGCGCGCCAAGGAGGGCGGCGTGCTGCGCCGGCCCGGGCACACCGAGGCGTCGGTCGACCTGGCTCGACTCGCCGGGTTGTCCCCGGCCGGGGTGCTCTGCGAGATCGTGTCGCAGAAGGACGAGGGCGACATGGCCCGCCGCGACGAGCTGGAGGTCTTCGCCGCCGACCACGACCTGCAGCTGATCACCATCGCCGACCTGATCGCCTACCGGCGGCGCACCGAGAGCCAGGTCGAGCGGGTGGCCGAGGCCCGCATCCCGCTCGCGCACGGCACCTTCCGCGCGGTCGGCTACGACAGCCTGCTCGACGGCATCGAGCACGTCGCGTTCGTCTACGGCGAGATCGGCGACGGCGAGGACATCCTGGTCCGCGTGCACTCCGAATGCCTGACCGGCGACGTGTTCGGCTCGCTGCGCTGCGACTGCGGCCCGCAGCTGGACGCCGCGCTGGCCGCGGTCGCCGAAGAGGGCCGCGGCATCGTGCTCTACGTGCGCGGGCACGAGGGCCGGGGCATCGGCCTGCTGCACAAGCTGCAGGCCTACCAGCTGCAGGACGCCGGGGCCGACACGGTGGACGCGAACCTGGCGCTCGGCGTGCCCGCCGACGCCCGCGACTACGGCACCGGCGCGCAGATCCTCTGCGACCTCGGGGTGAAGTCGATGCGGCTGCTGACCAACAACCCGGCCAAGCGGGTCGGGCTGGAGGGCTACGGGCTGCGGGTGACCGGGCGCATGCCGCTGCCGATCTCGCCCAACCCGGAGAACCTGCGTTACCTCAAGACCAAGCGCGACCGGATGGGGCACGACCTGTCGCAGCTGGAGCACTTCGATGACGTGGGCGCGGTCGGGGTGGACGACGTGGTGAACGGCGGTGGCCCGCGGTGAGCGGCGAAGGACGGCCGTCCGGCGGGCTGGACCTGAGCGAGTGCACGAACCTGCGGCTGGCGATCGTGGCCACCCGGTGGCACGAGGAGATCACCGGCAGCCTGCTCGACCGCGCGCTGGCCACCGCCCGTGAGGCGAAGCTGGACGAGGAGCCGATCGTGGTCCGGGTGGCGGGCGCGGTGGAACTGCCGGTGGTCGCCCAGGCGCTGGCGCGCACGCACGACGCGGTGGTCGCGCTCGGGGTGGTGATCCGCGGCGGCACCCCGCACTTCGAGTACGTGTGCGACGCGGTGACCGCCGGGTTGACCAGGGTGGCCCTCGACGAGAGCACGCCGGTGGGCAACGGGGTGCTCACCTGCGACACCGAACAGCAGGCACGGGACCGGGCCGGGTTGCCCGGCTCGGCCGAGGACAAGGGCGCCGAGGCGACCGTGGCGGCGCTGGACACCGCGCACGTGCTGCGCGGGCTGCGGCAGCCGTGGACCGAACGAGGATTCGTGTGACCGGAACGACTGGGATGACCGAGACCACCGGGGACGCCACCGTCACCGCCCGCCCGCGGCGGGCGGTGTGGATGTGCGGGGCGCTGGCGCTGCTGCTGATCGGCGTGTTCACCACGGTGGCCCTGCTGCTGCGCAACTCCGACACCGGGGTGATCTTCCAGACCGCCGACCAGGTGGCGATGATCGGCATCGGCGTGCTGCTGGCCGGGCTGACCATGCTGTTCGCCGTGCCGAAGGCCACCGCGGACGCCGAGGGCATCAGCGTGCGCAACGTCTGGGGCACACGCCGGTTCTCCTGGGCGGAGGTGCTGTCGGTCAGCTTCCCCGACGGTGCGTCCTTCGCCCGGCTGGAACTGCCCGAAGACGAGTACCACTCGGTGCTCGCGGTGCAGGCGGTCGACCGCGAACGCGCGGTGGCGGCGGTGCGCGCGCTGCGCAAGCTGCACCGCCGGTTCCACGAGGACGGCTAGCTCTCCAGGTCGACCACGACCGGGGCGTGGTCCGAGCCGCCCTTGCCCTTGCGTTCTTCGCGGTCGACGTAGGAGTCGGTGATCGCGGCGGCGAAGCGGGGGTTGGCGAGGACCAGGTCGATGCGCATGCCGCGGTTCTTCGGGAAGGCCAGCTGCCGGTAGTCCCAGTAGGTGAACGGCTGGTCGTACTTCAGCGCCCGGGGCAGCACGTCGGTGAGCCCGGCCGCGAGCACCTGCGCGAGCGCGTCGCGTTCCGGCGTGGTCACGTGCGTCGAGTCGGCGAAGGCGGCGATGTCCCACACGTCGGTGTCGGCCGGTGCGATGTTGAAGTCACCGAGCACGGCGAACGGCAGGTCCAGCTTCTGCTCCGCCTCGACCGTCTCGCGCAGCGCGTTCAGCCAGCGCAACTTGTAGTCGTAGTGGGTGTGCCCCGGCACGCGCCCGTTCGGCACGTACACCGACCACACCCGCACCCCGCCGCAGGTGGCGCCGATGGCGCGCGGTTCGACCGCGTCCTCGTAGCTGGGCTGGTCGACCAGGCCGCGCTGGACGTCTTCCAGGCCGACCCGGGAGAGCACGGCGACCCCGTTCCACCGGCCGACGCCGTAGGCCGCGGTCTCGTAGCCGAGTCCGCGCACCTCCTCGTGCGGGAAGGCATCGCTGTCGCACTTGAGCTCCTGGAGGCACAGCACGTCGGGCTGGTTGGACTCGAGCCAGTTCAGCAGCCGCGGCAGCCGGGCGCCGACGGAGTTCACGTTCCAGGTGGCGATGCGCATGCGCCCATTGTCCGCCCGGCTCCCGGCATGGGAACGGCCGCCCCCGCCGGGCCGGTGCCCGGCGGGAGCGGCCGCGGAACGGGGGCGGCGCTACCGGTTCAAGATCCTCTAGACGCCCGCGGTGCCGCTGATCCACGAGCGGCTGCTGGCCACGCTCGCGTAGTTGTTCGTGCCGGTGGTGTTGCTGCCGTCCTGGTTCTGCACGGTGGACGCGACCCCGACCTGCTTGCCGCCGGAGAGCTGCGGGCCACCCGAGTCGCCCTTCCACGCCGAGCCGTTGACGCCCCTGCTCTGGATGGCCGGGCCGCCGTAGGCGTCGGTCGACTGGCCGGTGACGGTCACCCTGGCCGTCTTGAGCACCGGCGAGGGCGGCCCGGTGGGCGTGGTGCGGCCCCAGCCGTAGATGTCACCGGCCGAGCCGGCGGCCGGGTCGGCGTCGCCGAGGGTGATGTAGTCGGTGTCGATCGGGCTGGTCAGGTGCAGCAGCGCGATGTCACCGGCGGGGGAGACCTCCTGCCGGTCGACCGCCGCCTCGGTGCCGGAGCCGAGGTCGTTGCTGCCGACCTTGACGCTCATCGAGCTCCCGAGGCAGTGCTCGGCGGTCAGCACCCACTCGGCGGCGATGATGGTGCCCGAGCAGTTGAAGTTGCCGCCCACGTAGACCTGCGCGCCCCAGGGCACGGCCGGGGCGGTCTCGCCGCCGACGATGAACGGCTGCACGCCGGCGGTGGCCACCCCGCCGCCGAACAGGGTCACGGCGAGGGTGGCGGACGCCGCACACGCGGCGCCAAGGGTACGGACTCGGCTCACGGTCGAGGTCCTTTCGCGACGGACTCCTACAGGACACCGGGAAATTCGGCGTTGCCACGGAACGTAATCAACCGCCACGGCCGGGCAGTACCGACGATCGTCGGATGGTGGCTAGATTCCTACCTAAGGAGGTAATTCCCCACCGCGCGTCATGGGGACACCGATACGGGTGTCGTCCTGCCGGGTGAGACCCGGGGGTGCGTGAGGTTGTCAGGGGTGCGCCATAGGCTTGTCGTCGTGGCTGACCCGTCGACCTACCGCCCTTCGCAGGGCAGCATTCCCGACGCCCCCGGCGTGTACAAGTTCCGCGATTCCACCCAGCGGGTCATCTACGTCGGCAAGGCGAAGAGCCTGCGCAGCCGGCTGAACTCGTACTTCGCCGACCTGGCCGGGCTGCACCCGCGCACCCGCCAGATGGTCACCACCGCGGCCGGTGTGGAGTGGACCGTGGTCGGCACCGAGGTCGAGGCGCTCCAGCTGGAGTACAACTGGATCAAGGAGTTCGACCCGCGGTTCAACGTGCGCTACCGCGACGACAAGAGCTACCCGGTGCTCGCGGTGACCCTGCACGAGGAGTTCCCCCGGCTGCACGTCTACCGCGGTGCGCGCAAGCGCGGGGTGCGCTACTTCGGCCCGTACGCGCACGCGTGGGCCATCCGTGAGACGCTCGACCTGCTGCTGCGCGTGTTCCCGGCCCGCACCTGCTCGGCCGGGGTGTTCCGGCGGCACACCCAGATCGGCAGGCCGTGCCTGCTCGGCTACATCGGCAAGTGCTCGGCGCCGTGCGTCGGGCGGGTGTCCGCCGACGAGCACCGCGGCATCGTCGAGGACTTCTGCGACTTCCTCGCCGGGCGCACCGATCTGATGGTGCGCCGCCTGGAGCGCGAGATGGCGGAGGCGTCCGAGGAACTGGAGTTCGAAAAGGCCGCCCGCCTGCGTGACGACCTCGGCGCACTGCGACGCGCGATGGAGAAGCAGGCGGTGGTGCTCGGCGACGGCACCGACGCCGACGTGGTCGCCTTCGCGCACGACGAGCTGGAGGCCGCGGTCCAGGTGTTCCACGTGCGTGGCGGCCGGGTGCGCGGGCAGCGCGGCTGGGTGATCGACAAGGCCGAGGAGATGGACGTCCCGGCGCTGGTGGAGCAGTTCATCGCGCAGTTCTACGGCGAGCAGGCCGAACTCGAGGCCGGTGAGGACGGCACGGGCTCGCCGGTGCCGCGTGAGCTGCTGGTCCCCGAACTGCCCGCCGATCCCGAGGCGGTGGAGGAGTTCCTGTCCGGGCTGCGCGGGGGCAAGGTGCGGGTGCGGGTCCCCCAGCGGGGTGACAAACGCGCGCTGGCCGAGACCGTCACCCGCAACGCCCAGGAGGCGTTCACCCAGCACAAGCTCCGCCGGGCGGGCGACCTGACCGCCCGCTCGGCCGCGCTCGCCGAACTGCAGGAGCACCTGGGCCTGGACTCGGCGCCGCTGCGCATCGAGTGCGTGGACATCAGCCACATCGCCGGCACCGACGTGGTGGCCTCCCTGGTGGTCTTCGAGGACGGTGTGCCGCGCAAGTCCGAGTACCGCCGGTTCGCCCTGCGCGAGGCCGCCGAGGAAGGCGACGTCGCTTCGATCGCCGAGGTGGTGCGGCGCCGGTTCGCGCGGTACCTGAAGGAAACCAGCGAAGCGGCGGCGGGGGTCGAGGGCCCGGCGGCGGCAGAAGGCCCGGAGGCCGCAGAAGGGGCGGCGGGAGCAGCAGCGGCAGAAGGCTCGGCGGGGGCAGCGGGGTCTGTGGGGTCAGCGGGGTCTGTGGGGTCTGTGGGGTCTGTGGGGTCGACGGTGTCGGCAGGACCCGGGGGGCCCGCTCCCGGTATCGATCCGGAGACCGGCCGCCCGCGCAAGTTCGCCTACCCCCCGAACCTGCTGGTGGTCGACGGCGCCGGGCCGCAGGCCACCGCCGCCGCCGACGTGCTCGCCGAACTCGGCATCACCGACGTCGCCGTGGTCGGCCTGGCGAAACGGCTGGAGGAGGTGTGGCTGCCCGCCGACCCGGACCCGGTCATCCTGCCGCGCACCTCCGACGCGCTGTACCTTCTGCAACGCGTGCGCGACGAAGCGCACCGGTTCGCGATCAGGTACCACCGCGAGAAGCGGTCGAAGCGGCTGCAGGTGTCGGCACTGGACGGTGTGCCGGGTCTCGGGCAAGCCCGCCGGACCGCGTTGATCAAGCACTTCGGTTCGGTGAAGAAGCTGAAGCAGGCCACCGTGGACGAGATCTCGGGAGTGCCCGGTGTCGGCAGGCGCACCGCGCAGGCGGTGCACGCCGCACTGGCCGGGGAGACCACCACCACCGGTAGAGAAGGGGAAACGGGCACGTGAGCGGGGAGCAGGGTTACCAGGGCGGTCAGCCCGACGACGCGGCGCAGGCCGAGCGGACCTCCGGAATGGAGGTGGCGGTGGTCAGCGGCCTGTCCGGGGCCGGGCGGAGCACCGCGGCGAAGTGCCTGGAGGACCTCGGCTGGTTCGTGGTGGACAACCTGCCACCGGAGCTGATCGCCACCATGGTCGAACTGGGTGCGCAGGCCAGGGGCGCGATCACCAAGGTCGCGGTGGTGATGGACGTGCGCTCGCGCGCGTTCACCGACGACCTCGCCTCGGTGATCAAGGACCTGGACGCCCGCGGGTACAAGCCGAGGGTGCTGTTCCTGGAGGCCACCGACGCGGTGCTGGTGCGCCGGTTCGAGGCGGTCCGGCGCGGGCACCCGATGCAGGGCGACGGCAGGCTGGCCGACGGCATCACCGCCGAGCGCGCGCTGCTGGCGCCGCTGCGCGAGGAAGCCGACCTGGTGCTGGAGACCTCCGCGCTGTCGGTGCACGAGCTGCGCGCGAAGATCGAGGACGCGTTCGGCTCCGAGGCCAGCACGCAGACCAGGGTCACCGTGCTGTCCTTCGGCTACAAGTACGGCCTGCCGATGGACGCGGACCTGGTGATGGACGTGCGCTTCCTGCCGAACCCGTTCTGGATCCCGGAACTGCGCGAGCACACCGGGCTCGACGGCGAGGTGCGCAACTACGTGCTGAGCCAGGAGGGCGCCGAGGAGTTCCTCGAGCGCTACCATCAGCTGCTGCGCCTGGTCGGCGCCGGCTACAAGCGCGAGGGCAAGCGGTACCTCACGCTGGCCGTCGGCTGCACCGGTGGCAAGCACCGCAGCGTCGCCCTGTCCGAGGAACTCGCGCGACGACTGTCCAATGAGGATGGAATGGCGGTCAAGGTCGTGCACCGCGACCTCGGCCGGGAGTGAAGAACCGAGATTGGGAGCCGATTTGCGCGCTGTCGCGCTCGGTGGCGGGCACGGCCTGCACGCCACCCTCACCGCGTTGCGGCGGATCACCGAGGACGTCACCGCGGTGGTCACCGTCGCCGACGACGGTGGTTCGTCGGGACGGCTGCGCCGGGAACTGGGCCTGCTGCCGCCCGGTGACCTGCGGCAGGCGCTGGCCGCGCTGACCGCCACCGAGGACGGCGGCACGCTGTGGGCCGAGGTGTTCCAGCACCGCTTCGGCGGCCACGGCGCGCTCAACGGGCACGCGGTGGGCAACCTGCTGCTGGCCGGGCTGTTCGAGGTGCTCGGTGACCCGGTGGCCGCGCTGGACGAGGCGGTCAAACTGGTCGGCGCGGCCGGTCGCGTGCTGCCGATGTGCCCGGAGCCGCTGGAGATCGAAGCCGAGGTGACCGGGCTGGAGAACGGCGCGGTCAGCCGGATCCGCGGGCAGGTGGCGGTGGCCAGCACCCCGGGGCAGGTCAGCCGGATCACCCTGCGCAACCCCGGCCGCCCGGCCGAACCGCCCGCCGCCTGCACCGAGGCGGTGGACGCGGTGCTCGGCGCGGACGCGGTCTTCCTCGGCCCCGGTTCGTGGTTCACCAGCGTGCTGCCGCACCTGCTGGTGCCGGGGCTGCACGACGCGCTGGTGCGCACCGAGGCCACCAAGGTGGTCATCCTCAACCTCATCCCGCAACCGGGTGAGACGGCTGGCTTCTCACCCGAACGGCATCTGCACGTACTCTTCGAGCACGCTCCCCGGCTGAAGGTGGACGTGGTGGTCGCCGACCGCGACTGGGTCCCCACCCCGGCGCGGTTGCGCCAGGCCGCCGCGGAGCTGGGAGCGACAGCGCACCTGGTCTCCATCGCCGACCCGGACGTGGCGGGCAGGCACGACCCGGATGCGCTGGCGAAGTGCGTGCGAGAGGCCCTCGGTCTGGCGGACCGGGGCGAACAGGGAGAGCAGGAGGGGCAGGGGCGATGGCGATGACCGCATCGGTCAAGGACGAGCTGAGCAGGCTGGAGATCACCAAGGTCGGGCCGCGGCGGTCGGAGGTGGCCTCCCTGCTGCGGTTCGCCGGTGGCCTGCACATCGTCGGCGGCCGGGTGGTGGTCGAGGCCGAACTGGACACCGGTTCGGTGGCGCGGCGGCTGCGCCGGGAGATCCACGACCTCTACGGGCACCAGTCCGACGTGCACGTCATCTCCTCCAGCGGGCTGCGCAAGGGCACCCGGTACGTGGTGCGCGTGGTCAAGGACGGTGAGGGCCTGGCCCGCCAGACCGGGCTGATCGACCAGCGCGGGCGCCCGGTGCGCGGGCTGCCCGCCGCGGTGGTCTCCGGCGGGGTCGCCGACGCCGAAGCGGCCTGGCGCGGTGCTTTCCTGGCCCACGGCTCGCTGACCGAACCGGGCCGGTCGTCCTCCCTGGAGGTCACCTGCCCCGGGCCGGAGGCGGCGCTGGCGCTGGTCGGCGCGGCCAGGCGGCTGGGCATCCAGGCGAAGTCGCGCGAGGTGCGCGGCGCGGACCGCGTGGTGGTCCGCGACGGGGACGCGATCGGCGCGCTGCTGACCCGGCTGGGCGCGCACTCGAGCGTGCTGCAGTGGGAAGAGCGGCGGATGCGCCGCGAGGTGCGGGCGACGGCGAACCGGCTGGCGAACTTCGACGACGCGAACCTGCGGCGCTCGGCGCGCGCCGCGGTGGCCGCCGCCGCCAGGGTCGAGCGCGCGCTCGACATCCTCGGTGACTCCGCGCCGGACCACCTGCTCGCCGCCGGCAAGCTCCGCCTGTCCAACCGGCAGGCCTCGCTGGAGGAACTGGGCCAGCTCTCCGATCCGGTGATGACCAAGGACGCGGTGGCCGGGCGGATCCGGCGCCTGCTGGCGATGGCCGACAAGAAGGCGCGCGAGCAGGGCGTGCCGGACACCGAATCGGCGGTCACCGCGGAGATGCTCGAAGAGGAAGAGGCCTGAAGTCCGGGCCGGCCGGGGTGGCCCGCCGCCGCTCAACCGCCCCGGCCGGTCCGGTGGGGATTTCACCCCGGAAGACGGTTTCCTGTCAACTTTCTGTCAAGGGCCGCGGTAAACGCTTGCTCAGTCGGCGATCCCGGCGAAGGCGAGCACCTTGGTGATCCTCGCCCGGACGAGGTATTCGCCGGGGACCGCGTTCCGCTCGCCGAAGGCCGCGCCCCGCTCGGGCCCCATGTACCGGCTGCCGAGCCGGGTCGCCCACTCCAGCATCTCGCCGAGGTCCTCGTGCAGCGTGGCTTCGGCGGTGAACTGCAGGTAGGAGTACGGCGGCTGCTGGTCGTCCACGCACAGCGAGAACCGCGGGTCGCGGCGGAACGCCTTGCCCTTGAGGGAGTCGCGTTCGGTGGTGAAGATCAGCTCGTCGTACCCGGGGCCCTCGTTCAGCACGAACCAGATCGGCGTCACGTGCGGGGCTCCGTTCGCCCGCACCACCGCCAGCTTGCCCGTCCGCGTGCCCTCGCTCGCGAACTCCCACCACTCGGCCCTGCTCATCTCACGCATGGCGGCGACGCTACCGATGCGCCCGCTCGCGCGCCCATCGCCAAAGGCTAACCTGGCTCGCTGTGCACACCGAAGAGCTGATCACCGCGGGTCCGGCCGGCGAAGGGCTGACCCGGCGGCTGAAGGCGCTCGCCTGCACCGCGCCGCTGCACGACCTCGACGCGCGCAAGGCCAAGCTCGACTGGGCCGACGCCACGGTCTACCAGATGGCCGAGATCGCGCTGCACACCATCGACCAGGTCACCATCGCGATGGACTTCGACACCGGCGCGGACCACCAGCAGGTGACCGAGCGCCTGCTGCCGTTCATCGCCGCCCAGGCCCCGCACCGCCCGCCCGGCGAGCACACCAGGGTGGCGCGCTGGGTGCTGGACAACCTGATCAACGTCGGCACCACCGACCGCGGGTTCCGCCGGGTCTACGGCTCGGTCGCCGCCGACGGCACCTACCAGCGCCGCGCCTTCGACTTCAAGCTGCTGGTCGAGCTGGCCGCCCCGGACGGCGAGGTGTACCTGCGCGCCACCGACGAAGCGATCAACGTGCTGGTCGGCGCGCTGGACACCGACGTCGAATCGGCCCAGATCGCGGCCGAGGTCAAGCTGGAGAACCTGATCAGCCGCGGCCGCCTCGCCGACGCCAAGCTCGCCGCCGAGCAGGCGCGCTACCGCACCGTCCAGTACGGCGAGACGCTGCGCGCGAAGCTGGACGCCACCCGCCGCGACGTGCGCGCGGTCGACTGGGAACGCGAGATCCCGGACCTGCTGGACTCCGCGCTCGGCCACATCGAGTCCCGGTTCCGCGCGGAGAACGCGATCCTGAAGAACATCACCGCGGCCCGCGACGAGGCCGAGGACCCGGTGCACAAGCGGCGCGCGGCCGAACTGGTGGACATCGTCGCCGACTGCATCCGGCGGCACACCCAGCTGCAGTCCCGGCTGCAGGCGGCGGGCGCGGTCTTCCGCGCCGAACAGGACCGCCAGCAGTTCTCCGGGCCCCCGCAGCGCGCCGCGATCGACCTGTTCGGCCAGCTGCTCGTACCCGCCCTCGGCCTGCCGCTGGCCGACGCGGTGGAGCCGGTGCGCCGGTACTTCCACGCGGGCACCGGGGTGAGCGTGCCGGTGGTGCCGTCGCTGTCCGCGCTGGTGTCGCTGCTGCTGCGCCCGGCACCCGAACGCGACCAGCTGGTCGGCGAGGTGCCCGAGCCGGAACTGCTGCCCGCCGAGGAGACCGACCGCTACTCCGACGAGCAGTGGCGCCAGGCCGACGAGCTGCTCACCCTGCCGGAGGTGCCGCGGCGGCTGTCCGGGCTGATCGAGGAGGCCCGCCGGCTCGACCCCGCCCTGCCGCGGCTGGTCGCGCTGCGCGCGGTGCACGCCTACGGCCCGGGGATCGGGGCGGCGATCCGCCAGGGGGAGCGGCGGGTGCTGCTGGCCGTGGACGACGGCACCGAGCTCGACGACCCGGAGTTCGGCGGGTCGGACCTGCTGCTGATGACCGCGCGGGTGGAAGCCGAGCACACCGGAGAAACCGAGGGGGCCGCGTGAGCGCGCAGACCAACGACGCCGAGGCGGCGGCCAGGCTGATCTCCTTCGGCATGCGGCCGAAGCAGCTGCCCGCCCGCGACGTCGTCTACGGCGACCTGGTCCGGCGCTACGGCGAGGACAGCGCGTTCAAGCAGCTGACCCACGCGGTGGCGGCCGGGCTCGGGCTGATGGTGCTGGAGGTGAGCACGGCCGCCGGTGCGGTGCTCGCGGCCACCGACGAATCGGTGTTCGAGATCAAGATGGACAGCTACGCCCGGCAGAGCAAGATCCGCGAGCGCCGCGACACCGAGAAGGTGCTGCACGGGCTGGTCCACCTGGCCGTGGCCGCGCTCGGTTTCCCCCGGCCGGACGACCTGGCCAACGACACCTACATCGGCCGGGTCAGCGTGGCGCAGGTCGACGGCATGGTCCGCGAGGCGTGCCGCATCCTCGACGAGCGCGCGGCCGCCGCCGAGGCCAACAACGACCCGCTGGCCGACGCGCCCGAACTGGAGCAGGCGTGGCGCGCCTACGCCCGCCGCCCGGCGGCCGCGGCCACCAAGGACGGCAGGCTCGCCCCGGACACCACCCGCGGCATGGTCGCCCGCGCCCTGCGCTTCCTGGCCGACCAGGGTTTCCTGGTGCCGGTCAGCGGTGAGCAGGACGGCACCTACCGGACCACCCCGCGCTACCAGATCCAGGTGCGCGAACTCGCCGCCGACCTCGCCTTCGAGGAACTGCTCGCGCTCGGCGTGCTCGAGGTCGCCGACGGCGGCGGCACCCTGCGCGCGACCATCTCGGACACCCTCCAGTAAACGGGGACCTTCACAGCCATGTATGAGCTTTCGCGTGTGCGCCTGCATTCGGTCGGCCCGGCCGGTGCCCGCTACCAGGACGTGGTGCTGGACTTCAGCGGGGTCGGCGAGCCGGTGACCACCCCGCGCCAGGACGCGTTGTTCGCCGCGGGCATCCACTCCGCCGACCGCGGCCCGGTGCGGCGGCCGTCGCCCGCCAGCGTGCTGTTCCTGGAGAACGGCGGCGGCAAGTCGGTGCTGATCAAGCTGATCTTCTCGGTGATGCTGCCGGGGCGGCGGCAGGTGGTCGGCACCACCAGCACCCGGGTGCTGGAGAAGTTCGTGGCGGCCAAGGACGTCGCGCACGTGGTGCTGGAGTGGCAGCACACCGCCACCGGGGAGCGGGTGATCACCGGCAAGGCGTCGGAGTGGCGCGGGCACGTGGTCTCCGCCGATCCGGCGAACCTGATCGACTCCTGGTACTGCTTCCGCCCGAGCACCTCGCTCGGCCTGGACTCGCTGCCGCTGACCGAGGACGGCCGCCTGCTCACCCTGTCCGGTTACCACGACCGGCTGGCGAAGGCGCACACCGGCACACCGGAGCTGGAGCTGTACTGGACGCGGCGGCACAGCGACTGGACCGGCAAGCTCGACCAGCTCGGCCTGGACACCGAGCTGTTCCGCTACCAGCGCGCGATGAACGCCGGTGAGGGCGAGGCCGCCGACGCCTTCGCCTTCGGCACCGACGAGGCGTTCGCCGAGTTCCTGCTGCGGGCCGTGCTGTCCGAGGACGAGCCGAAGGAGCTCGCCGAGGTGCTGGCCACCTACGCGGGCAACCTGGCCCAGCGCGGCGAGCTGATGGCCGAGCGCGACTTCGTCGCCGGTGCGCTGGACCTGCTCGGGCCGCTGGCCGAGGAGGAGTCGCTGGCCGCCGCCTCGCGCAAGCTGGCCGCCACCGCGCGGGCCGAGCTGGCCGAGCTGGCCGGGATGATCGCCGCGCGGGAGAAGGTGGAAAGCGACCGGCTGGCGGTCCTCGAAGCCCACGTCGACGAACTCAGGACGGCCGAGAAGCTGGCCGAAGGAGATCACCGCAGGCTCACCGCGGTGGTGACCGAGCTGCGGCGGGTGGTCGCCGGGATGCGGCTGGAGGAGGCCACCGAAACCCGCCGCCGGCTCGACGAGTCCTACACCGAAGCCAAGGTCGAAGCCGAAGCCTGGCGGGAAACCACCACCGTGCTGGCGCACCTCAACGCCGCGCGCAAGGCCCGCGACATCCGCGAGCTGGTCGGCAACCGCGAGCAGAAGGCGCAGCCCGCGCTGGAAGCGAAGAACTCCGCCGCCACCGCGTTCGCCCGCGGCCTGCTCGCACTGGCCAAGGACGCGCAGGCGCAGGCGGACGCGGCCGACCAGGCGGCGGAGGCGCTGCTGGCCGAAGCCGAGCACGCGCAGCGGGAACGGGACGAAGCCACCGCCACCGCGGCGACGCGGCGTGCGGAGGCCGACGGCCTGGCCGGGCGCATCGCCGAGGTGCGCGCCGAGATCGCCGACGCGGTGCGCGAGAAGCTGCTCACCGACGCCGCCGAGGTGGCCGAAAGCGCCCGGATCGCCCGTGCCGCGGCCGAAACGGCGGCTTCGGAACTGGCCGGCCGCGAGGCCGAGCTGGAAGCCGTCGCCGAGGAACTCGGTGCCGCGCAGGCGGTGGCCAACGAGGCGCACCAGGCCGCCGGTTCCGCGCGCGACCGGCACGAGCGCGCCGCCGAGGAATTGGACCGGGCCACGCGCCGCACCGGCAGCCTGGCCGCCGAACCACGCTTCACCGAACTGCTCGGCACCGACGACGTGCAGCTCGAAACCGACGTCCCGGCCCTGGTGGATCGCCTGCGCGAAGCACGCGCGACAGCCGAGCGGGAGCAGACTGCCCTGCGCGTGGCCGAATCCGCCGACGAGCGCATCCTCGCCGCGCTCGGCTCCGGTGGCCTCCTGCCACCGCCGGAAGAGGTGCAGGCCGCGCTCGACGCGCTGGAGTCCGCCGGGATCACCGCGTGGTCCGGCTGGCGTTACCTGTCCAAATTGGACGCCGAGCAGCGCGCAACGGCGCTTTCCCGTGCCCCGCAACTGGTTTCCGGGGTGCTGCTCAACGAAGCGGCGCAGACCGGCCGGGCGCGTGAGGTGCTCACCGAACGGAAGCTGCTGCCCAGCGCGATGATCGCGGTCGGCACCACGGCCGCGCTCACCGCCGCGGCCGGGCAGGGCGGCGGGCAACCGGACGGCGTCGAATTCCTGGTACCGCCCAATCCGGCCATGTACGACGAGGACGCCGCCGACGCCGAACGCCGAGCGGTGGCCCAACGGCACGCCACCCGCCTGCGCCGCCTGTCCGAACTGGACGAAGCGATCGCCGCCGACGGGGCGCTGTCGTGGAAACTGGCCACCTGGCGCGAGGACTACCCGCCGGGCGCGATGGCGAGCCTGGCCGAGCGCGCCCAGTCGGCGAGCACCGCCCTCGGCACCGCGGAGAAGGCACTGGCCGCGGCGAACACCGAGCTGGAGCGCCTGAACACCAAACGGGTCTCCCTGCGCGAGCGCGTGCCGGGCCTGCGTTCGGCGCTGGCCGCGGCTGAGGACCGGGCCCGGCGGCTGGACGCGCTGGCCACCAGGGCGGCGAAGATTCCACAGTGGACCGAAGCGGCCGAGCACGCGCGCGAGGTCGTCGACCGCGCGGAGTCGCAGGCCAAGGAAGCCGGGACCAGGGCGGCGAAACTGCGCGAGCAGGCCGGTGAGCAGCAGCGCACGGCCGACGGGCACCGCCGCACCGCCACCGGCGCGCGAGCCGAACTGGCCGAGGTGCCCGGAGCCGGCTCGGTGAGCGAAGCCGATCCCGTCCCCGCCGAACCGGTCGACGCCCTGCGCCGGGCGTACGCCTCGGCCACCGAGGCCTACGCCAAGGTCGAGGTCGGCAGCGACCTGCGGGCCGAACTGGAGCAGGCCGAGAGCGCCGAGGCGGCCGCCCACGCCGCGGTCGAGGCGCTGGCGGAGCCGGTGCGGGCCCGCGCGGCCGGGCTGCTGGAAACCCCGGACGGCTCCGACGCCTCCGCCCGCGCCGCCGCGCAGGCCAGGGCCGGGCGCGCGGTCGCCGCGCTCGAGGAGGAACGCGCCGAGGTGATCGCCGAGGTCGCCACCCGCAAGGCCGAACTCGAGCAGTTGCCGCGGCAGAGCGGAACCGCCGACGCCCCGGAACGGCCCCGCGACGTCGAGCACGGCCGGGAGCTGATCGACGCGGCCGGCGCCGAGGTTTCCACCGCCGCGCGCAAATGGGAGGAACTCACCCGCCAGCGCGCCGACGCGGTGGAAACCTTCGAATCCGCGAAGAATTCCTCGGCCGGTTTCGGCCTGCTCGCCGAATCGCTGGCCGGCCTGGTTCCCGGCGGTGAACCGGCCCGCATTTACGACGGCGACCTCGAGTCCGCGCGCGCCAGGTACCAAGCGCTCAATTCGACCTGGACCGGCGCCGCCGAAGCGGTCGAGCACGCCGCGAAACGGGTCCGCGAACAAGCCGACGCGCTGGCGCAGTACGCCACCGAAAAACGGTTCGAACGGCTCACCACCCCGGTCCGGCAGCAGGTGGTTTCCGTCAAACGGGACAGCCTGCCCGCCCACGCCGCCGAATGGGCGCAGGCGCTGCGCCCGCGCCTGCGCTCGCTCACCGACGACCTCGCGCAGATCGACCGCCACCGCTCCGGCATCGTTTCCCGCCTGCAGGGCATGGTCGACGGCGCGCTGCGCACGCTGCGGTCCGCGCAGCGCGTTTCCCGGCTGCCCGACGGCCTCGGCGACTGGTCCGGCCAGGAATTCCTGCGCATCCGGTTCACCGAACCGGAGGACAACGTGCTCGCCGAGCGCCTCGGCGAAGTGGTCGACGAAGCCGCCGCGGGCAAGACCGGCGACGGCCGCGACGTCAAGCGGGACGGCATGTCCCTGCTGCTGCGCGGGGTGGCCGCGGCGGTGCCCAAGGGTTTCCGGGTGGACCTGCTCAAACCGGACTCGGTGCTGCGCACCGAACGGCAGCGCGTGTCCGAGATCAGGGACGTCTTCTCCGGCGGGCAGCAGCTGACCGCGGCGATCATCCTCTACTGCACGCTGGCCGCGCTGCGGGCGAACAACCGCGGCCGCCTGCGCAGCCCCCATTCCGGCGTGCTGTTCCTGGACAATCCGATCGGCCGCGCCTCGGCCGGATATCTGCTGGAACTGCAGCGCGCGGTGGCCCGTGCGCTCGGCGTGCAGTTGATCTACACCACCGGCTTGTTCGACGCGGGCGCGCTCAGTGAATTCCCGCTCATCGTGCGCCTGCGCAATGACGCCGACCTGCGCGCGGGCCGGAAGTACCTTTCGGTGGACGCCACCATCCGCCGCGAAGTGGACGAACTCGGTGAGCCGGACGGCACAGCGCGCCTTTCCGCGGCGAGGGTGTTCGTCCGCGGCGGCTGAACGCATTGCCGCACCTGCCGAAGTCGTCAGGCAAACGGGTCAAGATCAGGGCACGCCCTTGCCGGTGCACCGGCTGCGGCGCTACCGTCCGGCTCGGTTTCGCGGCCAGGGCGCGGAACGCCTGATACGGGGAGAACACCAGCAGTGAATCCGGCCGCAGCCGAACGCGCGAAAAGCACCGCGCGCGCCGAAAGCCGTGCCGGAACGCGGATCGCCGGGGAGCGGAAACGGTGACCGCTCCACTCGCCGATGATCTGTTTTTCCTCGCGCACGACGACCGCACCGGAAAACGGCGGCTGAACGAGCGCGCCGCCGGTTTCGGCCTGGCCGGCGCGGTGCTCGCCGAACTGCTGCTGGCCGGTCGCCTGACCGTGGAACACGGCCGGGTGCGGGTGCTCGACCCGCGGCTGCCGCGCTGCGAGGTGCTGGGCCCGGCGCTGCGGGACGTGGTCGCCGAACCGGAGGCGCGGGTGGTCCGCGACTGGCTGCGCTACTTCGGCCGCACCGCCTACGATTCGGTGGCGCGGCGGCTGCTGGGCAGCGGGCAGCTGCGGCCGGTCCGGTCCCGGATCCCGTGGCGGCCGGACTCCTACGAACCGGTCGACATCAACGCCGCGGCCTGGCCGGCGGCCCGCCTGTCCGGCCCGGTCGCCCGGCTCGACCCGCTCGACACCGTCGACGTCGTGCTGGCCGGCCTGGTCATCGCCACCGGACTGGACCGGTTCGTCTTCTACACCGTTTCCCCCGACGCCCGGCAGCACCTGGAACGGCTGGTCATCGAACTGCCCGCGCCGCTGCGGGTGCTCGTGCTGGAAACCGAGACCGCCGTCGGCGACGCCGTGCTCCACCACCGCATGTAGGTCCCCAACCGCCCAGGGAGTCCCTCGATGAACGATCGACCTGCCAGACCCAGTCCCGTGGCGCAGGCACTGGCCTCGGACCGGCTCGGCGCCTCGGCCGTGGTCTTCTTCGTGATCAGCGCGGCCACCCCGCTGACGGTGATCGCCGGGGTGGTCACCACCGGCTACGCCACCACCGGCCTGATCGGCATCCCGGTCGCCTTCGTGTTCATCGCGCTGGTGCTGGCGCTGTTCGCGGTGGGGTACGTGGCGATGTCGCGGCACGTGGCCATCGCGGGCGCGTTCTACGGCTTCATCAGCCGCGGGCTGGGCAAACCCCTCGGCGTCGGCGCGTCCTGGATCGCGCTGCTGTCCTACAACCTGCTGCAGGTCGGGCTGTACGGCGCGGCGGGCGCGGCGGCCGCCCCGCTGTTCCGGGAGTGGTTCGGCGCCGACCTGCCGTGGTGGGTCTTCGCGCTGGCCGCCTGGCTGGTGGTGGCCGTGCTCGGGCTGCAGCACGTGGACATCAACGGCAAGGTGCTGGCCGTGCTGCTGGCCGCCGAGGTGGCGGTGATCGCGGTGTACAGCGTGTCCAACGTCAGCCACCCGGCGGGCGGACAGGTCAGCTTCGCCACGCTGGACCCCGCCGAACTGGTCGGGCCGGGCGCCGGGGCGATCCTGGCGCTGGCCGTGCTGGGCTTCGTCGGGTTCGAGTCGTCCGTGGTGTTCAGCGAGGAGGTGCGCAACCCGCGGCGCACCGTCCCGATCGCCACCTACGTCTCCCTGCTGGCCATCGGCGGGCTCTACGCGTTCGCGTCGTGGTCGATGAGCGTGGCCACCGGCCCGGACCGGATCGTCGGCGAATCGCAGGCGCAGAGCTCGGAACTGCTGTTCTCGCTGGCCAGCACCCAGCTGGGCAGCGGCATGGCCACCGCGGGCCGGGTGCTGTTCGTGACCAGCATCCTGGCCGCGATGATCTCCTTCCACAACACCATCGCCCGCTACACCTTCGCCCTCGGCCGCGAACGCGTGCTGCCCGCCGCGCTGGGCCGGACCTCGCCGCGGTCGGGGTCCCCGGTGGCCGGTTCGGTCATCCAGACCGGCGTCGGGCTGCTGGTGATCGGGCTGTTCGCGCTGGCGGGCTGGGACCCGCTGGTGCACCTGTTCTACTGGGGCGGCACGGCGGGCGGCCTCGGCATCCTGACCCTGATCGGGGTCACCTCGATCGCGGTGGTGCTGTTCTTCGCGCGGCGGCCGTCGGGGGAGAACCTCTGGCGGCGCCTGATCGCGCCCGCACTGGCGGCGCTGGCCGTGCTGGTGGTGCTGGTGCTCGTGCTGCGCAACTTCGCCACGCTGCTGGGCGTGGGCCCGGAATCACCGCTGCCGTGGCTGGTACCGGTGGTCTTCGTGCTGGCCGGGCTGGCCGGGGTGCTGTGGGCGCTGGTGCTGCGCATCCGCCGCCCGCAGGTCTACGCCGCGATCGGGCTGGGCGCGAAGAACACCTCGCTGGCCGGGTCCGGCGAGCAGTACCGGGGGGCCCCGCTGTGACCGGCACCGCCGAGATCCGCCGCGCGGAGCCCGCCCAGGCCGGGGCGGTGGCGAGCCTGATCGCCACCGCGTTCGAACCGCTGGCCGTGTCGCGCTGGCTGGTCCCCGATCCGCACCCGCGCCGGGCCACGCTGGCCGCGAACTTCCACATCCTCGTCGAGCACGCGCTCACCCACGGGCACGCCGACCTGCTCGGCGACCGCGCCGCCGCGGTGTGGCTGCCGCAGGAAGCGGGCGCCGAGCCGCCGCCACCGCCGCCGGACTACGACGCCCGGCTGCTGGCGGCCTGCGGCCCGTACACCGACCGGTTCCGCGCACTGGACGACGCCTTCGAAGCCGCCCACCCGCACGAGCCGCACCACCACCTGGTGTTCCTGGCCGTGCACCCGGACGCCCAGGGCCGCGGCCTCGGCAGCAGCCTGCTGCGGCACCACCAGCGGGTGCTCGACGCCACCGGCACACCCGCCTACCTGGAGGCGAGCAGCCCGCGCGCCGCCGCGCTGTACGAACGCCACGGCTACCGGTTCCGCGGCGAGCCGTTCCACCTCCCGGACGGCCCGCCGATGTACCCGATGTGGCGCGACCCGGGCTGAGCCGGAGGCGGGGTCAGGCGGTGTCAGGCGGTGTTAGGCGGTGTTAGGCGGTGTTAGTCCTTGCGGCCGCTGACCGCGAGGCCGGCCCCCAGCCCGATCATCACCAGCCCACCGGTCCCGCCGATCATCGACAGCCGGCGCGGTGAACCGGCGAACCAGGAGCGCGCGACCCCGGCGGCGAAGGCCCACGCCGAGTCGCACACCAGCGCGGTCACCGGCAGCAGGATGCCGAGGAACAGCATCTGCGCGGGCACCGAACCGGCACCGTGGTCGACGAACTGCGGCAGCACCGCGGCCAGGAACACGATCGACTTCGGGTTCGCGAAGCCGACCACCAGGCCGTCGCGGACCACCCGCCACACCGGCGCCCGCGCCGCGCTGACCTGGTCGGCGAACGCCGACGCCAGCGACCGGCGGTGCCGGAACGCCTGCACCCCCAGGTGGACCAGGTACGCCGCACCGGCGAACTTGATCACCGCGAACACCGTCGCCGAGCCCTCGACCAGCGCGCCGAGGCCGAACGCCACGCCGACCACCTGCAGGTACACCCCGGCGGCGTTCCCGGCGACGGTGAGCAGCGCGTCCCGGCGCCCGGCGGTGAGCGCCCGGCTGATGGTGAACAGCACGCTCGGACCGGGCACGATGACCATCAGGAAGGTGAGCGCGGCGAAAGCGGCGAAGTGACCGGCGGAGACCATGCCGGAGGTTAACCCGCACCGGGTGCCGCGAGCACCCGAATTGTCGGCGGCCGGTGGTAGGAACTCCGGCATGGCCACACCGACCACCGCGGTGACCACCGCACAACGCCGGGCCCGGCTCGCCCGGCGCCACCTGCTGGCCGTCCCCGGAGCCGGACCGGAGGACGCGGCCGCGGCGGTGGTCGCGCTGCACGCCACCGATCCGGCCACCGTGCACCTGTCGGTGGCCGCCCGCACCGGCGGCTCACCCGTGGCCGTGACCGAGCGCGCGCTCTACGACGACCGCACCCTGGTGCGGCTGCTCGGCATGCGGCGCACCGTGTTCGCCGTGCCGCGCGAGGTCGCGCCCGTGGTGCAGGCCGCGTGCGCGGACGAGATCGCCGCGAAGCAGCGCAAGCTGCTGGTCAAGCACCTCACCGAGAACGGCCACCCGGCGGGCGTGCCCGCGGCGGCCGGGTGGCTGGCCGAGGTGGAGTCGGCGACGATGGCGGCGCTGTCGGCCCGCGGGGAGGCGCTCGGCCAGGAACTCGCCGCCGACGTGCCCGGCCTGCGCCAGCAGCTGCGGATGGCGCCGGGCAAGCCGTACGAGGCGATCGGCAACGTCACCAGCCGGGTGCTGTTCCTGCTCGCGGCGCAGGGCCGGATCGTGCGCGGCCGCCCGCGCGGCACCTGGCTGTCCACGCAGTACCGCTGGTCGCCGCTGGAAAGCTGGCTGCCCGGCCTGCCGCGCGCCGGCGCCGGCGCCGCCCGGGTCGAACTGGCGCGGCGCTGGCTGCACGCCTACGGCCCGGCACCGCTTTCGGACCTGCGCTGGTGGACCGGCTGGACGGCGGCCCAGGCGAAGCAGGCGCTGACCGCGATCGGCCCCCTGGAAGTCGGCCTCGAAGGCGGCGGTACCGGCCTGCTGCTGCCCGGCGACCTCGAACCCGAGCCGGAACCCCAGCCGTGGGTGGCGCTGCTGCCCGCGCTCGACCCCACGCCGATGGGCTGGGCCGGCCGGGACTTCTACCTCGGCCCGCACCGGGACGCCCTGTTCGACCGCAACGGCAACGCCGGGCCGACCGTCTGGTGCGACGGGCGCGTCGTCGGCGGCTGGGCCCAGCGCCCGGACGGGGAGATCGCCGTCCGCTGCCTGGAGGACGTCGGCGCGGAAGCCACCGCCCGCATCGGCGAGGCGGCGACCCGGTTGGGGGAGTGGCTCGGCGGGACCAGGGTCGTGCCGCGGTTCCGGACCCCGCTGGAACGCGCGCTGAGCGGATCATCTTGATCGATGACTTGATCGATTCTTGACCGGCGACCCGGTGTAGTGGAAGTCTCGCTGGGGCATGCGGGAACGCCCAGGCCAGCACGCTAGGGTTGCCCCGAGTCCCCCAGTCTGGCCGGGCCGGGCCCGGCCGAACCCCCAGAGGAGTGGCAGTAGTGACGGTTCGCGTAGGTGTGAACGGCTTCGGCCGGATCGGCCGCAACTTCTTCCGCGCCGTGCAGGCCAGCGGCCACGACATCGAGGTGGTCGCGTTCAACGACCTCGGCGATGTCGCCACCATGGCCCAGCTGCTGAAGTACGACAGCATCCTCGGCCGCTACCCCGACGAGGTCAGCGTCAGCGACGAGGGTCTCGTCGTCGGCGGCAAGACCATCAAGGCGCTCGCCGAGCGCGACCCGGCGAACCTGCCGTGGGGCGACCTGGGCGTGGACGTGGTCGTGGAGTCCACCGGCTTCTTCACCAACGCCGACGCCGCCAAGGCGCACGTCGCCGGTGGCGCGAAGAAGGTCATCATCTCGGCCCCGGCCAAGGGCGAGGACCTGACCGTGGTGCTCGGCGTGAACGACCACCTCTACGACGGCTCGCAGACGATCATCTCGAACGCCTCCTGCACCACCAACTGCCTGGCCCCGCTGGCCAAGGTGCTGCACGACGCCTTCGGCATCGAGCAGGGCCTGATGACCACCATCCACGCCTACACCCAGGACCAGAACCTGCAGGACGGCCCGCACAAGGACGCGCGCCGCGCCCGGGCGGCCGCGCTGAACGTGGTGCCCACCTCCACCGGTGCCGCCAAGGCCATCGGCCTGGTGCTGCCCGAGCTGAACGGCAAGCTCGACGGCTACTCGCTGCGCGTCCCGGTGCCCACCGGCTCGATCACCGACCTCACCGTGGACCTGGCCAAGAAGGCCAGCGTCGAGGAGATCAACGCCGCCTACCGGGCCGCCGCGGAGGGCCCGCTGCAGGGCATCCTGCGCTACAGCGAGGACCCGATCGTCTCCAGCGACATCGTCAACGACCCGGCCTCGTGCATCTACGACGCGCCGATCACCAAGGTGCTGGGCAACCAGGTCAAGGTCTACGGCTGGTACGACAACGAGTGGGGCTACTCCAGCCGCCTGGTGGACCTGGTCAAGCTCGTCGGCGGCAAGCTGTCCTGAGCCATGGCCGTGAAAACTCTCGATGAGCTGATCAGCGAGGGTGTGGCGGGTCGGCGCGTGCTGGTGCGCGCCGACCTCAACGTCCCCCTCGACGGCGACCGCATCACCGACGACGGCCGGGTACGGGCCGCGCTGCCGACCATCCAGCGCCTGGCCGAGGCCGGCGCGCGGGTGATCGTGGCGGCCCACCTCGGCCGCCCCAAGGGCGAGCCCGACCCGAAGTTCTCCCTCGCGCCCGTTTCGGCGCGGCTGGGTGAACTGCTGGGCGCGGAGGTGGCGCTGGCCGCCGACGTGGTCGGCGAAAGCGCGAAGTCGGTCACCGGCGCGCTGGCCGACGGCCAGGTGGCCCTGCTGCAGAACGTGCGGTTCGACCCGCGCGAGACCAGCAAGGTCGAGGACGAGCGGGCCGCGCTGGCCCGTGAACTGGCCGCCCTCACCGGGGACGGCGGTGCCTTCGTCTCCGACGGCTTCGGTGTGGTGCACCGCAAGCAGGCGTCGGTGTTCGACATCGCCGGGGTGCTGCCCGCCTACACCGGTGGCCTGGTGCTGGCCGAGCTCGAGGTGCTGCGCAAGCTCACCGAGGAACCGGCCCGCCCCTACGCGGTGGTGCTCGGCGGGGCCAAGGTCTCGGACAAGCTCGGCGTGATCGCCAACCTGCTGACCAAGGTCGACCGGCTGCTCATCGGCGGCGGCATGGCCTACACCTTCCTCAAGGCCCAGGGCCACGAGGTGGGCCAGTCGCTGCTGCAGGCCGACCAGCTCGACCAGGTCAGCGGTTTCCTCGCCGAGGCGGACAAGCGCGGCGTGGAACTGGTGCTGCCGGTCGACGTGCTGGCCGCCACCGAGTTCGCCGCCGACGCGCCGCACGAGGTGGTCGACGCCACCGCGATCCCGGCCGACCGGCAGGGCCTCGACATCGGCCCGAAGACCCGCGAGCTGTTCGCCGGCAAGCTGGCCGACGCCAAGACCGTGTTCTGGAACGGCCCGATGGGCGTGTTCGAGTTCGAGGCGTTCGCCGGCGGCACCAAGGCGGTCGCCGAGGCGATCGCCGCGAGCGAGGCGTTCAGCGTGGTCGGCGGTGGTGACTCCGCGGCCGCGGTGCGCCAGCTCGGCCTGCCCGAGGACGGCTTCTCGCACATCTCCACCGGCGGCGGCGCGTCGCTGGAATACCTCGAGGGCAAGGACCTGCCCGGCGTCTCGGTACTGGGGGAGTAGACCGACAGTGGCTCGAAAAGTGCTCATCGCCGGCAACTGGAAGATGAACCTCAACCACCTCGAGGCCATCGCGCTGGTGCAGAAGATCGCCTTCTCGCTCCCGGAGAAGTACTACGCGAAGGTGGACGTGACGGTGCTGCCGCCGTTCACCGACATCCGGAGCGTGCAAACCCTCACCGACGGCGACAAGCTCCTGCTCACCTACGGCGCGCAGGACCTCTCGCCCCACGACTCCGGTGCCTACACCGGGGACATCTCGGGGCCGATGCTCGCCAAGCTCGGGTGCACCTACGTCACCGTCGGGCACTCCGAGCGCCGTGAGTACCACCACGAAGACGACGAGGTGGTCAACAAGAAGGTGCGTGCCGCGCTCAAGCACGCGCTTTCCCCGATCCTGTGCGTCGGGGAGCAGCTCGAGGTCCGCGAAGCGGGCGGGCACCTCGAGCACACCACGAACCAGCTGGTCGCGGGCCTGAAGGGGCTCAAGGCCGAGCAGGTGAAGAACGTGGTGGTCGCCTACGAGCCGGTCTGGGCCATCGGCACCGGCCGCGTCGCCACCCCGGCCGACGCGGAGGAGGTCTGCGCCGCACTGCGGACCAAGCTGGGCGAGAAGTACGGCCCCGAAATCGCTGGTGAGGTGCGCGTGCTCTACGGCGGTTCGGTCAAATCGGGCAACATCGGCGACCTGGTCAAGTGCGAGAACATCGACGGCGCACTGGTCGGCGGGGCGAGCCTGGACGCCGACGAGTTCACCAAGCTCTGCGCGCTGGCCGCGGGCGGGCCGCTGCCCTGATCCGGGCGGTGACCGGGTAATGTGGGTCACGGTGCTCGTCAGCCCGCGCCGATCGCGCGTTTTCACCGGACACAGAGGATGAGATGAAACTGTTCCTGCAAGTGGTGTTGATCGCTTCCAGCGTGCTGCTGGTCGTCGCCGTCCTCCTGCACCGGGGACGCGGAGGCGGGCTGTCCTCCCTGTTCGGCGGCGGCATGCAGTCCAGCCTGGCGGGCTCGAGCGTGGCCGAGAAGAACCTCGACCGGATCACGCTCGGACTCGGTGCGATCTGGCTGATCAGCATCGTCGGCCTGGGCCTGCTGCTGAAGATCTGAGCGGCACGAGCCGTGGGAGGCGGCCGGGTGCACGCCCGGCCGGAGCAGACAGTGGCACGGCGTACCGTGCGGGTGCGCCGGGAACAAGACCGGGGTGTGAGAGTTCATGGTTGGCGGAAACGCGATTCGGGGTACCAGGGTCGGGGCGGGCCCGTCCGGCGAGTCCGAGCGGGGGGAGTCGGCGCCGCGGCGCCGGATCTCGTACTGGTGCGCCAACGGGCACGAGGCGCGCCCGTCCTTCGCCTTGGAAGCCGAGATTCCCGAGGAGTGGGACTGCCCGCGGTGCGGGCTGCCCGGCGGGCAGGACGAGCAGAACCCGCCCGCGGCCCCGCGGACGGAGCCGTACAAGACGCATCTCGCCTACGTGAAGGAGCGCCGCAGCGACGCGGATGGCGAAGCCATCCTCGCCGAGGCGCTCGACCGGCTGCGGAAGCGGCGCGAGATCATCTGACCGGCCCGGTGTGACGCCGGGAATGGGGCATTCACCGTGGGGGAATGCCCCATTCCGAGCTTTCCGGGGCTAGTTCGGCAGGGGGTAGACGGCGCGGACTCGGAAGCCGCCGTCGTCGGTCGGGGCCGTTTCGAAGGTGCCGCCGAGCAGCCGCGCGCGCTCGGCCAGCCCGGTCAGCCCGTGCCCGCCCGAAGGCAGCGCGCGGGCCGGTTCGCAGGGCTGCTCGTTGAGCACCTCCACGCCGAGCGCGTCCTCCTCACCGCGCACGCACACCTTCGCCTTCGCGCCGGGTGCGTGCTTGTGCACGTTGGTCAGGCACTCCTGCACGGTCCGGTAGGCCGCCGCGGAGACCTGGCGCGGCAGCGGGTCGGGGATGCGCTCCACGGTGAGCTGCACCGGCACGTCCGAGGTGCGGATCAGCTGGTGCAACTCGTCGATTCCGGGCTGTGGCCCGTCCTCGTCCACCCCGGAGCGCAGCACGCCGACCAGCGTGCGCAGTTCCTCGAGCGTGCGCTTGCTCAGGTGCCGGATGTTCTCCGCGGCCTGGTGCGCCTCGGTACCGGGGGCGGAGATCGACAGCACGTTGGCCTGCATCGCGATCAGCGTGATGTCGTGGGAAACCACGTCGTGCATTTCCCTGGCCAGCCGGGCGCGTTCCTGCGCGCGGACGGCCTGGGCGTGCAGCCGCTGCTCGCGGTCGCGGCTGGCGGCCAGCTCGGCCAGCTTGTCCGACAGCTCGCTCCTGGCCCGGATCAGCAGGCCCAGCGCCACCGGCATCCCGGCGACGACCACGCCGTAGATGCCGTCGAGCACGTGCTCCTGCCAGCTGAGCGCGGCGAACTCGTCCAGCGGCCACAGGATGAACCGGCTGGCCCAGACCATGCCGAAGCCCGCCATGGTCTGCCAGTGCAGTCCGCGCCGGGTGGCGAGCATGCCGAGCGCGATCATCGCCGCCAGCTGGGCCCAGCCGGCCAGGTAACCGGGGAAGGTGGCCAGTACCACGCCGAACGGCAGCCACCGCCGCGCCACCAGCGCCAGGCAGGAGAACGCCGACAGCCAGATGGAGTAGGTCGTGGCTTCTTCGGGGAAGACGAGCCAGACGTCCAGCACGGCGAGCGCGATCGCCAGGACGTCGATGGACAGCGCGCGCACGGCCCGTTTCCGGAACCAGTCCGCGATGCTGCCGTCACGGATGTGCCCGGTCGTGCCCGAATGGGGGCCGCCGACCGACATTCCCGGTATGGAGAGTCCCTCTGTGGTCATCGCAATGGACCTCTCGTCTTGTGGACTTACCAGTGAGAGGGATCCATCACCCGATCGGGACGCGTCGGCGGGCACAAATTAGCGGACGCTAACGTGTGCTGGCCGCTCGGCGGTAAGTTTCCGGCCATTCAGCCGTATGCGTGTCCTGTTTGACGTCATCGCTTCACCCGTCCGGGGGATGACCTCTGGTGTCCGATATCCGGACAGAATCGAGAGGCCAGGGCCGCCCTCGATCCAGGGGCGGCGGGCGTCCGGGCAGCGGCAGTCAGAAGATCACAAAATCCCCGGTGCTGGACGCCGTCCAGCCAGCCGGAGGTCGCGGATCCCCGGACGGAACCGAGGCCGGGAATCACGCAACCCGGCCTCAGCAGCCGTCCGGAGCTCCGGGGTAGACCGATCAAGCGATCCGCGGCCGGTAGACGTTCGAAGTCTTGGCCGCTGCCTGGCGGTCCAGCAGCCACAGCGTGCGGCGCCGCCCGCGGGCGCCCGCCACCGGCAGTTGCACCTCACCGGCCCCGGCCAGGGCCAAGGCCACCGCGTCGGCCTTGGCGGAGCCGGTGGTGACCAGCCAAACCTCGGCCGAGCGCCGGATGGCGGGCAGGGTCAGCGAGATCCGGGTGGGCGGCGGCTTCGGTGAGTTCCGCACCGCGATCACCGAGCGTTCGGTCTCGTAGACCGCCGGGGTCTCCGGGAAGATCGACGCCGTGTGGCCCTCACCGCCGAGGCCGAGCAGGGTGACGTCGAAGGTCGGCACGTCGCCGTGGTCCTCCGGCCGCGCGTTGCGCGCCAGCACCCTGGCGTAGTCGGCCGCGGCGGCGTCCGGGTCGTCGCCGAACTCGCCGTCCGACGGGGCCATCACGTGCACCCGCGCCGGGTCGACCGGCACGTGGTCGAGCAGCGCCTCCCGTGCCTGCTTCTCGTTGCGCTCGTCGTCGTCCGCGGGCAGGAAGCGCTCGTCACCCCAGTACAGGTCCAGCTTCGACCAGTCCACCGCGTCCCTGGCGGGGGAGTTCCGCAGCTCCCGCAGGATCGCCACGCCCGTGCCACCCCCGGTGAGCACCAGCGAGGCCGAGCCGCGCGCGGCCTGCACGTCGACCAGCCGGGTGACCAGCCGGGCCGCGCAGGCCGCCGCGAGCAACTGCGGATCGGAGTAGACGACTACCTCGGAGGTGCTCATGCCTTCGCCTTCGCCGGTGCCTTCGCCCCCGCCTTCGCGCCGGACCTGGCCGGTTCCTTGGCGGGCGCCTTGCGGGAGGTGGCCGCGATCTTGCCGAGGCCGTGCAGCGCCGCCTCGTAGATCTCGTCCGGGTCGAGCCGCCGCAACTCCTCGATCAGGCAGTCCTTGTTGTCCCGCCGCTGCAGCGAGATCCGCCGCGCCGGCTGGCCCGGCTGGGTCAGCGTGCCGACCCGGCCGTCCGGCCTGCTCAGCTCGATCGCCCCGGACCGCCGTTCCAGCGTCACCGACAGGATGCCCTGCGCACTGCTCGACTTGACCCGCTTGACCGGTGCCTTGAGGTACTCGGCCAGCCAGCCCGCGAGCAGCTCGGTCGAGGGCGAGTCCACCTCACCGGTGACCGTGGCCGAGAGCACGTCCTCGTACGGCGGCAGGTCCAGCGCGCTGACCAGCTGGGCCCGCCAGTTGGTCAGCCGGGTCCAGGCGAGGTCGGTGTCGCCGTCGGTGTAGGCCTTGCCACGCGTGCCGAGCGCGCGGATGGGGTTCTTCTCCGCGGCCGAGTCGGTGATCCGCCGCTGGGCCAGCTCACCGAGCTGGTCCTTGGCCGGGTTCCGCGGCCCGGTGCCCGGCCACCAGGTGACGATCGGCGCGTCGGGCAGCAGCAGCGGCACCACCGCGCTCTGGCTGTTGGCCACCAGCGCGCCGTAGAGCCGCAGCACGATCACCTCGCTGGCCCCGGCGTCCCCGCCGACGCGGATCTGCCCGTCGATGCGCGGGGCCGCGGTCTTCGAGCCCTTGGCCACCACGATCACCCGCGACGGGTGCTCCCGGCTGGCCTCGTTGGCCGCGTCGATCGCGTCTTCCAGGTGCTCGTCGTCGTCCGCGGCGATGACCAGGGTCAGCACCCGGCCCAGCGCCACGGCCCCACCGCGTTCGCGCAGCTCGACCAGCTTCTTGTTCAGCTGCGAGGTGGTGGTGGACGGCAGGTCGATGATCACGGGCGCCTCCAGTTGCGGCCCGAAGCGGCCAGCATCGCGTCGGCCGAAGCCGGACCCCACGTGCCCGGCGCGTACTCCTCGGGCTTGCCGTGCTTGGCCCAGTGCGCCAGCACCGGGTCGAGGATCTCCCAGGACAGCTCGACCTCTTCGTTCACCGGGAACAACGACGGCTCGCCGAGCAGCACGTCCAGGATGAGCCGCTCGTAGGCCTCCGGCGAGGACTCGGTGAAGGCGTGCCCGTAGCCGAAGTCCATCGTGACGTCGCGGACCTCCATCGTGGTCCCCGGCACCTTCGAGCCGAACCGCAGCGTCACGCCCTCGTCCGGCTGCACCCGGATGACCAGCGCGTTCTGCCCCAGCTCCTCGGTGGCGGTGGAGTCGAACGGCAGATGCGGCGCCCGCTTGAACACCACCGCGATCTCGGTGACCCGGCGGCCCAGCCGCTTGCCGGTGCGCAGGTAGAACGGCACCCCGGCCCAGCGGCGGTTCTGCACCTCCAGCGTCACCGCGGCGTAGGTCTCGGTGGTGGAGTCCTTCGAGAACCCGCCCTCCTGCAGCAGGCCGGGCACCTTCTTGCCACCCTGCCAGCCGCCGGTGTACTGCCCGCGCGCGGTGGTCGCGTCGAACGGCTCGAGCGGCTTGGTCGCGCCGAGCACCTTCACCTTCTCCGCGCGCAGCGCCTTCGGCTCGAACGAGACCGGCTCCTCCATCGCGGTGAACGCGAGCAGTTGGAGCAGGTGGTTCTGGATGACGTCGCGGGCCGCGCCGATCCCGTCGTAGTACCCCGCGCGCCCGCCGAGGCCGATGTCCTCGGCCATGGTGATCTGCACGTGGTCGACGTAGTTGGCGTTCCAGATCGGCTCGAACAGCTGGTTCGCGAAGCGCAGCGCCAGGATGTTCTGCACCGTCTCCTTGCCGAGGTAGTGGTCGATGCGGAACACCGACTCCTCGGGGAAGACGTCGTTGACGATCGCGTTCAGCTCCCGCGCGCTGCGCAGGTCGTGGCCGAACGGCTTCTCGATGACCACCCGTCGCCAGGTGTTCTCGTCGGTGTCGGCCAGCCCCGAACGAGCCAGCTGCTTGGTCACCACCGGGAACGCGCTCGGCGGGATGGACAGGTAGAACGCGGTGTTGCCACCGGTGCCGCGCTCGGCGTCCAGCTCGCGCACGGTCCGCGCCAGCCGGTCGAAGGCGTCGTCGTCGTCGAAGGTGCCCTGCACGAACCGGATGCCCTCGGCGAGCCGGTTCCACACCGACTCGCGGAACGGCGTCCGCGAGTGCTCGGCCACCGAATCGTGCACCAGCTCGCCGAAGTCCTGGTTCTCCCAGTCGCGGCGGGCGAACCCGACCAGCGAGAAGCCGGCGGGCAGCAGGCCGCGGTGGGCCAGGTCGTAGATCGCGGGCATCAGCTTCTTGCGGGACAGGTCGCCGGTGACGCCGAAGATCACCAGGCTGGACGGCCCGGCGATCCTCGGCAGCCGCTTGTCGCGGTGGTCCCGCAGCGGATTGGTCCAGCTCACGCCAACGCCTCCAGCGCGGCCACCAGCTGTGCCAGCCCGGCGGCCCGGTCGGTGAAGTGCAGCCGCAGCACCGGGCGCCCGTGGTCGGCCAGCACCTGCCCGTCGCCCAGCGCCTGCGCCAGCTGCAGCCCGGCCAGGGTGTACGGCCGGTCCGGCACGTCCAGGTCGGTTTCACCGGCCCCGGTCAGCTGCAGGAAGAACCCGTTCGGGTGGCCGCCCTTGTGGTACTGCCCGGTCGAGTGCAGGAACCGCGGACCCCAGCCGAAGGTGGTCTGCAGCCCGGTCCGCTTGGCCAGCTGCGCCCGCAGCAGCGCGGCGGACGCGTCGTCGAGGCGGTCCAGGTACGCCTGCACCGCGATGTAGGCCGGCGGCACCGAATCCGAGGCGGTCGCCGAGTCCAGGAAGGACTTCAGCGCCTCGGGCAGGTCCTTCGCGTCGAGGCCGTACCCCTCGATCGCGCCGTCGGTGAACGACGGCCCGGCCCCGCCGCCCGTGCCGGACGGCTGGTCCAGCAGCGCCCGCGCTGCCTTCTTCGCCGCCTCCACGTCGGGCTGGTCGAACGGGTTGATGCCGAGCAGCCGCCCGGCCAGCGCGGTGGCGAACTCCCACAGCAGGAACTGCGCGCCGAGCGGGCCGGTGACCGAGAGCTGGGCGGGTGAGTCCGCGCGGCCGATCGCCACCGGGGTGGCGTCGGCACCGGCGTCGGCGAACCCGGCCGCCACCGGCGACTCCACCACCACCGGCAGCAGGCCCGTGCCCTGCTTGCCGGTGGATTCGGCGATCAGCTGCTCGGCCCAGTCACCGAAGCCCCGGATACCGGAGCCGGTGTCGGCGAAGACCACCTTCTCCGCGTGCTGCGCGTGCCGGGCACCCAGCGCCGCCGCCAGCCGGATGGCCGGATTGGCCTCGTCGTCGGCGGCCAGCTGCTCGGCCACGCCCGCGGCCTGGTCGAGCAACCGCGCCACGTCCGCCCCGGCCAGCCCGGCGGGCACCAGGCCGAACGCGGTCAGCGCGGAGTACCGCCCGCCCACGTGCGGGTCGGCCAGGAACACCCGGCGGTAGCCCTCCGCCTCGGCCAGCTCCGCCAGCGGCGAGCCGGGGTCGGTGACCACGACGATCCGCCGGGCCGCCTCGATCCCGTGGTCGGCGAAGGCCTTGGCGAAGATCCGGCGGTGGCTGTCGGTCTCCACCGTGCCGCCGGACTTCGACGAGACCACCAGCACGGTCCGCTCCAGGTCCCCGGCGAGCGCGTCGGCGACCTGACCGGGGTCGGTGGTGTCGAGCACGGTCAGCGCGACGCCCTCGGTCCCGGTGATCACCTCCGGCGCCAGCGAGGAACCACCCATCCCGGCCAGCACCACGCGGTCCACGCCCTCGGAACGCAGTTCCGTGCGCAGCGCCTCGATCTCGCCGATCAGCGGCCGCGAGGAGCGGTGCAGGGTGGTCCAGGACAACCGGATGGCCGCCTCGGACTCGGCATCGGCCCCCCACAGCGTGGCGTCCTGCGCGGCCAGGCGGGAAGCCGCCCGGTCGGCGATCAGGCTGTCCGCGAGCGGTTTCGCCTGCTGTTCCAGCGCGGGGTCGGTGATGGTGACCCCGGCGCCCGTCTCTTCGGCTGCCATGCCCGCGCTCAGCCCTTCGCCTTCGCCAGCTGGCCGCGGACCGTCTCGAGCAGTTCGCCCCAGGACTTCTCGAACTTGTCGACGCCCTCGTTCTCCAGCGTCAGGAACACGTCGGTGATGTCGATGCCGACGCCCTCGAGCTTGGTGAACACCTCGCGGGCGGCGGCCTCGGTGCCGGACACCTTGTCGCCCTCGATCTCGGCGTGGTCGGCGGCCGCGTCGATGGTCTTCTCCGGCATGGTGTTCACCGTGTTGGCCACCACCAGCTGGTCCACGTACCGGGTGTCCGAATAGGACGGGTCCTTCACCCCGGTGGAGGCCCACAGCGGGCGCTGCTTGTTCGCGCCCTCGGCGGCCAGCGCCTGCCAGCGCTCGCCGGCGAACAGCTCCTCGTAGGCGGCGTAGGCGATCCGGGCGTTGGCGATGGCGGCTTCGCCGCGCAGCGCCTTGGCCTCGTCGGTGCCGATGGCGTCCAGCCGCTTGTCGATCTCACTGTCCACACGGGAGACGAAGAACGAGGCGACCGAGTGGATGCCCCCGAGGTCGTGCCCGTTGGCCTTGGCCTGCTCCAGCCCGGCGAAGTAGGCGTCGATGACCGCCCGGTAGCGCTCCTCGGAGAAGATCAGCGTGACGTTGACGCTGATGCCCTCGGCCAGCGTGCGGGTGATCGCCGGCAGGCCCTCCTCGGTGGCCGGGATCTTGATCAGGACGTTCGGCCGGTCGACGGTCTTCCACAGGTCCTTGGCCTCGGCCACGGTGGCGTCGGCGTCCTTGGCCATGCGCGGGTCCACCTCGATGGACACCCGGCCGTCCACCCCGTTCGTGGCGGAGTAGACCTCGCGGAACAGGTCCGCGGCGTTGCGCACGTCGGTGGTGGTCAGCTCGCGCACGGCGGCGTCGACGTCGGCACCGCGCGCGGCCAGCTCACCGACCTGCTGGTCGTAGGCGTCACCCTTCGACAGGGCGTTGGCGAAGATGGTCGGGTTGGTGGTGACCCCCACGACGTGCCGGTCGCGGATCAGCCCGGCGAGGTTGCCGGAGTCGAGCCGCTCCCTGGACAGGTCGTCGAGCCAGATCGAAACGCCGGCCTCGGACAGCTGGGCCAGCCGATCGGTGCTGCTCATGACTTCATCCCCTTCGGTGGAAATTCAGGAGTTCTTGGCGGTGTCCAGCGACCGGCGCGCGGCGTCGACCACGGCTTCGGCGGTGATGCCGAACTCGCGGAACAGGGTGGCGAAATCGGCGGAGGCACCGAAGTGCTCGATCGAGACGATCTCGCCGGCGTCCCCGACGAACTTGTGCCACGACTGGGCGACCCCGGCCTCCACGGCCACGCGCGCCTTCACCCCGCTGGGGATCACCGACTCGCGGTACGCCTGGTTCTGCGCTTCGAACCACTCGACGCACGGCATGGACACCACCCTGGTGGAAACGCCGTCGGCCTCGAGCTTCTTCCTGGCTTCGACGGCCAGCTGCACCTCGGAACCGGTGGCGATGAGCACCACGTCCGGGGTGGCGCCCGACGCCTCGGCGAGCACGTACCCGCCGCGGGCCACGCCCTCGGCGCTGGTGCCCTCGAGCACCGGCACGTTCTGGCGGGTCAGCGCCAGGCCGGAGGGGTGGTGCACGTCCTCCAGCACCGCCTTCCACGCCGCGGCCGTCTCGTTGGCGTCGGCCGGGCGGACCACGTTCAGCCCCGGGATGGCGCGCAGCGCGGAGAGCTGCTCGATCGGCTGGTGCGTCGGGCCGTCCTCGCCGAGGCCGATCGAGTCGTGCGTCCACACGTAGATGACCGGCGCCTTCATCAGCGCGGCCAGCCGCACCGGCGGGCGCATGTAGTCGGAGAAGATCAGGAAGGTGGCGCCGTAGGGCCGGGTGCCGCCGTGCAGCGCGATGCCGTTGAGGATCGAGCCCATCGCGTGCTCGCGGACGCCGAAGTGCAGCGTGCGGCCGTACGGGCTGGTCTTCCACATGTCGGTGGCGGCCGATTCGGGCCCGAACGAGTCGGCGCCCTTCATCGTGGTGTTGTTGCTCTCGGCCAGGTCGGCCGAACCGCCCCACAGCTCCGGCAGCGCGTCGGCGAGGGAGTTGAGCACCTCACCGGAGGCCTTGCGGGTGGCGATGCCCTTGGCGTCGGGCTCCCAGGAGGGCAGGTTGTCGGCCCAGCCCGCGGGCAGCTCGCGCTTGGCCAGCCGGGCGGCCAGCTCGGCGCGCTCGGGGTTGGCCTCGGCCCACTGGTCGAACTTGGTCTGCCACTCGGCGCGGGCGGCCTTGCCGCGCTCGGCGGCCTTGCGGGTGTGCTCGATCACCTCGTCGGCGACCTGGAAGTCCTTGCCGGTGTCGAAGCCGAGGATCTCCTTGACCGCGGCGACCTCGTCGGCACCGAGCGCGGCGCCGTGCGCCTTGCCGGTGTTCATCTTGTTCGGCGCCGGGTAGCCGATCACCGTGCGCAGCAGGATGAACGACGGGCGGGTGGTCTCGGCCTTGGCGGCCTCGATCGCGGCCTCGAAGGCCACCACGTCCTCACCGCCCTCGACCACCTGGACGTGCCAGCCGTAGGCCTCGTAGCGCTTCGCGGTGTCCTCGGACAGCGCGATGTTGGTGTCGTCCTCGATGGAGATCTTGTTGTCGTCGTAGATGACGGTGAGGTTGCCCAGCTCCTGGCGGCCGGCGATGGAGGAGGCCTCGGAGGTCACGCCCTCTTCGATGTCGCCGTCGGAGGCGATCACGTAGACGTGGTGGTCGAAGATGCTCTCGCCGGGGGCGGGCTCGGGGTCGAGCAGGCCGCGCTCGCGGCGGGCCGCCATCGCCATGCCGACCGCGTTGGCCAGGCCCTGGCCCAGCGGCCCGGTGGTGGTCTCCACTCCGGCGGTGTGCCGGTACTCCGGGTGGCCGGGGGTCTTGGAGCCCCAGCGGCGCAGCTGCTTGAGGTCTTCGAGCTCCAGGCCGTAGCCGGCCAGGTACAGCTGGATGTAGAGGGTCAGGCTGGAGTGCCCGGCGGAGAGGATGAACCGGTCACGCGCCGGCCACTCCGGGTCGGCCGGGTCGTGCCGCATGATGCGCTGGAACAGCGAGTAGGCGGCCGGGGCCAGGCTCATCGCCGTGCCGGGGTGCCCGCTGCCGCAGTTCTCCACGGCGTCCGCCGCGAGCACCCGGGCGGTGTCCACCGCGCGGGTGTCCAGCTCGGTCCAGTCGGCGGGGTGGTTCCGCCGGATGAGAGGGTTGTTCTCGCTGCTGAGGGCGGTTTCGGACACTGAACTCGAACTCCCCGTCTTCGGTGATTCGCTTGCATTGCACGGTGCTTGCCGGCGGGCGCGCCTTGATCGATCCGGGGTGCACGATATTCCTGTTCGCGCCCCCTCGCAGGGCACGCCACGCCCACGCGGGCCAGCCTAGTCCTAGGCGTACCCGCTGCCGTGCGGCCCAACCGTGTCAAGCCCCCGGCGCACCCCCACCGTGGAGGGGCGTGCGGTGGCGATTACGATCGGTCAGGGCGCAGGCCCGGCGTGGTTTCGGGCCCACCGGAAGATCGGCAACCGAGCCGCGTCCCAAGCCGGACCGACTGTGAGTAGCAGGGAGCGAAATGTCGTTGGTGCACGCCGCGCACGGACGCGGTGAAACCAGCGCCGTGGACGCACCCGAGGAGCCAGGTGGCCGGCGCAGCCCCCGCCGGGTCATCGGTGCCTACGCCGCGCTCGCCAAGCCCCGGGTGATCGAGCTGCTGCTGGTCACCACCATCCCGGCGATGTTCCTGGCCGGGCGCGAGATCCCCAACCCCTGGCTGGTGCTGGCCACCCTGGTCGGCGGCACCATGGCCGCGGGCAGCGCGAACGCGCTGAACTGCGTGATCGACGCCGACATCGACAAGGTGATGAACCGCACCAAGCGGCGTCCGCTGGTCAAGGACTCGGTGCCCCGGCGCAACGCGCTGGTCTTCGGCCTGGTGCTGGGGATCGCCTCGTTCGCTGTGCTGTTCTTCACGGTGAACCTGCTCTCGGCGATCCTCGCCGTCGCGACGATCCTGTTCTACATCTTCGTCTACACCCTCGGCCTCAAGCGGCGGACGCCGCAGAACGTGGTGTGGGGCGGGGCCGCGGGCTGCATGCCGGTGGTGATCGGCTGGGCCGCGGTCTCCGGCGCGGTCGAGTGGCCCGCCTTCGTGATGTTCGGCGTGATCTTCTTCTGGACGCCGCCGCACACCTGGGCGCTGGCGATGAAGTACCGCGAGGACTACGAGCGCGCCGGCGTGCCGATGCTGCCGGTGGTGGCCACCCCGCAGCACGTGGCCAAGCAGATCGTCATCTACTCGTGGGTGATGGTCGGCTGGACCCTGCTGCTGGCCCCGGCCACCAGCTGGCTCTACGCCTCGTTCGCCGCGCTCGCCGGCGCGTGGTTCCTGTTCTACGCGCACCGGCTGCGCGTGGCGGTGAACCGCGGGGTGGAGACCAAGCCGATGGCGTTGTTCCACCGGTCCAACACCTACCTGATGATCGTGTTCTGCGCGCTCGCCGTGGACTCCGCGATCGGCCTGCCCGTCATCGGCCTCCCGTTCTGAGCGGTTTGAGCCGATCGGGGGGACGGCGGCGGGGGACTCCACTGTGGCCGGTGCGGCGGGCCTGCCAGCGGCTCGCCGTGCGACGCCGGCCACCGGCGTAGAATCGATCGGAATCCCCCGCGCGCGAAAGTGAGTCACCCTTGTCTGTGTCCGGTCCGGAGCCGGCAAACCCCGAAGTTCAGCGAGAACAGGTCTACGTCACCAAGCTCTACGAGATGCTCGACGCCGAGCGCGAGCTGACCCAGCGGCGGCTCGGCGAGGCCCTGCGCCTGACCGGCGGCACCCCGCAGGCCCGCACCGAACGCGACGTCGCCACCGCCACCTACACCGAACGGCTGGCCCAGCTCGGCTCGGTCGAGCAGGGCCTGTGCTTCGGCAGGCTCGACTTCCACGACCAGGAGCCGGCCTACATCGGCAGGCTCGGCCTGTTCGACACCGAGGACGACTACCGGCCACTGCTGCTCGACTGGCGCGCGCCCGCGGCGCGGCCGTTCTACCTGGCCACCGCGGCGTCCCCGGAGGGCGTGCGCCGCCGCAGGCACATCCGCAGCCTGTCCAGGCGGGTCACCGGGGTCGACGACGAGATCCTCGACCTGGGTGAAGCCAGTGGCGGCGACCACGACCTCGGCCTGGCCGGGGAGGCCGCGCTGCTGGCCGCGCTGACCCAGCGGCGCACCGGTGAGATGAGCGACATCGTCGCCACCATCCAGGCCGAGCAGGACCGGATCATCCGCGCCGGGATGAACGGGGTGCTGGTGGTCCAGGGCGGGCCGGGCACCGGCAAGACCGCCGTCGCCCTGCACCGCGCGGCCTACCTGCTCTACACCTTCCGCCAGCAGCTGACCCAGCGCGGGGTGCTGGTGATCGGGCCCAACAGCACCTTCCTGCGTTACATCGGCCAGGTGCTGCCGTCGCTGGGGGAGACCGGCGTGCTGCTGGCCACGGTCGGCCAGCTCTACCCCGGCATCGACGCCACGGGCACCGACGACCGCGCGGCCGCGGTGGTCAAGGGGCGCGCGGTGCTGGCGGACGTGCTGGCCAACGCGGTGAAGGACCGGCAGGCCGTGCCGTCGCCGGTGCTCGAGATCGAGGTCGAGCGCGAGGTCCTGCGGCTGGACCGGCGCACCTGCACCGACGCGCGGGCCAAGGCACGGCGGTCCCGCCGCCCGCACAACCAGGCCCGCCGCATCTTCGTCAGCGAACTGCTCGACGCGCTCACCCGGCAGGCCGCGCGCCGGCTCGGTGACAACCTGCTCGACGCGCGTGACGTCGGTGACATCCGGGCCGAACTCGCCGAGGACAAGGGCGTCCGCCGGGCGATGGACCAACTGTGGCCGGTGCTCACCCCCGAAGAGGTGCTCGACGACCTCTTCGCGGACCCGGAACGCCTGGCCTCCGCCGCGTCGAAGGCGCTCTCCGAACCGGAGCGGGCCGCGCTGCGGCGGGACCGCGGTGCCGACTGGACCCCCGCCGACGTGCCGCTGCTCGACGAGCTCGCCGAACTGCTCGGCTGGGACGACACCGAGGAACGCGCCGCCAGGGCCCGCGAGGAACGCGAGCAGCGCGCGTACGCCGAAGGCGTGCTGGACATCCTGGAGCAGGACGAGGAGATCATCGACCCCGAACTGCTGCGGGTCAGCGACGTGCTGGACGCGGAGCTGTTCGCCGAGCGGCAGCAGGCCCGCAGCGAGCTGACCGCCGCCCAGCGGGCCGCGCAGGACCGCACCTGGACCTTCGGGCACGTGATCGTGGACGAGGCGCAGGAACTGTCCGAAATGGACTGGCGGACCATCATGCGGCGCATCCCGAGCCGGTCGATGACCGTGGTCGGCGACGTGGCGCAGACCGGCGCCGAGGGCGGGGCGTCGGCCTGGGGCGACGTGCTCGGCCGGTACGTGGCCGACCGCTGGCGGCTGGCGGAGCTGACGGTCAACTACCGCACCCCGGCCGAGATCATGGCGCTGGCCGCCAGGGCGCTGGCCAGGGTGGACCCGGCGCTGACCGTGCCCACCTCGGTGCGCTCGACCGGGGTGCAGCCGTGGCAGGAGCCGCTGGACTCGGCCGACCTCGCCGCGCTGACCGCCGCCGAACTGTCCGCAGTGGACGGTGGCACGGTGGCGGTGCTGTGCCCGCCGGGGCGGATCGATGCGGTGCGGGAGCTGCTGCCGTCGCACGAACGGCTGTCGGTGCTGACCGTGGAGCTGGCCAAGGGCCTGGAATTCGACTCCGTGGTGCTCGTCGCCCCGGAGGAGGTCGCCGCCGGTTCGCCCCGCGGCTGGAACGACCTCTACGTGGCGCTGACCCGGGCCACCCGGCGGCTCGGGGTGCTCCACGCCGGGTCGGAACCGTTTCCGGCCGAAAGCTAAGCTGCCCGTCATGCGGAACTCTGCCAAGCTCATGGTCGTGGTCGCCGCCGCACTGGCCCTCGGTGCGTGCGCGAACTCCGAACAGGACTCCACCCAGCCCCCCGGCTCGAACCAGCAGCCATCGATCGCGCCCGCCGGGCCGAACACCGGGGTGCCCGGCACGGTGACCGCGCCGCCCCAGCCGTCCCAGCCCACCGGGCCGGAGTGCACGGTGGACCAGATCGAGGTCACCGGCGAGCTGGGCCAGGAGCCGGAGGTCAAGCTGCCCGACGGCTGCGTCTTGCCGACCAAGCTGCTGACCAAGGACCTGGAGCCCGGCCAGGGCGCCGCGGCCACCAAGGGCAGCCAGCTCGAGGCCAACTACCTGCTGGTGACCTGGAGCGACAAGCAGGTGGCGGACAACTCCTACGAGCGGGGCAAGCCGCTGCCGCTGACCCTGGGCGCGCAGCAGGTCATCCCCGGCTGGGAGCAGGGCCTGGAGGGCATCTACCAGGGCGGGCGCCGGCTCATCGTGGTGCCGCCGGACCTGGCCTACGGCAAGCAGCTCGGCCACCCGCTGCAGAAGGAGACGCTGGTCTTCGTCGTCGACGCGGTGAAGGTCACCCCGGGCACCAACTGACCCGGCGGGTGGCTTCCGGGTGCGCCCGGAAGCCACCGGCGGGATTTCAGGGCAGCAGGAGCAGCTTCCCGGTGGTCCGGCGGCCCTGCAGGTCCTCGTGCGCCTGCCGGGCCTCGGCCAGCGGGTAGCGCCCGCCGATCCGGATGTTCAGCGAACCTTCGGCCACCGCGCCGAACAACTCGCCCGCCCGCCAGTCCAGTTCCGCCCTGGTGGCGGTGTAGTCGACGGTCTTGGGGCGGGTCATGAAGATCGACCCGGCCGCGTTCAGGCGCAGCGGGTCCACCGGCGGCACCGCACCGCTGGCGTTGCCGAACAGCACCAGCATGCCGCGCCGCCGCACGCTGGCCATGCTGCCGTCCACTGTGGACTTGCCGACCCCGTCGTAGACCACCGACACGCCCTCGCCGCCGGTCAGCTTCCTGGTCACCTCGGCGAAGTCGTCCTGGTCGTACCGGATCACCTCGTCGGCCCCGGCTTCGCGGGCCAGCCGCGCCTTCTCCTCGGTCGACACGGTGCCGATCACCCTGGCCCCCCTGGCCTTGGCCAGCTGGGTCAGCAGCAGGCCGACCCCGCCGGCCGCGGCGTGCACCAGCACCGATTCGCCCTCCTGCACCGGATAGGTCGACGAGACCAGGTAGTGCGCGGTGATGCCCTGGAGCAGGGTCGCCGCGGCGATGTCGTCGCCGACGCCGTCCGGCACCCGCACCGCCGCCGACGCGGGCACCCGCGCCTGCCCGGCGTAGCCACCGGGCACGCCCTGCCACGCCACGCGGTCACCGGCGGCGAACCCGTCCACGCCCTCGCCGACGGCGGCGACCCGCCCGGCGCCCTCCAGCCCCAGCACCAGCGGCAGCTCCACCGGGTACAGCCCGCTCCGCTGGTAGGTGTCGATGTAGTTGACCCCGGCCGCCGCCACGTCGACCAGCAGTTCACCCGGCCCGGGAGCACCGGGGTCGATCTCGGTGAACTCCAGGACCTCCGTGCCGCCGGTCTGCCGGATCCGTACTGCTGGGGTGGGCATGCGTCCTCCTCGGGGTGCGTTCTCGGTAACCGCAACTATGGCCGGGGCCACGATGTTCCGCGTCCCGGCCCGTGGACCGATACGCTCGGCGGGTGGCTGAGGTGAACGAGGAGAACGAGAACACGCGACCGGCCGAACCGAGCGGGCGCCAGCTGGCCGCCGCACGCGGTTTCGTCGCGAAGCACGGGGGCGCGGACAAGACCGGCCGTGCCGTGGTGGAGAGCATCGGCCGCGCCGGGGCCAGGGTGGTGCTGGTCGGCGCGGACGGGGCGATGGGCGACGTGGTCGTGCCCAGCGTGGGGACCGGCGAGAAGCTGGTCGAAGCGGTCGACGGCCTCGAAGCGTCCACCTGGGACAACGAGACCGTCGGCGCGACGAAGATCGGCGCGGAGTACCGCCGCCGGATGGCCAGGCCGCGTTAGCGCCTAGCCCGCGGGCTGGGCGGGTTTGACCAGCTTGGCCGCGATGCGCTCCGGCTTCGGCCAGCGCACGTCGCTGGCCCAGCCGAACTTCTCGAACAGCCAGATCACCCGCGCCGACACGTCGACCTGACCGCGCAGCACCCCGTGCCGGGCGCAGGTCGGGTCGGCGTGGTGCGAGTTGTGCCAGGACTCGCCCATGGACAGGATCGCCAGCGGCCAGAAGTTCGCCGCCTTGTCCCGGCTGGCGAACGGCCGGTCGCCGACCAGGTGGCAGATCGAGTTCACCGACCAGGTGACGTGGTGCAGGAAGGCGATGCGCACCAGCCCGGCCCAGAAGAACGCGGTCACCGCACCCCAGAACGACCAGGTGAGCAGGCCGCCGAGCAGCGCGGGCGCGGCCAGGCTGAGCGTGGTCCACAGCCAGAAGTACCGGTTGACCAGGCGCAGGTCCTCGTCGGCCAGCAGGTCCGGGGCGAACCGCTCGTAGCTGGTCACCTCGCGCTGGAACATCCAGCCCATGTGCGCGTGCCAGAACCCCCGCGCCAGCGCCACCGGCGTGGTGCCGAACAGCCAGGGGGAGTGCGGGTCGCCCTCGCGGTCGGCGAAGGCGTGGTGCCGCCGGTGGCTGGCCACCCAGAAGATCACCGAGCCCTGCACCGCCAGCCCGCCTGCCACGGCCAGCGCGATCCGCAGCGGCCGCGACGCCTTGAACGCGCCGTGGGTGAAGTAGCGGTGGTAGCCCACGGTCACGCCGAGCGTGCCGATCACGTAGAACGCCACCGCGAGGCCGACGTCCACCCAGTTGAGCCCCCAGCCCCAGGCGACCGGCACGGCCACCACCAGCGCGGCGAACGGGATCAGCAGGAACGCCTTGAGCACCACCATCTCGGCGGTGGAGCGCTGGTGGGAAACGATCGGCTTCGGCCCGGTGGCCGCCGAGGGTGACTTCATGGGCACCAAGCCTATTCGGACATTCCGGCTCGCGGTTCGCGCCCTCGTTAAGCCCGGGTGTCGGTCAGCCGGCGGTCGCGGGTACCGGGGCCGCCGCCGGGGTCCTGGCGGGCACCGGGCCGCGGTCGCGGGTGGCGCACCACAGCGCCGCGGTGGCCACGATGACCAGCGCCGAACCGAGCACGTGGAGGGAGACCAGCGCCTCGGGGATACCGAGTGCGTACTGCAGGCTGCCGAGCCCGCCCTGGGCCAGCGCGACCACCCACAGCACGGTGTAGCGGCGCCACACGGCCGCGGGCACGCCGGTGCGGGAGAGGTTCAGCCCGAGCACCGCCAGCACGACCAGGAAGGCCACCAGCAGGCCGCCGTGCACCTGGGCCAGCGCCTCGATCGGCGCGTCCAGCCGCGGGGTGTCCGGGTCACCGCCGTGCGGGCCGGCCCCGGTCACCGTGGTCCCGGCGACGAGCACCGCGCCGAGCAGCACCACCAGTGCCACCATCAGCTTCCTGGCCAGCGGCTCGATCAGCCAGCGCGGCTGTTCGTCACCCTCGCCGAAGGCGCGCAGCAGCATGAACGCCAGCCACACCAGCGGGGTGGAGGCGAGGAAGTGGATGGCCACGGTCCACCACAGCAGGCCGGTGAGCACGGTCATCCCGCCGATCACCGCCTGCGCGACCACGCCGAGCGGCATCGTCCAGGCCAGCGCCACCAGCCGGCGCCTGCTCGGCTGGTCGGCCTGGATGCGCCAGGCGGCCAGCACGCACAGCCCGGCCACCACGATCACCAGCCCGGTGAGCAGCCGGTTGCCGAACTCGATCCACTGGGTGAGCGCGCTCAGTTCGGGGTGCTCGACCGGGAACATGCTGCCGGGGAAGCACTGCGGCCAGGTCGGGCAGCCGAGGCCGGAGCCGGTGACGCGCACGATGGAGCCGGTCACCCCGATCCCGCCCTGGGTGATCACCGCGGCGATGGCGAGCACCCGCTGCACCACGGGAGAGGGATAGGGAAGACGGGCGACGAGCGACTTCAACGGCACGCCCCGATGGTAGGCGGCCGGTTCTGCGCCTTCGCTGAGAGGTCTGCAGGCCCGGCTCACGCACCCGCCCCGCCCGTCCCGGCGGAGCCGAGGCCGTGGTTTCAGCTCAGGCGGGTGGTGCGGGCGGCCAGGGCGCCGCCCGCGGCCGCCCACGCCGCCAGCACGGCGACCGGGCCCCAGCTGAACCGCCCGTCCAGCAGCGCCGACCGCAGCCCTTCGGCGAGCGCGCCGGAGGGCAGCAGGCCGACCACGTCGCCGAGCGCACCCGGCATCGCGGCGGGCACCAGCAGGATGCCGCCCGCCAGCAGCAGCACGAACCACACCACGTTCGCCAGCGCCAGCACCGCCTCCGCCCGCAGCGAGCCGCCCAGCAGCACGCCCAGCGCACCGAAGGCGAAGGTGCCCGCGACCAGGAAGACCACCGCGGCCAGCAACCCGCCCGGCGACGGCGACCAGCCGAGCAGCGCGGCCACCACCCCGAGCACCACGGCCTGGATGGCGACCACCACCAGCGCGGCGAGCAGCCGCCCGGCGACCAGCAGCCAGCGCGGCAGCGCGGTCGCCGAAAGCCGTTTCAGCACGCCGTAGCGCCGGTCGAAGCCGAGTGCGATGGCCTGCCCGGTGAACGCCGACGACATCACCGCCAGCGCCAGGATCCGCGGGGTCACCCAGTCCACCGCCGCGACCGGGCCCAGTTCCCCCGAGGGCAGCAGGTCCAGCAGGCTCAACCCGATCAGCAGCGCCAGCGGGATGAGCAGGGTGAGCAGGATCTGCTCGCCGTGGCGCAGGGTCAGCGCGGTCTCCACGCGGGCGTGCGTGCGCAGCATGCGGCCGAGCCCGCCCCGGCCGGGCGCCGGGGTGAACGTGCCCGGCGCGAAGCGGGGGCCCACCGCTGGTCTGGTGGCCGTCATCCGCGCAACTCCCGTCCCGTCAGCTCCAGGAAGACCTCTTCCAGGTCCCGGCGGCCGACGTGCAGTTCTTCGGCGAGCACGCCCTGCTGGGCGCACCACGCGGTGACCGCGGAGACCACCTGCGGGTCGACCACGCCCTCCACCCGGTAGCTGCCGGGCGCGGATTCCCGCACCAGGTAACCCTCGGGCAGCGCCGCGGTGAGCAGCGCGGTGTCGAGCCCGGCCCGCGCGCGGAACCGCAGCTGGGCGGCTTCACCGGCTTCGGCGGTCAGTTCACCCGGCGCGCCTTCGGCGATCACCCTGCCGCCGTCGACGATCACCACGTGATCGGCGAGCGTTTCGGCTTCTTCCATCAGGTGCGTGGTCAGCAGCACGCTGACGCCGTCGGCGCGCAGGGCGGCGAGCAGGTCCCAGACCAGGCGCCGCGCCTGCGGGTCCATGCCCGCCGTCGGCTCGTCGAGGAACACCAGTTCCGGGCGGCCGACCAGGGCGCACGCCAGCGAAAGCCGCTGCTGCTGCCCGCCGGAGAGCCGTTTGAACGGGGTGCGGCGCACGTTCTCCAAGCCGAGCACTTCGAGCAGCCACGCCGGATCGAGCGGCCGGGCCGCGCACGAGGCCACCAGGCCGAGCATCTCCTCGGCCCGCACGCCGGGATAGGCGCCACCGCCCTGCGGCATCACCCCGATCCGGGGCCGCAGCCGGGCGCCCTGGCCGGCGGGATCCAGCCCGAGCACCCGGACGGTCCCGGAATCCGGCCGCTGGAAGCCTTCGCACACCTCGACCGTGGTCGTCTTGCCCGCCCCGTTCGGGCCCAGCAGGGCCAGCAGCGTGCCCTGCGGCATCCGCAGGTCCAGGCCGTCGACGGCGGTGACCTTCCTGGTCGAGCCGAAGCGCTTCACCAGCCCGGTTATCTCCACGGCGGGTGCGTTCACATCGCCAGGCTAGTTGGTCTCGGCTCCGCCGAGGCGGTGAGGTCGCTCTTGAGCGGGTGCCTCAGGCGGGCTGGCGCGGGCCGGGGTAGAGCTCGTCGTCGAGGTGGGCTTCGGACAGCGCGCCGGAGATGGCGGCGGCGTCGGGCCGGGTGAAGATCAGCGGGCACATCCGGCGCACCAGCAGCAGCGCCAGCACCACCACCACGATCGCCGCGGTGTAGGCCTGGAACGGCACGAAGGTGCGCCCGCCGAAGCTGCCGCCGGTGGGGAAGACCACCAGCGAGAGCACCACGCTCGACCAGGTCGCGGCGACCCGGAACCGCGAGGTGCCCGCCGCCGCGGCCAGCGGGATCGCCGCCCACAGCAGGTACCACGGCTGCAGCGCCACGTGCAGCACCATCACCGCGCCGAGCGAGACGCCGAGCCCGATGATCGGGCGGTAGCGCCACTTCAGGCTGTCCCGGATGAACTTCGCGGTGACCACCGCGGCCACCAGGTAACCGAGGTTGCCCAGGATCGGCACCAGCGCGTTGGTGTGGTTGCCCAGGTCGAGCGCGATGCCGAGCAGGCCGCCGAGGTTGCCGAGTTCGGCGGTCGGGGAGATCCACGCCCGCACCAGGCCGGGGGTGTCCAGCGCGCCGATCCAGCCGAAGCCGAGCCCGGTGAGCAGGGTGACCCCGGCGAAGACCACCGCGAACACCACGAACATCGGCGCCGCCGCGCGGAAGAGGTCCTTGATGCCGCCGTGCCAGCGCCGCGCCACCATCACGGTGAAGAACGGCAGCGCCAGGATCGCGCTGACCTTGACCAGCACGCCCAGGGTGATCACCGCCACGCCGAGCGCGATGAACCGCAGTTCACCGGGAGCCACCGGCGGGGGCGTGTCGCCCTTCACCCGCCTGGGCAGTTTCCGCAGCCCCAGTTCCAGCCCGGCGACCATCAGCCCCAGCGCCAGCGCGTCGTTGTGCGCCCCGGCCACCAGGTGGAAGATCAGCAGCGGGTTGAGCGCGCCCAGCCAGAGCGCGGTGGCGGGCTGCACGCCGAACCGCGAGGCCAGCCGCGGCAGCGCCCACACGATCAGCACCACGCCGACCACGGCGAGCCCGCGGTGCAGCATCACGCCGGTGACGATGTTGTTGCCTGCCGCCTCCGCCAGCCAGCTGCCGAACCGCAGGTAGAGCGGCCCGTACGGGGCCGGGGTCTCCCGCCACATGTTCGACACGCCCGCGGTCAGCGGATCGCCGATGCCCAGCGCCTCGGCCGGGCCGAGGGAGTACGGGTCCATGCCGCGCCGCACGATCTCGCTCTGCGCCAGGTAGCTGTAGACGTCGCGGGAGAACAGCGGCGGGATGAACAGCAGCGGCGTCACCCAGGTGATCAGCGCGCGGTGCAGCTGCTTGGGCGTGGCCAGCCGGGCGTTGGCGGGCCGGGCGAACCGGCCGAGCATCAGCCAGGCCAGCACCACCATCAGGATGCCGGTGGCCGCGATCGCCAGCGAGACCGTCGAAATGCGGGCGAACACGCGCAGCACCGGGATCTCCAGCACCGGGTTGATCACCGGGGCGGCACCCGCGCCGAGCGAGCCGGTGGCCAGGAACAGCGACCCGGTGGTGCCGAACCGGCGGATGAGCTTGAGCGCGCGCTCCTCGGTCACGTCCAGCGGCTGCGGTACGGCGGGCTCCACGGGCGACCTGGTCTCCACTCCGGCAGGGTATCGACCGCTGCTCAACCGTGATGTCGGTCACCCGCAATTGACCCGCCTTTGCCCCTCGCCCGGATATACGACACACTTGTGTTGTGAAAAAGACGGGTGCCCAGCAGCGGCGGGACGGCCACGGCCGGACCGCGGCCACCGGCGTGCCCGTGCAGGCCAGCGCCGACGGCCGGACCCGGCACGAAGTGGCGCGGCTGCTGCTCGAGGAGGGGCCGATCACCGCCGCGGTGGTCGCCGAAAAGCTCGGCATCAGCCCCACCGCGGTGCGCCGCCACCTCGACACCCTGCTCGACTGCGGCGAGGCCGAGACGCTCGACGCGCCCCGGCGCGGCCCGCGGGGGAGGGGGCGCCCGGCCAGGGCGTTCCGGCTCACCGACAGCGGCCGGGCCCGGTTCGGGCACGCCTACGACGACCTCGCGGTCTCGGCCGTCCGGTTCCTCGCCGAGCACGCGGGCCCGGACGCGGTCCGCGCGTTCGCCGAGAGCCGCGTCGCCGCGCTCGTGGAGCCCCACCGCGACGCGGTGACCAGTTCCCCGGCGCCCGCCTCCCGGGCGGAGGCCCTCGCCGCCGCCCTGACCAGGGAGGGTTACGCTGCCTCGACCCGGCAGGTCCGCACGGGTGAACAGCTGTGCCAGCACCACTGCCCGGTGGCCCACGTGGCCGCCGAGTTCCCCCAGCTTTGCGAAGCCGAAACCGAGGCGTTCGCGAGGCTGCTGGGTACCCACGTGCAGCGCCTCGCGACCATCGCGCGCGGGGACACCGCCTGCACCACCCACGTACCCGCGGAGAATCCGCGCGGTATGGAAGCACCATCTCCGGACGGAGGGAATCCCGTATGACTGCCGCTGCCGAGCAGCGCACTCCCACCACTGCGCCCCTGTCCCAGGAAGAGACCATCGACTCCCTGGGCAACTACGCGTACGGCTGGGCGGACTCCGATGCCGCCGGGGCCAGCGCCCGGCGCGGCCTCAGCGAAGATGTCGTGCTCGACATCTCGGCGAAGAAGTCCGAGCCGGAGTGGATGCGTGACGCGCGCCTGAAGGCGCTGAAGCTGTTCGACCTCAAGCCGATGCCCAACTGGGGCGCGGACCTGTCGGGCATCGACTTCGACAACATCAAGTACTTCGTGCGCTCCACCGAGAAGCAGGCGACCAGCTGGGAAGACCTGCCCGAGGACATCAAGAACACCTACGACCGGCTCGGCATCCCCGAGGCGGAGAAGCAGCGGCTGGTCGCGGGCGTGGCCGCCCAGTACGAGTCCGAGGTGGTCTACCACCAGATCCGCGAGGACCTCGAGGCCCAGGGCGTGATCTTCCTGGACACCGACACCGGCCTGCGTGAGCACCCGGAGCTGTTCCAGGAGTACTTCGGCTCGGTCATCCCGGCCGGGGACAACAAGTTCTCCGCGCTGAACACCGCGGTCTGGTCGGGCGGCTCGTTCATCTACGTGCCGCCGGGCGTGCACGTGGACATCCCGCTGCAGGCCTACTTCCGGATCAACACCGAGAACATGGGCCAGTTCGAGCGCACGCTGATCATCGTCGACGAGGGTGCCTACGTGCACTACGTCGAGGGCTGCACGGCGCCGATCTACCAGTCGGACTCGCTGCACTCGGCGGTCGTGGAGATCATCGTGAAGAAGGGCGGCCGCTGCCGCTACACCACGATCCAGAACTGGTCGAACAACGTCTACAACCTGGTCACCAAGCGGGCCAAGGCCGAAGAGGGCGCGACCATGGAGTGGGTCGACGGCAACATCGGCTCCAAGGTCACGATGAAGTACCCGTCGGTGTTCCTGATGGGTGAGCACGCCAAGGGCGAAGTGCTCTCGGTCGCCTTCGCCGGTGAGGGCCAGCACCAGGACGCCGGCGCGAAGATGGAGCACCTGGCGCCGTACACCTCCTCGACCGTGGTGTCGAAGTCGGTGGCGCGCGGCGGTGGCCGCACCTCCTACCGCGGCCTGGTCAAGGTCGCCAAGCGGGCGCACCACTCGCGCTCCAGCGTGGTCTGCGACGCGCTGCTGGTGGACACGATCTCCCGCTCGGACACCTACCCGTACGTGGACATCCGCAACGACGAGGTGTCCATGGGCCACGAGGCCACGGTGTCCAAGGTCAGCGCGGACCAGCTGTTCTACCTGATGTCGCGCGGGCTGACCGAGGAAGAGGCCATGGCCATGGTGGTCCGCGGGTTCGTCGAGCCCATCGCGCGTGAACTCCCGATGGAGTACGCGCTCGAGCTGAACCGCCTGATCGAGCTGCAGATGGAAGGGTCCGTCGGCTGACATGACGGCTACGACAGAGAACAACGTTTCGAACGCCGCACGGGAATCGGTCATCCCGGCCGCTTCCCGTGCGGAGCGGTTCGCCTCCTACGACGTCGAGGCCTTCGAGGTGCCCGGCGGTCGTGAGGAGAACTGGCGCTTCACGCCGATGAAGCGCCTGCGCGGCCTGCACGACGGCACCGCCGTCGCCGACGGCCGGCTCACCGTGGAGGCCGACCTGGCCCCCGAGCTGAAGCTGGAAACGGTCGGCCGGGACGACGAGCGCCTCGGCGCGGCGGGCGTGCCGAGCGACCGCATCGCCGCCCAGGCCTACTCCGCGTTCGAAACCGCCACCGTGGTGACCGTGCCGAAGGAGACCAGGGCGTCCAGCCCGAGCGTGCTCCGGCTGGTCGGTCCCGGCGAGGGCAAGACCGCCTACGGCCACCTGCAGGTGCGCGCCGAGGCCTTCGCCGAGGCCGTGATCATCCTCGACCACGCCGGCTCCGGCACCTACGCCGACAACGTGGAGTTCGTCGTCGGCGACTCGGCCAAGATCACCGTGGTCTCCGTGCAGGACTGGGCCGACGACGCGGTGCACGTCTCCGAGCAGCACCTGAAGCTGGGCCGGGACGCGGTGCTCAAGCACACCGTGGTCACCCTCGGCGGCGACCTGGTGCGCGTGTCGCCGACCGCGGCCTTCGCCGAACCGGGTGGCGAGGTCGAACTGCTCGGCGTGTACTTCGCCGACGCCGGCCAGCACCAGGAGCACCGGCTGTTCGTCGACCACGCGGTGCCCAACTGCAAGTCGAACGTGATGTACAAGGGCGCGCTGCAGGGCGACGGCGCGCACGCGGTGTGGATCGGCGACGTGCTGATCCGCGCGGCCGCCGAGGCCACCGACACCTACGAGCTCAACCGGAACCTGGTGCTCACCGAGGGCGCGCGGGCCGACTCGGTGCCGAACCTGGAGATCGAGACCGGCGAGATCGAGGGCGCCGGGCACGCCAGCGCCACCGGGCGGTTCGACGACGAGCAGCTGTTCTACCTGCAGTCGCGCGGCATCGCCGAGGAGCAGGCGCGCCGGCTGGTGGTGCGCGGGTTCTTCCACGAGATCCTGGCGAAGATCACCGTGCCCGAGGTGCGCGAGCGCCTCGAAGCCGCGATCGAGGCCGAACTCCAGGCCGTCGGCGCCTGACCTCCCCCGAACTTTAGGAACAGAAAGACTCATGGCCACTCTGGAAATCAAGGACCTGCACGCCTCGGTCACCACCGACGAGGGTGCCAAGGAGATCCTCAAGGGCGTCAACCTGACCATCCGCTCGGGTGAGACGCACGCGATCATGGGCCCCAACGGCTCCGGCAAGTCGACCCTGTCCTACGCCATCGCCGGGCACCCGAAGTACGAGGTCACCTCGGGCCAGGTGCTGCTCGACGGCGAGGACGTGCTCGAGATGAGCGTGGACGAGCGCGCCCGCGCCGGGCTGTTCCTCGCCATGCAGTACCCGGTCGAGGTGCCCGGCGTGTCCATGTCGAACTTCCTGCGCACCGCGGCTACCGCGGTCCGCGGCGAGGCCCCCAAGCTGCGCCACTGGGTCAAGGAGGTCAAGGAGGAGATGGGCAAGCTCGACATCTCCGCCGAGTTCGCCGAGCGCAGCGTGAACGAGGGCTTCTCCGGTGGGGAGAAGAAGCGCCACGAGATCCTGCAGCTGGCGCTGCTCAAGCCGAAGTTCGCCATCCTCGACGAGACCGACTCCGGCCTGGACGTGGACGCGCTGCGGGTGGTCTCCGAGGGCGTCAACGACTACAAGGCGGGCAACGAGGTCGGTGTCATGCTGATCACGCACTACACCCGGATCCTCAAGCACATCACGCCGGATTTCGTGCACGTGTTCGCCGGCGGGAAGATCGTCGAGTCCGGCGGTGTTGAACTGGCTGACGAACTCGAGGCGAACGGCTACGTCAAGTACGCGGGCAAGGCCGAGACCGCCGCGGTCTGACCCGAGCACGCCCCGGAATCCACCACACGATCGAGAGGAGCCGGCTTGACCACCACCGCCGCCGACTCTGTGCCACTGGACGTCGCCGCCCTGCGTGCCGACTTCCCCATCCTGTCCCGCACCGTCCGGGACGGGAAACCCTTGGTGTATCTGGATTCCGGGGCCACCGCGCAACGCCCGTCGCAGGTGCTCGACGCCGAGCGACGGTTCCTGGAGACGGCCAACGCCGCGGTGCACCGCGGTGCGCACCAGCTCGCCGAGGAGGCGACCGACGCCTACGAGGACGCCCGCGCGCGCATCGCGGAATTCGTCGGCGCCACCCCCGGTGAGCTGGTCTTCACCAAGAACGCCACCGAGGGCTTCAACCTGGTCGTCTACGCGATGAGCAACGCGGCGACCGCCGGCCCCGAGGCGGCGCGCTTCGCCATCGGCGAGGGCGACGAGATCGTCATCACCGAGATGGAGCACCACGCCAACCTGGTGCCGTGGCAGCAGCTGGCCCAGCGGACCGGGGCGGAGCTGCGCTGGTTCGGCGTCACCGACGAGGGCAGGCTCGACCTGTCCGAACTGGACTCGCTGATCACCGGGCGGACCAAGCTGGTCGCCTTCACCCACCAGTCGAACGTGCTCGGCACGGTCAACCCGGTGGCGGAACTGGTGGCCGCGGCGAAGCGGGTGGGCGCGCTCACCCTGCTCGACGCCTGCCAGTCGGTGCCGCACGCCCCGGTCGACCTGGCCGGGCTCGGGGTGGACTTCGCCACCTTCTCCGGGCACAAGATGCTCGGCCCGTCCGGCATCGGCGTGCTGTACGGCCGCCGGGAACTGCTCGAGGCGATGCCGCCGTTCATCACCGGCGGCTCGATGATCGAGCTGGTCCGGATGGAGGGCTCCACCTTCGCGCCGCCGCCGCAGCGGTTCGAGGCGGGTTCGCCGATGACCTCGCAGGCGGTCGGCCTCGGTGCCGCGGTGGACTACCTGTCCGCCGTGGGCATGGACGCCGTCGCCGCGCACGAGCACCAGCTCACCGAGGCCGCGATCGCCGGGCTCGCCGAGATCGCCGGGGTCCGGCTGATCGGGCCAGCCGACTCGGCCGACCGCGGGGGAGCGGTGTCCTTCGTGATCGACGGGGTGCACCCGCACGACGCCGGGCAGGTGCTGGACAGCCTCGGGGTCGCGGTGCGCGTCGGGCACCACTGCGCGTGGCCGCTGCACCGCCGGATGGGCGTGCCCGCCACCGTGCGCGCGTCGTTCTACCTCTACAACGAACTGTCCGAAGTGGACCAGCTGGTGCGCGGGGTCCGCGAGGCGCAGCGGTTCTTCGGGGTGGCCTGATGCAGCTGCAGAGCATGTACCAGGAAATCATCCTGGACCACTACAAGAACCCGCACGGCCGCGGCCTGCGGGAGCCGTTCGACGCCGAGTCGTTCCAGGTCAACCCCACCTGCGGGGACGAGGTGACGCTGCGGGTGAAGCTGGACGGCGCCACCGTGGCCGACATCTCCTACGAGGGCCAGGGGTGCTCGATCAGCCAGGCGTCGACGTCGGTGCTGAACGACCTGGTGGTCGGGCACACCGTGGACGAGGCGATGCGGACGCTGGACGCGTTCGTCGAGTTGATGCAGGGCCGGGGCCAGGTGGAACCGGACGAGGACGTGCTCGAAGACGGCATCGCCTTCGCGGGTGTCGCGAAGTACCCGGCACGCGTGAAGTGCGCGCTGCTCGGGTGGATGGCGTTCAAGGACGCGGTAAGCAGCGCCGGTTCGAACGGAGAGGTGAAATGAGCGAGACCGAAACCCAGCCCGCCCCCCGCGACGGCCGGACCGCCGCCGACCTGCCCGAACAGCAGGCGCCGTCGGCCGACGTGGCCAAGGTGGAGGACGTGGAGGAGGCCATGCGCGACGTGGTCGACCCCGAACTGGGCATCAACGTGGTCGACCTCGGCCTGGTGTACGGCATCCACGTCGAGCCGGACAACACCGCCACCATCGACATGACCCTGACCTCGGCGGCCTGCCCGCTGACCGACGTCATCGAGGACCAGACCGCTTCCGCCCTCACCGGCGGCGCCGGCCTGGTCTCGGACTTCCGGATCAACTGGGTCTGGATGCCGCCGTGGGGCCCGGAGAAGATCACCGAAGACGGCCGCGACCAGCTGCGCGCCCTCGGCTTCACGCTGTGACTCTGTCCCGCCTCCGGCGGGACGGGCGAGGTCGCTTTTGAGCCGGGCATCGGTGTGGGGCGCCAGTCGGATGATCGGTGCGGTCTTGTGGGTGCTCCGCGCCGGTGGCTGGCGGTTCCTGCTGCGCGCAGGTGCTTCACTCGGATGATCGGCGCGCCCTTCGCCGATCACCACTTCGGTGATCGGCAAAGGGCGGCGTGCCTCGGCGCGTTCTGGCCAAGCGCCCTCGTAGCCGGGCGTATAACGCCCTATACGGCTGCGCTCTGTCCCTCCAGGTGGCGGACGGCGGCGAAGGCCAGCGCCCGGATGATCGGGTGCGGCGCCAGGTCCTCCCGCGCCAGTTCCGGCTGGAACAGGGTGGCCAGGAAGAACGGGTGCCCCGGCAGCTCCACCACCCGCGGGTCCCCGGCTTCGTCCAGTCCGCTGAACCGCAGGCCGTTCGAAAGCAGAACCTGCAGGTAAGCCGCGTCGCAGCCGTAGGAGCAGTGGTATCGCTCCACCGTCCGCGCCGACCCGAGGACGGTGCCCGCCAGTGACTCCGGGTCCACCACGATCGTGCCCTCGTGCCCGGCCAGGGAGCACGCCAGCGGCACGATCAGCGGCGACGCCGCCGCCGGGTCGTTCTCCCCGTGCGCGACGTCCAGCCCGCACACGTTCCTGGCGTACTCCAGCAGCGCGTGCTGGAAACCACCGCACGTGCCGAGGAACGGGATGCCCCGCGTCCGCGCCGCGGTCACCGCGGCCAGGGCACCGGCCTCGCTCCGGTACGGGCTGCCCGGCAGCAGCCAGATCGCGTCGAAGCCGTCGACCGCCGCCGCCTCCTCGGTGGGGATCCAGTACGCGTCCAGCACGAGACCGTCGCGTTCGGCGAGTGTTTCCAGCAGCCCGGGGATCCGGGTGTGCGAGCGGACGTGGGGCGAGCGGTCGCCGACCAGGGCGATCCGCGCGGCGGGCGGCGTGGTCATGCCGTTCATCGTGGTCCTCCGGCGAGTTCAGGTCCAACGATGAAACATGCTGACCGCATTAGCGATAATGATTGTTATGGATCCGCATCTGCTCCGAACCTTCGTCACGGTGGTGCGCTGCGGCTCCTTCAGCGCTGCCGCCCGTGAACTCGGCTACACCCAGTCGGCGGTCTCCCAGCACATCGCCAGCCTGGAGGCCGACCTGGGCACCGTGCTGCTCTTCCGCCGCCCGGTCGCGCCGTCCGAAGCCGGGGCCCGCCTGCTCGAACACGCCGGGCCGCTGCTGATCCGCCTCGAAGCCGCCCGCGCCGACATCACCCGCCTCGCCGCGACGCCCCACACCGCGGTGTCCGTGGGTGCCTCGCCGCTGGCCGTGAAGCACCGCCTGCCCACCGCCCTCGCCGAGCTGCGCCGCCGGTTCCCGCGCACCGAGGTGACGCTGCGGGTGCTGGGCAGGCAGGCGGTGCTCGACGAGGTGTCCACCGGCGCGCTCACCCTCGGCCTGGTCGACGGCGTCGCCGCGCCGAGCGACCCGCTGCGGCTGCCCGAGGCCGCCCCGCTGACCGGGGTCGTGCGCGCGGCCGGGGACGACGAACTGGTCGCCGCCCTGCCCGCGGACCACCCGCTGGCCGGGCGGGCGGCGCTGCGCCTGGCCGACCTCTCCGACGCCCGCTGGATCGACGCGCCCGAAGCCGGGCTGCCGCTGGCGCAGCTCCGCGCGAACGCCGGGTTCGGCGGCTTCCGCCCGGCGCTGGCCTACCACGGCACGGACGTGGCCGCGCTCGGGGCGCTGGTCGCGGGCGGGCACGGCCTGGCCGTGCTGCCCCGCCCGGTCGCCTCGGCCGCACCCGGGGTGAGCGGGGTGCCGATCGCCGAACCGCGGCTGGTCCACTGCGTGGAGGTGGTCCACTCCGGGGCGCTGGACGGCCCGGCCGCCGGGCTGGTCAGGGCGCTGACCCGAACCGCCGCTGGCTCCGGAACACCACGAACAGCAGCCGCAGGCCCACCAGCAGGCTGACCACCAGCAGGTGGTAGCCGAACAGCTGGTTGAGCGTGAGGTCCGGCAGCACCCGCGGCCCGCCGGAACTGGCGAGCAGTAGCACCGCCATCAGCCCGGTGGCGGCGCCGGTGGCGGCGAGCAGGACCTCGTGCAGCCAGCCGGTGAGCACCGCGCGGTCGCGCTCGTCGGCGAGCAACCGCACGCTGACCGAAAGCCGGCCCTGTTCCAGCGCGGTGCTGATGCGGTCCAGCCGCCGGGGCAGGCGCCGCACCACCGGCAGCAGCGAGAGCAGTTCGTCGGTGGCGGCCTGCCGCAGCGAATCCGGCCGCAGTTTCCCGCCCACCGCGCCCAGCGCGAACGAACGCGACTCGGTCATCACGTCGAACCCGGGTGCGAGCAGGCCCAGCGTGCCCTCCATGGTGGCCAGCGCGCGGAACACCGCGGCGACCGGCGGTGGCACCGACAGCCGGAACCCGGCGATCACCTTGAACAGATCGGTGAACAGGTCGAGGTCCGGGGCCTGCCGGTGGCTGAAGTGCTTGGCCACCAGCGCGCCCAGCGCGCGTTCCAGGCGCCGTTCGTCGATGTCGTCCGGGCGGTCGACGATCTCCAGCAGGCCGTCGCGCAGCGCCGCCGGGTCACCGCGGTCGACCGCGGCGAGCAGGTCCCGCAGCCCGCCGCGCAGGCTCGGGTCGAGGCGGCCGACCGAGCCGAAGTCGAGCAGGCCGAGCCGCCCGTCCGCGAGCACCAGCACGTTGCCGGGGTGCGGGTCGGCGTGGAAGACCCCGTGCCGCAGCACCTGGTGCAGCAGGCAGTCCAGCAGCGAGCGGGCCAGCACCGGCCGCCGGTCGGCAGCGACCGCGGCGGTGCCGAGCGGCACCCCGTCGAGCCTGCTCATCACCAGCACCCGCGCGGTGGACAGCTCTTCGTGCACGGCCGGCAGCACCACCGAGTCGTCCGGCCGGGCGGCCGCCACCGAGGCCAGGTTCCGCGCCTCGACCCGGAAGTCCAGTTCCTCGGCCAGCGCGGCGGCGAAGCCCCCGGCGAGTTCGGCGACCCCGAGGGAGCGCGCCCAGCGGGTGCGCAGTTCCAGCGACCGCGCGACGCGGTGCACGATGTCGAGGTCGCGTTCCACCACGCGCCGGACGTCGGGCCGCTGCACCTTGACCACCACCTGCGCACCCGAGCGCAGTTTCGCGCGGTAGACCTGCGCGATGGAGGCCGCGGCGATCGGCTCGGGGTCGAACTCGGCGAACACCTCGGACGGCGGTGCGCCCAGTTCGTCGTGCAGCAGCCGTTCGATCAGCCCGGCCGGAACCGGCGCGACCCCGTCCTGCAGCCGGCTCAGTTCGTCGATGAACGGCTGGGACAGCAGGTCGGGCCGGGTGGACATCAGCTGCCCGAGCTTGACGAAGGCGCCCCCGGCGTCTTCGAGCGCCCGGCGCAGTGATCGCGCCAGCGCGGCTTCGCGGCTGCTGTCCGGGTTGCGGCGCCCGCTCAGGTAGGGGCCGAGGCCGTGCTTGACCGCGATCCGGGTGATCTGCGAGTACCGGCGCCCGCGGGCGGCCTTCGCCCGTGCCGCGCGGATCCGCCCGAGCAACCCGAGGCCGCCGCCGCTCGGCACCGCGAGTTCGGCGACGAACAGGAAGACCAGTGTGGTGACGAAGGCGGCCCCGGCGATCGGGACGAGCAGGCCGGAGAAGGCGGCCGGGCGGCCCGTGTGCACCGGGGGCAGCAGGGTGAACACCCCGGTGGCCACGAGCCAGCCGAGCAACGCGCCGGACAGCGCGCGGACCGCCCCGATGCGCACGCCGAGCACCCGGCGCGAGGCGGCCACCAGCGGCCAGAGGAACACGACGTAGAACGGCAGGCTGAGCAGGCCGAAGAGCAAGGAGGACACCCGGGGAGTAGAGCAAGCGCGCGGGGTGCCCCGGGTCCACCGCGCGCGGGTTCGCCCTCCCTCCCGAGAGGGAACTCCGATCGCCGCGCGCCCGCCTACGATCGGCTGGTGCGCTTGCTCAACCCGGTGGTGAACCGGTCGACCTACCGCCGCTGGGCCTACCTGATCCTCGGCGGCGCGCTGAGCGTGCCGTACCTGATCTTCGCCTCGATCGCGGTCCCGTCGGTGACGCCGGTGACCACGTCGATCGGCGCCGCCTTCTGGACCGGGAGCGTGCTGGCGCTGGCGGTCATGCTGGCCTCGTCGTTCATCCCGGCGGTCCGGGTGCTGGAGGGCACCGCGGTGCGGGAACTGCTCGACGACCCGGCGCCGGGGGTGGTCTTCGGCCGGGCGGAGAACTGGCCGGTGCGGCTGCGCTCGAGCGCGATGTTCCTGCTGCACGTGGTGTGCGGGGGTGTGCTGAGCTTCGCCAGCCTGGTGCTGCCGGTGGTTTTTGTGCTGTCGGTGACCGCGCCGTTCACCGGGCGCATCGCGATCGCCTCCGAGGAGGGCATCCGGGTGCCGCGCGGCTGGGCCGGGGCCTGGGTGCCGGTGCTCTGCCTGCTGCTGGTGCTCGGGCTGGTCTACACCGTTTCGGCGGTGGGTGCCCTGCTCAGCCGCGCCGCGGCGACCCTGCTCGGCGTCTCCGCGGCCGACCGGATCGCCCAGCTGGAAAAGCGCGCCGAGCAGCTGGCCGAGCGCAACCGGCTGGCCAGGGAGCTGCACGATTCGGTGGGGCACGCGCTGAGCGTGGTGACCATCCAGGCCGGGGCCGCGCGGCGCACGCTGCGGCGGGACCCGGAGTTCACCGAACGCGCGCTGGAGGCCATCGAGGACTCCGCCCGGTCGGCGCTGGAGGACCTCGACCACGTGCTGGGCCTGCTGCGCGAGGAGAAGGCGGGCAAGGCACCGCAGGCGGGGCTGGCCGAGCTGCCCGGCCTGCTGGCGGCGACCCGGCTGGCCGGCGTGCCGGTGACCGCGGAGATCACCGGCGAGCCGGACGAGGTGCCGGCGGTGGTCTCCCGCGAGGCGTACCGGATCCTGCAGGAATGCCTGACCAACGTGCTGCGGCACGCCGGTAAGGTCCCGGTCGAGGTGCGCGTGGTGATCGGCGGGGAGCGGCTGGAACTGCTGGTGCGCAATCCCGCCGGGGCGCCGGTGGCCTCGCGCCGCACCGGCGGGCGCGGGGTGCGGGGCATGGCGGAACGGGTCGAGGTGCTGCGTGGCGAGTTCCGCGCCGGGCGCGCCGGAGCACATTGGGAGGTCGTGGTGGGATTGCCGTGGGGAGCCGGGAAATGAGCATCGGGGTGCTGCTGGTCGACGACGAGCAGCTGATCAGGGCCGGGCTGCGGGCGATCATCGAGTCCGAGCCGGAGCTGAGCGTGGTGGGGGAGGCCGGGGACGGCGCCGAGGTGCCCGGCCTGGTCGCCCGGCTGCGCCCGGACGTGGTGCTGATGGACGTGCGGATGCCCGCGGTGGACGGCATCCGCGCCACCGAGCACCTGCTGTCCACGGTGGACGACCCGCCGAAGATCGTGGTGGTGACCACCTTCGAGAACGACGACTACGTCTACGAGGCCCTGCGGGCGGGCGCGAGCGGGTTCCTGCTCAAGCGGGCGCGGCCGGAGGAGATCGTGGGCGCGGTGCGCACCGTGTGCGCCGGTGATTCGCTGCTGTTCCCGGCCGCGATCCGCCGGCTGGCCGCCACCCACGGCGAGCCCGGCGGGCGGGACGGCCTGGCCGGGGCCGGGCTCACCGAGCGCGAGTCCGAGGTGCTCCGCCTCGTCGCGAAAGGACTGTCCAATGTGGAAATCGCCGGGGAGCTGTTCCTCGGGGTGCAGACGGTGAAGACCCACGTCGGCAACCTGCTCGCGAAGCTGGGGGCGCGTGACCGCACCCAGGCGGTGATCAGGGCGTACGAATCCGGCTTCATCAAGCCGGTGGGTTGAGCCGCACCGGCCGGCCACCCCGCCCGCGCAGCACTTCGACCCGGTCGGAGCCGGGGCGGCCGAGCACCCAGCTGGACCCGGGCACCTCCTTGGCCCGCTTCTTCAGCGGCGCCAGCAGTTTCGACACGTCGCGGTAGGAACCCACCGAGGCGGTCGTGCAGACCAGGGTGGCCAGCGAGACCGACACCGGGCGGCCCTCCGCCGACCACGAGGCGTCGACCAGCGCCGCGGCCAGGGTGGCGATCTCGTCGACGTCGCAGGCGATGAGGAAGTCGTCGCCGCCGACGTGGCTGACGGTGGTCCGCGGCAGCCGCGTGGCCACGTCGGTCAGGACGCGGCCGAGTTCGCGGATCAGGTCGTCGCCCGCGGCGAAGCCGAAGCTGTCGTTGACCGACTTGAACGCGTCCACGTCCAGCCAGGCGGTGACGAACGGCTCGCGGGCGGCGATGCGGCGGTCGATGTCCCTGGCCACGGTCTCGGTGCCGGGCAGCCGGGTCAGCGGGTTGAGCGCGGTGGCCGCCTCGACCTTGGCCTCGGCCACCCCGCGCACCACCTCGGTCACCAGCACCACCCCCAGGCACCGGCCGCGCCGGTCGACCACCACCACGTCGTCGCCGGTGCGGTCCCAGTCCGCGTCGGCCACCACGTCGAGCAGGTCCAGCGCCGAGGCCTCGGCGTCGATGGTGTGCGGGACGTCGGCCAGCCGGCCGGCCGGTCGCTTGGCGTGCAGGGCGTGCCCGTACGGACCGGTGAAGGCGAGCAGGAACCGCGCCCGGTCCACCGACCACAGTGGACGTTCGCGGGTGTCCACGCCGACGATGCCGGTGGCCCGCTCCGAGGCGGCCAGCGCCTCGCGGACGTCCTCGCAGGTGGCCGAAGCGGGCAGGGTGACCGCCGGTTTCAGGAAGTCGCGGACCCGGGGTGCCGGTGTGGCGGGGTGGTCGGTGGTCTTCGGCAACGGCGTGGTGGCGCCGTCCAGCAGGCCGTCGTGCCCGGTGCCGGTGAACAGCGGCCCCTGCGCCACCCGCAGGCCCAGCGCCCGCACCGCCTCCAGGTGCGCGGTGTTCTCGACGCCGGTGGCCACCAGCCGGGCGCCGGTGCGGGAGGCGAACTGCACCAGGGATTCCACGACCGCCGCCGAAGCCGGGTCGGCCGGGGCGCGGGCGGTGAGCGTGCCGTCGACCTTGAGCGTGTGCACCCCGGCCACGGCCAGCAGGGCCAGCGGCAGGTCACCGCGGCCGAGCCCGTCCAGCGCCAGCCGGAAGCCGAGGTCGGTCAGCGCGGCCATGCTGTCGAGCAGTTCGGCCGGGCGCACCCGGCCGAACGGCGGGCCGATCTCCAGCACCACCTCGCGGGGCGGCCTGCCCACCTCGTCCAGCACGTCGAGCAGCGGGGTGCACCGCGCGGCGCCCTCGGCGACCGAGGCGGCGGTCAGGTTCAGGTGCAGCGGCAGCAGGCCGGGCCCGCGGGTCTCGTCCTCGGCTTCCTGGCGCACGGCGTGCGCGGCCAGTGCCACATCGGTCTCGGCGAGCTCGCCCGCCCTGGCGGCCTCGTCGAGCAGCCTGGCCACCGAGTGCTCCCCGGTGCCGGCGCGCGCGAGCGCTTCCAGCGCCACGGCGCCGCCGGTGTGCAGGCTGTAGAGCGGCTGGAAGGCGAAGCTGACGGCGATCTGGGACGGACCCACGACCGCATGGTGCCCAGCCCGGAGCGGTTCCGGGTGGTCTGTAAGCAGAAATTCACCGGCTGGACGCGCAATTACACCATCCGGGTGCGAATTCGCCACGGCGCCAGCCGGAAAAGTCCTACCATGGCGGCCATCGTCCCGGTCAGGTCCTCACGGCCGGACAGATACGCGCGTTGCGACTCCGGCGGGAGCGCGAAGAACATTTCGAAGAATTCCGGTACCTGGGCGGGCGGTAGCCCGGTGAACACGCGCAGGCCGAATTTTCGCAGCGCGTGCACCCGCCGCGCCCGCGCCGAGGCCACCACCGCGCGGGCCGCGCGATCGGCTTCGGCCGGGCCGCGTGCGGCCGCGATGGCCTGTGCCACCGGGGAAGCGAGCCGCAGCGCGGTGCCGACGCTGTAACCCGTGGCGGGGTGCGCGAAGCCGCCCGCGACGCCGAAGGCGAGCGTGCGCGGAATGGGCAGGTCGAGCGGAATGCGCACGCGTTCCGGCCCGCGTGGTTCGCCGACCCCGGCCGCGGCCAGCCGTGAACGCAGGCGCGCGGAAAGAATGCGTTGCGGCACCCCGGGCCTGGCCGCCAGGCAGGTTTCCTCGACCAGCGTCCGGCCGTCGCCGAGCGGCAGGGAATAGAGGAAGGTGGGCGTCGCCGAATCACCCGGTTCGGGGGCGGGCCGCCAATCCATGAACACCGCCGTGCCCGCCGGGTGCCCGGTCACCCGTTCGGCGAGCGCGGCGGGCAGGGCGACGCCGAACGCGGTCTGCTCGGCGGGCCGCCGGGCCGGGCCGCCGGTCAGCGCGCGCTGGGCACCCGTGGCGTCGACGGCCACCGCGCAGGCCAGCCGCCTGCCGTCGGCCAGGGTCACCGTCGCACCCCGGTCACCGCGCGTCACCGCCGCCACCCGTCCGGGAATCGTCTCGACGGCGGGGTGGGTCAGCCACTCGCGCAGGCCGGCGTTGTCGAGCACGGCGTACTCGCGGTCGATCGGGTGCGTGGTGACGGCGGTGGCCACCACGGAATGCGGCACGGCGGCGACGGCGGCGCCGGGCAGGTCCGGCACCTCGTCGCGCCAGAGGCCGTAGACCGGGGTCCACGGCCGTGCGGGTGCGGGGTCGACCACCGCGGTGCGCAGTCCGGCACGGGCGCAGGCGCCCGCCAGTGCCCAGCCTGCCGGGCCCGCGCCGGCGATCAGGGTGTCCATGCCGGAATCCCACCACAGCCGCGGTTAGGGTGGGCGGGTGCGCAACTTCGAGGAGTCGGCCGACCCCAGGGCGCGCCGCCGCGACCACGACCGGCAGGCCGAGCGGTCTTCGGCGGCCGCGGACCTGGCGAGCAGCCCGTTCCGGATCGACCGCGACCGGATCGCCGCCTCCCCGTTCTTCGCCCGGCTCGGCGGGGTCACCCAGGTGGTCAGCGCCGGCGGGGCCGGCCTGCTGCACAACCGGCTCACGCACAGCCTGAAGGTGGCGCAGGTGGCCAGGGCGATCGCCGAGCGGCTGACCGCCGCGCCGGACACCGCCGAACTGGCCGAGAAGCTGGGCGGCTGCGACCCCGACGTGGCCGAGGCCGCCGCGCTCGCGCACGACCTCGGGCACCCGCCGTTCGGCCACCTCGGCGAGCAGGTGCTCGACCGGCTCGCCCGGCACCGGTACGGGCTGGCCGACGGCTTCGAGGGCAACGCGCAGACCTTCCGCATCCTGACCACCACCGACGTGCGCGGGCCCGCGGCGATCGGCCTCGACCTGACCGCCGCCGTGCGCGCGGCGGTGCTGAAGTACCCGTGGGCCCGGCTGCACGTGCCCGACCCGCACCCGTCCGGGATGCGCGTGCCGCCGCGCGGGGCCGCCGAGCCGGAGACCGGGCCGGGCACCGGGGCGAGCAAGTTCTCCGCCTACTGCACCGAACTGGACGACTTCGCGCAGGCGCGGGCCCCGTTCACCGGCAGGCTGGAGCACTGGCAGCAGACGGTCGAGGCGTCGGTGATGGACACCGCCGACGACATCGCCTACGCCATCCACGACCTGCAGGACTTCCACCGCATCGGGGTGCTGCAGCACGCGTCGGTGGCCGCCGAACTGGGCCAGTGGGCCGCGCACGCGGGCGAATTGTCCGGACTGGACGGTGCCGCGCTGGCCGCCGAACGGCGCCGGCCCGGTTACTCCCTCGAACGCCTGCGGCGGCGCATGCACACCAAGGACCGCTGGATCGTCGACGACGACGCGTTCGCCATGGCGGTGGCGCGGGTGCGCGGTGAACTGGTCGACGACCTGCTCGCCGGTGCCTTCGACGGCTCCATCGAAGCCGAGCAGGCAACCGCCGCGTTCTCCGCCCGCTGGACCGCGCGCCTGGTCGACGGGGTGTCGCTGACGCCGTCCCCGTCCACCCGGTCGGGGCACGTGACGCTGCGGCCCCCGCAGTGGCACGAGGTGCAGGTGCTCAAGTTCGTGCACCGGCGGTTTGTCCTGCTTCGCCCGGATCTGGCGTTGCACCAGCGCGGGCAGGCCAGCCTGGTGTCCACTTTGGTCGACGCGCTGGACGCCTGGCTGGTCGACCGCGAGGAGGCTTCGCGGCTGCCCCGGCGGCTGCACGACCTGGTCGAACTGGCGCACCAGGAGTACCAGCAGCTGGCGCGCCACGCCCCGGAACTGCTGGTCGGGGCCACCGGCGAACCGGTGCGCGGGCAGGACGAGGTGCGGGGGCTGGCCAGGGGCCGCGCGGTGGTCGACTTCGTCGCCTCGCTGACCGACAAGCAGGCGGTCAGCCTGCTCGACGCCCTGTCCGGCCGCGCTTCGCAGCCCTGGTCCGACTCGTTCGTGCTGTAGCCACAGCGTTACCGCCTCCGTTAGAGATTCACCGATCGACGGTCACTCGAAAGGCTGCTGTAAACCTCTGCACTCTGCACTTAAGTGGTCTCAGCCGGTGATCACCGGCGATCGGCCAGCGTGAGTCGGGGCACGCGCCAGTCAATCGGAGGCGCCCGTGCGTCCAGCTCATTCACCAGGTAGGAGAGCGCGAAGCGGCCTCGCCGGCGCGGCCTGCCTGGCGGTCGTCGCCGGGGTGCTCACCCCGGCCACCGCGGCGGCGGGGGTGGCGGACCCCGCCGCGCAGGTGCAGGAGCGAGTGCTCCAGCAGATCGCCGCGCTGCAGGAGCTCAAGCGCGCGCAGCGGCCCGTGGACTCCAAAGTGGACAGCCACCTGCTGGTGGAGCGGCAGCGGCGCGCGCAGCGGCTGCCCGCGGCCGAGCTGTCCGCATTGGACACCGGGGCGAAGGTCACCGAACGCGGCACGGTCACCGTCGACGTGCGGGCCACCGCGGTCACCGACGACCTGCTCGCGGGCCTGGGGGCCGCGGGCGCGGAAATCCGCACCGTCTCGGCGAAGGCGGCCAGCATCCGGGCCGAGCTGCCGCTCGACGCGGTCACCGGCCTGGCCGAGCGCGCCGACGTGCGGCTGATCGAACCCGCCGTGCAGGCGGTCACCGCGCACCAGCTGGCCGATCCGTCGGCCCGCGCCCCCCGCTCGGACGACACCCCGGCCAAGAGCAAGGCGGAGTTCGCCGCCCAGCTGGAGGCGGAGCTGAACCAGGCGCAGGCGCGCATCCAGGCCGGTCCGGTGACCAGCGAGGGCGACCGCGCGCACAACGCCGACACCGCCCGCCAGCAGTACGGCGTCAGCGGCGCCGGGGTGAAGATCTGCGCGCTGTCCGACGGGGTCGCCTCGCTGGCCGCGTCCCAGGCCAAGGGCGAGCTGCCGCCGTCGATCGACGTGCTGCCCGGCCAGGAGGGCTCCGGTGACGAGGGCACCGCGATGCTGGAGATCATCCACGACGTGGCGCCGGGGGCCGACCTCGGTTTCGCCACCGCGTTCAGCTCCGACGCCGGCTTCGCCGACAACATCCGCAAGCTCCGCTTCGACGCGGGCTGCGACATCATCGTCGACGACGTGCTCTACTTCAAGGAGTCGCCGTTCCAGGACTGGATCATCGCCCAGGCGGTGAACGAGGTGACCGCCGACGGCGCGCTGTACTTCTCCTCGGCCGGCAACGAGGGCAACACCAGCGACGGCACCACCGCGCACTGGGAAGGCGACTTCGCCGACTCCGGGCTGCAGGCGGGCAAGTTCACCGGCGCGGCCCACGACTTCGCCGGGGCCGGCGGCACGCAGATCTTCCAGCCGATCTCCGACGCCTCCTCGGCCTCGGTGGTGGTCACGCTGTTCTGGTCGGACCCGGTCGGCCGCTCGGCCAACGACTACGACCTGTACCTGTTCAACGCCGCCGGTGCGGTGGTGGCGATGAGCCAGAACAACCAGACCGGCACCCAGGACCCGTACGAGCGGCTGGACACCCCGCTCTTCGGCGGCACCGGGCTGCGGCTGGCCGTGGTCAAGTACTCCGGGGAGAACCGGTACCTGTCGCTGTCCGGCCTCGGCGGGCGCTTCGCCGACTCGGCCGACGGCCTCAAGGCCTACACCACCCCGGGCGTGACCGTGGGCCACTCGGCCGCGCGGCAGGCCTACAGCGTGGCGGCGACGCCGGCGGCCAAGGCGTTCGGCTCCCCGCTGGAGCCGGGTGACCCGGCCAACCCGGCCGGCCCGTTCCCCGGCTCGTTCGGCCCGGACACGCAGGTCGAGCGGTTCAGCTCGGACGGCCCGCGCCGGGTGTTCTACGAGTCGGACGGCACCCCCATCACCCCCGGCGACGTCTCGGCGACCGGGGGAGAGGTGCGGCAGAAGCCGGACCTGACCGCGGCCGACGGGGTGAGCACCGGCGTCACCGGGTTCAACCCGTTCTTCGGCACCTCGGCCGCGGCCCCGCACGCGGCGGCGATCGCCGGGCTGGTGCTCTCGGGCAATCCGGGCCTGCACCCGAAGGAGATGCGGGAGGCGCTGGTCAACACCGCCGCCGACATCGAACTGGCCGGTACCGACGTGCTCAGCGGGGCCGGGGTGCTGCTGGCCGACCGGGTGCTGGCCCACACCGGAGCCAGCCCGCAGCCGGTGGCGGTGGCCAAGGCACCCACCGTGCTCGCGCCGGACGGTTTCCTCGACCCGGGTGAGACCGCGAAGCTGAACCTGCCGGTGACCAACACCGGGGACGGCGCGGCGGTGTCCACCAGCGTGGTGCTGACCTCGCCGACGCCGGGGGTGAGCATCACCCCGCGGTCGAAGTCCTACGGCACGATCAGCCCGAAGCAGACCGGGGTCAACGAGTTCGGCATCAGCGTGCCGGCGAACCACCAGCTGGGGGTGCCGGTCCTGCTCGACGCCAAGGTGAGCTTCGCCGGGGCGCACTCGCCGACCACCGTGCGGTTCCCGCTGCCGGTCGGCAAGCCCTCCCCGGTGGCCACCGACTTCGCCTACACCGGGGCACCGGTGGCCATCCCGGACAACAACCAGGTCGGGGTGAGCGTGCCGATCGAGGTGGCCGGGGTCGGCCGGGCGTCGAAGCTGACGCTGTCGGTGGACGGCAGCACCTGCAGCACCGACCAGACCTCGACCACGGTTGGGCTGAGCCACTCCTACGTCGGGGACCTGGTCGGCACGCTGACCGCGCCCTCGGGCGCGCAGGCGGTGGTGTTCCAGCGCAACGGCAGTTCGGGCAACAACCTGTGCCAGGTGGTGTTCGCCGACGGGGCGGCGCGGGCGTTCAGCTCGGTGTCCTTCTCCGACGCGCCGTTCACCGGTTCGTGGCGCCCGGCCGCGGCGCTGTCCGGGCTGACCACTGGGGCGGTGGACGGCACCTGGACCTTCCACGCCCGCGACGTGGCCGGTGGTGACTCCGGCACGATCCGCGCGGTTTCCTTGCACATCAACGGATATGTCGGGGGCAGCGCGGCCGGGCAGCCGGCCGCGGTGCACCGTGAAGTGCGCAACGGGCCGGTCCGCCCGGTCTGACCGCCTGCACCCCGGCCGGGGGGGGGGGGCCCGGGGGGGGGGGGGGGGGGGGGGGGGGGTGGGGGGGGGGGTGGGGGGGGGAGGGGGGGGGGGGGGGGGGGGGGGGGGGGTTGGGGGGGGGGGGGGGGGGGGGGGGAGGGGGGGGGGGGGGGGGGGTGTGTGGGGGGGGGGGAGGGCGT